>NZ_JAIUGU010000004.1:0-529376 GCF_020164775.1 Mesorhizobium sp. ES1-6
TCGCCATCAAGGTCACCGACAGCGACAACGACACGGCCAACGCCTCGCTGACCGTCAAGGTCAATGACGACGGGCCGCACGCCAACAACGACAGCGCGACGCAGACGACGGAGAATGCGCCGTTCACGATCGACGCGCTCGCCAATGACGTGTTCGGCGCCGATGGCGTGGCGGTTGGCGACACCTCGAAGGTGACGTTCACGCAGGCCACGCAGGGCGTGGTGAGCTACGACGCGACCACCCACCTGTTCACCTATACGCCCAATGCCGGGGCGGGCAGCTCCTCGACGGCCGACAGCTTCACCTACACGATCATCGACGGTGATGGCGACAAGTCGACGGCGACGGTGTCGCTGACGCTGAAGGCGGACTCGATCCCGACGATCACGGTGACGCCGGAGGGCGGGAGCCCGTCGGTCAACGCGACCGCGGTTGTCGACGAGAAGGGTCTGCCGGCGGGGACCGGCGAGCTTGCCGATCCAGCCTTGAACTCGGATCATTCGGAAACCACGGCGGGCACGTTCAACATCACCACGGGCGGCGACACGCTGCAGAAGCTCGAGGTGATGGACAAGAACAGCGCCCTGGTGGATGTGACCGCCGGCGGCACGGTCCAGGGCGTCAACGGCGTGCTGACGGTGAGCGTGAGCGGCGGCGTCTACAGCTACAGCTACACGCTCTCCAACAATGTGACCAACGCCAATCCCAACCAGATCGGGGCCGCCGACCAGGCGACCGGAGAGAACTTCGCCATCAAGGTCACCGACAGCGACAACGACACGGCCAACGCCTCGCTGACCGTCAAGGTCAATGACGACGGGCCGGTCTTCACCCTCGTCAATGACGGTAACGGCGATGGCATTGTCAGCCTGTCAGCGCTCAATCCGGCAACGGCAACCACCTACAATGGGCAATTTGCAGAGTGGCAGTACGGCGCGGATGGATTTGGCGGCGTTTCGGCGACCGGGCAGAACGTACAAATTGCCTCCAGCTCGGCATCCCAGATCGTGTTGAACCTGATGGAGGGGAGCGATGTCGTTGCCAAGCTGACGCTGAACGCCAATGGCACGGACTCGCTGGAAGTGCTGCACCGGACAGGCGATATCGTCTTCAATCCAATCGCGGCAACCTCTGCGACAGCTGGAGGGCCGACAGGTTCGCTGCTCGTGGACTTGGGCGCGGCCACCAACTTCAACATTGTTGTGACCGGCGATGACGGCAATGGCACCCCCGGTCAAAGCTCGGATGAAGTGAATACCAGTTCGCAGGGTTGGGCCGTCAAGGGCGGCGCTGGCCAGTCAAATGATCCCGGCGAATCCATAAAATTCGCATTCGTCGATGATGGTAACAATACGACGGGCCATGGTGTCGACGATTTCAAATTCACAACCCAAGGCTACACGGGCGGCATGGGGACGGCCAAAATTACCGTCCTGGTTTACCTCAATGCCAGCATGACGATTTATGACCAAGTGACGCTTAGCGCGACATCCGGCAATGTTATCCAGATCAGCAACCTTGACTGGTCGGCGGCCGCGGGCACAGGCAACTATATAGCTGGCGATGCTATCTACGGTGTGAAAGTCATCAGCGACAGCACCAATACCGGCGGGTTCCGTTTGAATGGTGTTGAAGTCGGCGCCGCGTCTCAAAACCCGCCAGCAGACCTCGACTTCAACGGCATCAAAGTAACGGTTACGGATCACGACGGCGACACCGCTTCGCAAACCTTCAATGTCCATATCGATGGCACAACGGGCAATCAGCTGACGGTTGAGGCTATCGCCGGGACTTCCGGGAACGACAGTTTGACTGGCACTGCTACCGGCGACACTCTGATTGGCGGCGCCGGCAATGACACTATTTGCGGAGGCGGTGGTAACGACATCCTTATTGGCGGCACCGGCGCTGATCAGTTCCGGCTGGCGACCAACACAGGGACGGATACTGTCAAGGACTTCCTCGCCGGTACCGACAAGATCGGTCTGCTGGACACGGGCTCGACCGGAAGCGGCAGCGTCAATTTCGCCAACACCACTGGAACCTCGGCCGGCAATGCCCTCAACGCTAGCGACTTTGCACTGCGGGGATCGGTCTCCGCCCTCACAGTCGGCGACTCGGCGCATATCGTTCAAATCAGCGCTGCACAGACGTCAGCGCAAATCGCGGCAGCAACAGCCGCGGTGGCAGTCAACGCTTACGTACTTGTCTTCAACTCGACCACTGGCCACGGCGAACTCTGGTTCGACACAAATTGGAGCGATGCTACTGGCCGCACACAGGTCGCGACCTTCGACAACATCACTACGCTTGGACAGCTTACCACGCTTACCAGCACGGATTTTGTCGTCTACAACAGCGCTACCGACCCCATCATTCTCGACCTGAACCATGATGGGTTCACCTTTTCCGACCTTAGCCACGGTGTCCAGTTCGACATCAATGGCGACGGGACGAAAGACCATCTCGCCTGGAACACATCGAATGACGGCATGCTGGCGGTCGACCTCAACCATGATGGCAAGATCGATGACGGCACGGAGTTGTTCACGCCGAACTTCAACGGTGGCCACTTCGCCAGCGGCGCTGCCGCGCTGGCATCGCTCGACAGCAACCATGACGGCGTCATCGACCACAATGACGCGGCGTTCAGCAGCCTGCTGATCTGGAAGGACGCCAATGCCAACGGCGCCAGCGACGCGGGGGAATTGTCTAAGCTTGCCGACAACGGTATTGTCTCCATAAGCACGGCGGCCAACCAGGCTGTCGGCGAAATCGACGGACAGACCGTGACAGGCAACGGAACCTTTCACATGGCCGACGGAACGACCGGCAACTATGTCGAGGTGGAACTCGATACCTCGCTTGTCGCACCAGCGCCGGCGTCCGTTGCTTCCGACGGCACCAAGACTTTCGCCATCGGCTCGCTCGAAGTCACCGACCTGATCGCCGACTTCCACGACGGCGACAAGATAGACCTTTCCGCCCTGCTCAAGGGCCTGGCCGGCGTAACCGATCTGGAGTCCACCGGCTATGTCCAATTGGCGCAATCTTCGGCGAATCCGGCCAACACCGACGTCATGGTCGACACGAATGGCGGCGGCGATAACTTCCATACCGTCGCGGTGCTGGAGAACTACGTCTTCAACAGCGCGGCGGAAGCAGTGAAGATAC
Organism: Mesorhizobium sp. ES1-6; assembly: GCF_020164775.1. Taxonomy (NCBI): domain Bacteria; kingdom Pseudomonadati; phylum Pseudomonadota; class Alphaproteobacteria; order Hyphomicrobiales; family Phyllobacteriaceae; genus Mesorhizobium; species Mesorhizobium sp. ES1-6. The sequence continues at coordinate 3,175 of NZ_JAIUGU010000004.1, forward strand.
TTTACGATGACAGTCACGGCACCAAGACGGACGTGGCCTGAAGCTAAAAAGGGTGGGAAACATGAAAAGAATGCTGCGTGTGGCTTTCGGAGCCGGTCTGCTGTCGATCTTGTCGACGGGCCTCAATGCCGCCGACATCATCGGCGGCTCGACGGCCGATTATTGCCGCACCGTTGGAACATCCAATCTCGTGCTGACCGAAAACACGGTCGACCTCACGACACAGGTCGTGAAGCTGATGGATGAGTCGAGCGCCGTCGCCAGTAGCCCGGAATGGATCAACTCGTCCCGGCCGGTCTTCGTCTGGGCTTCGGAAGCCAAGGTCGCCTGCGGCAAGGCCTATGGCTATCTCAAGACCAATTATCGCGACGAAGACTATCTCAACAAGTGCGAGTGTTTTCACGACCGCATGGTCGAGTACATGAACTGACCGCAAGAGCGAGGGCGCCCGGCGGGTCCGATGAATGGCGATCGCGCACCGCTCACCGTGATCGCTGGGGCGGTCGCGCTGATCGGTTGGCTGGTGCCGGCCGCGCCGGCCAGGGAATTCGAGCCGTCTTCGGTAGAACAGGCACCATCAGCCATCGCGGTGCGGCAGATGCCCTGCAGCGCTGCATCCACGTGGTCGCGCGAGGCCTACATGGCGTTCGCGACCTGCGAGGCATCGATCCACGGCCTTGAACCGATACTGGCGCAACGAGACCCGGTTCTCGGCTCTTTCCGTTCGCTACTGCGAGCGCGCGAGGGCCATACTGGCAAGGGACGGCCTGGAGGTGGTCGGGCCGTTACCCCTCGCGACGTTCGGGTTTTCCGCCCTTTCGCAGGAGCCGGAGAGCAACCCGGCCGGGGCAAAGCGTGTCTGCGTACGCAGGTTTTTCGTGCCCGGCCCACGCTATATGAAATGCGCCGACTATCGAAGCGCGGAGCAGGCCAGGCGGATCAAAACGCTCTGGGCACAGCTGTTCGCGACTGAGCAAGTCGGCCGCATGAGACGCAGAATCGCCGCGAAGTGTGTCGACAATGAAGCCGGGCAGGACGTGTTACGGGTGTAGACCGCGGACAGGGGTTGGGGGGCAAGAATGGTATGTGACCGGAAGGTCCACCACGGTCCGCGGACATGGGCGGTCGCCTGTGCACTGGCCGTGGCGTTGTTCGGCTGTCAATCGGGTGGCTCGGTCTCCGACGCGCTAGACCCGGCCGCCGTCGCCGCCAGGGCTCAGCAGCCGGGTGTCGCAGCCCCCGGTCCCGGTCAGGCCACGCAGACCCTCGGCACGGGACCTGCCCGGATTGCCATGCTGCTGCCGCTGTCCGCCCCCGGATCGGTGGGCGAGAACGGCCGAAAGATGCTCGACGCCGCCAAGCTCGCGATGACGGATCTCGGCAACCCGCTGCTGACGCTCACCGTCGAGGACACAAGGGGTGACGCGACCTATTCCCAGCAACTGGCCGTAAAGGCGATAACCTCGGGAGCGAAAGTGGTCATCGGCCCGACCGAACTGCCGGCGGCCCAGCATGTCGCGAAACTGTCCGGCTCGAACCGCCCGGTGGTCCTGGCCCTTGCCGATAATTTTGCCGGCGGACCCGGTGTCTATGCGGTGTGCCTTACCGAAGCCGACAGCGCGGCGGCGGGCGCCGGCGCGATCGCGGCCAAGGGCGGCAAGAAGTTCGTCCTGCTGGTGCCGGCCGGCGCGAGTGCCGACATTTTCGAAAAGCGGGTTGCCAACAGCCTCAGCGTGTACGGCGCCGCCCTCGCAATAACCATCCCCTATACTAGCGCCGACAGCGCGGCAAAGGCGGTGGCGGACATGGGCTCGCTGGTGGACGCTCCCGATGCCGTGATCGTCGCCAGCGGCGACAGCAATCCGTCGCCAATCCTGATCGCCCTGAAGGCAAAAGGCATTCCGGGAAAATCGACCTCCGTGGTCGGTACGAATCGTTGGCTGGACCATCCGACCAGTCCGCTTTTCGAAGGCGCCTATATAGCGACGCTCGACCAACATGAAACAGGTCCCATTTCGGATCGCTTCAAGGCCACCTTCAACTATCAGGCCGACGTCAATGTCGCTTATGCCTATGACATGGTTGCCCTGACCGCGGGCATTGCGAGCGCTGCCGGACCGAACGGTTTCAACAGGCAGGTTTTCGAGAACCTGAATGGATTTCGCGGATCGACCGGCTTGTTCAGGTTCCGCGCCGATGGTTCCAGCGAACGCTCGATGCCGTTTTACCGGATTGAAAAAGGTGCGCTCAAACTGGTTGCCAAATCAACGCCCAGCTTCTAGGGGGTTGGGCGCGGGCGGCCCGATGGGACAAGCGGGGCGCCTTCGCATGATGATCGCGGTCGCAAGCCTCGAGCTTCTCGTCGGTGTTCTGCTGCTGGGCAAGGCGGCGACCCTGTTCCCCGTCGAACGGGCCGCCGCCATCGAGCCGGCCCCGGATGTCAACGATGACATCGCGCAAGCTCGGGGTCGATCGATCGTCAATTCGGCCCGCAAGATTGCCGAGGATCTCATCGCACCACCCCGGATCGAGGGAACCGACATGGAGCGGGTGGACCCTCGTTCGCCGCTTGGCGACCTTGGCCTGGCGTCACGCCCCAAGTCATCGATGCCCAGGGATTGGCGCGAAACGCTGCTGTACCGTCCGGTGGCCACGACGTCGGCCGGCTTCGATTCCATGGGGCGGAAACTGTTCATCAGCGGAACCCAGGGCGTCGAGCCCGACAGGGTCTGCCTGTTTCACGACGTTTCGTGGCCATGCGGGCAGCGGGCGCGCGCGGCCTTCAACAACTGGATGCGCGGGCGGGCGCTGAACTGTTTCGTGCCTCCAGAGGTCGACCGCTTCCCTGTCGCGGCGACATGCAGGCTGGGCAAGCAGGACGTCGGCGCCTGGCTCGTATCGAATGGTTGGGCGCAGGCCTTGCCGAGCGGCATCTATGGCAAGGCGGAGGAAACAGCCAGGACGGCGCAGATGGGAATCTTCGGCCCCCCATAGGCGGCAGAACCGGATTCGCGGCAGAGGCCGGCCTTCTCTCCAGCCAGCTGGGCGATCCATGCCGACGCCTCAAATTGTATTGTTCTTCGAAACCGAAATCCTAACTTGCCGGCCTTATGCTTGGTGATCGAACGGAGATCGACCATGAGCAACGCAGCAGCCGGTGTCCCGGCCCATCACGAATGGAAAACCATTGCCTGGTTGGCCTTCCTTGGAACCACAGGCAGCCTCGGCCTCTCCCTGGTGCTGAACTATCTGCTGTTGTTCAGCGAGACGCTGACGCCTTTCGGGCGCGGCATGATCACCGCGACGCTTTTGCCCGTGGTGATCTGCCTGCCGCTTTTTGTGTTCATAGGCCTGAAACTGGCCGAGATCCGTCGCTATCGGCGCGAACTCAACAGGGCTGCCACCTTCGATACGCTGACGGGTTGCCTGAACGGCAACGTCTTCACGTCGCTGATCGAGAGACGGGCGATCAGAGCTTTCCCGCCGGGCGAGCGATCGGGCGCCTTCCTGGTCATTCATCCTGAACATCTGAACGCCATCAATCTGCGCCACGGCCTGAACTGGGGCGACGAAGCCTTGCGCCTGATAGCCTCGAGCATCCGGTCTTGCGTGCGCTCGCAAGATGTCGTCGGCCGCATAGGCGCGTCCATGTTCGGTGTCTTCCTTCCCGGAACGGACGAGGCCGACGCCAGGACGGTTGGCGAGCGTATCCGCGCCCGTGTCGCGCAGGTCTATTTCGCCCCTCGGGGTGCCGAGGAGATCCTGGCCGTCACTGTCGGCGGCGTGGTTTTCGAGCAGGAACTCGACTTCGAGGACATGTTCCGGCCGGCGGAAGAAAGCTTGTCGGGCAAAGGCGGTTTCGAACTGTCGCGTATCCAACGCGCTTCAACCTGACGGTCTCTGGCGCCTCCCGAAGCCTTGCGTGAAAGAAGTGGAACCCGCTTTGCCGGGCAACAACCTTCCCAAATCCGGGAAAATCCGCGCTCTCATATCGGCAATAGTAAAAGGCGTGTCCTGCGCCGGCAAGACGGCCTGGGATCTCCTTGTGACCACGAGACGGGGCTCGTTGCTTTCCAAAGCCGGCTGATGCAATCGTGCGAGACAGTGCCAGCCTGCCGCGCGGACGGGCATCGCCAGGCCGCGAAGATCTCGGAACCGGCTTCGATGGCGGGTGTCGAAGCAGACTGTTGGAGCAGAATGAAATTTTACTCAGCCGTCGAACGGATTGCTTTTGTCGTCACGCTGATTGCCGTTCTGGTGCTGGCGCTGCTACCGATACCCCGCCTCGATGAATTCGGCATCGACATCGGCTTCCCCTACGACAAGGCCAACCATGCCAGCGCCTTCGCGGTCCTGGCGTTTCTGGGAGGTCTGGGCTGGCCCGATCGCAAGGCGAGGCTGATCATCTTCCTCGCGCTGGTCGGTGCCGCGATCGAAATCCTCCAGGGCACGTCGCTGATAGGCCGTGACCTCGACGTGTTCGACTGGGTCGCCGACTGCATCGGCATGGCGTTCGGTCTGCTGGCAGCGACCTGCGCGAACTGGATTCGGCGGCGGATACATTGAGATGCCCAGATCAACCAATTGGCAGCACAAGAAACACGATGGCCCTTAAAATCAGGCTTCCAGGCGGCACGTTGAAAGTGAAGCAACATCATGAATTGCGCCGCCGCGAGCAGAAGCGCGAGGTGCCGGTCTGGCAGGTCGGCAAGTATTTTGTCGTCTGGTGGCCGGCGACGATTTCCGACCGTCCGTCCAAACGTCCGGGCGGGGAGCGAAACGACTTTCCCTGACCCTTTGTGAGATCGGCGAACCTGCGTATACTGTCGCAGTCATGGTACTGCGAATCAGATTGCCCCGCGGCACGCTGAAGCTGAAGTCCTACCGCGAACTGCGAGATCGCGAGCGGGATCGCAGGGTGCCTGTGCTCAAACTGGGCTGGATTTATTTCATCTGGGCCTCTGCCAAGCAGCATTCGCACAGACACGGCCAGACTGGCTGAATAGTCTTAGAGCGGTTCAGCGTTTGGTAGAATCGCTGGCCCGCTCATTCCTTGTTTTTACGCAGTTCCCAAGGCGAAGCGCTACGCGCTTCTCCCGGCCTTGTTTTTACGCAATTCCCAAGGCGGAGCGCTACGCGCTTCTCCCGGGAAAACCGCTACGCACTTTTCCTGGAATTGCTCTGGGCCTTAACGCCTCAGCTTGCCTCGCGCATGGCTTCGGCGGCCTGCAGATCGACCGAAACAAGCTGGCTGACGCCCTGCTCGGCCATGGTCACGCCGAACAGCCGGTCCATGCGCGCCATGGTGATGGGGTTGTGCGTGATGATGACGAAACGCGTCTCGGTGGTCTTGGCCATCTCGTCCATGAGATTGCAGAAGCGTTCGACATTGTGATCGTCGAGCGGCGCGTCGACTTCGTCGAGCACGCAGATCGGCGCCGGGTTGGTCAGGAACACGGCAAAGATCAGCGACATCGCCGTCAGCGCCTGCTCGCCACCGGAGAGCAGCGTCATGGTCTGCGGCTTCTTGCCGGGCGGACGGGCCAGGATTTCAAGTCCCGCCTCCAATGGATCGTCGGATTCGATCAGCTGCAATTCCGCAGTGCCGCCACCGAACAGATGCGAGAACAGCCGCTGGAAATGACCGTTGACGACATCGAAGGCTGCCAATAGGCGCTCGCGCCCTTCGCGGTTGAGGCTCTGGATCGCTTGCCTGAGCTTGCGGATCGCCTCGATGATATCCTCGCGCTCGGACACGATCGTCTCCAGTCGCTCGGAAAGCTCCCTCTGCTCTTCCTCGGCGCGCAGATTGACCGCGCCGAGCCGTTCGCGCTCGATCTTCAACCGATCCAACTGGCGTTCGATCTCGGCCATCTCGGGCATCGGATCGTCGGCCTCCAGCCCGGTGTGGCGGATGACCAGATGCGGCGGCGTGTTCAGCGTTTCCTGGATGCGCGCCTCGACCTCCAGCCGGCGTTCGTCGGCCGCCGTCAGCCGTTCCTCGGCGCGGGCGCGGGTTTCGCGCGCTTCGGCCAGCGACTGGATGGCACCGGTCGCCGCCTTGTCCAGTTCGGCCTGCCTGTTCTCCGCTTCCTGCAGACGGTCGGCCGCCGCCTTGCGCAAGGTCTCGGCCTCGGTGAGTTGCGACAGCAGCGCACGGCGCTTGGCATCGATCTCGTCGGGCGCATCAGCCAGCCGTTCGCGCTCGGCCTCGGCCTCGGCCTTGCGTTCGCCGAGGGAAGCGATCTGCGTCGAGGCGTTTTCGGCGCGCACCAGCCAGTTGCTGCGTTCCGTGCCAATGGCGTCCAGCCGGCGCGTGCGGGACTCGGCTTCGCGCCGCAGCCCTTCATGGACGGCGCGCGCATCGGCCAAGGCGGCGCGATCGCGGGAAACGTTGGCCGAGGACTGTTCGAGCTGCAATTGCAGGTCGCCGAGATCCGGCGCGTCCTGCAGCAACATCTCGGCCTCGACAAAAGCCGCCGACGTCTCCTCGTGGCTGTCGACGATGCGCGCGCGGGCCTCATCGAGTGCGGCACGCCGGCTCGCCAGTTCGCCGCCGGCCTTCTCGGCCTCGGCAAGTGCATTGCGGGCGGCGTCCAGCCGGTGCTGGGCATCGCGTCCGGCCTGACGCGTGTTGCGCTCGGCCTCGCTCGCCTGCCGAAGTGCTTGCTCGGCCTGTGCCAGCACCTCCTCGGCCTGGCGCAGGACGAGCGTCGCCTGAATCGCCTCGGCATCGAGTTCGGCAAGACGGTTCTTCTGTGCCAGCCTTTGGGCCGCGGCCGTCGGTGCATCGGCGCTGGCGGTCAGGCCGTCCCAACGCCACAGCGCGCCCTCGCGACTGACCAGGCGCTGGCCGGGAGCCAGAAGCCCCTGCAACCTGCGGCCGTCGGCGGCCTCGACGATACCGATCTGCGCCAGGCGGCGCGCAAGCTGGGCCGGCGCGCGCACCACGCTGGCGAGACTCTTGACGCCTTCCGGCAGGGCTGCGTCGCCGGGCTGGATCTGACTTTCGCCCCAATGCGCCGGCGCGCTGCGGTCGAGCGGCACGTCGAGATCCTCGCCCAGGGCCGCCCCCAGAGCGGTCTCGAAGCCGCGCTCGACGCTGATCTGCTCCAGCACGGAAGGGAAGAGGTCGCCGCTGGCCGCGTTCAGGATCTTGGCCAGCGTGCGCGCTTCGGTCTCAACCCGCGCCAGCTCCGCCCTGGCCTCCTGAAGCGGCGGGCGGGCGGCACTTTCGGCGCCACGAGCGTCGATGACCGACTCCTCGGCCTGCGAGACCGCTGCCTCGGATTCCTCCAGCAGTGCCATCGCCTGTTCGACCAGAGCCTGCTTCTCGGCCGGATCCGGCAGGCCGGCCACCTTGGCGAGGATATCAGACAATTCCCGGTCGACATCGGCGAGCTGGCGGGCGAAGCGATCGCGGCGCTCGGCGGTTTCGCGCAAGGTCCGTTCGATCTGATGGCGCGAGGCGGCGGCCTCGGCGCGCTCGGCCGTCAGCGCGGCGAGCTTGGCTTCCCTTTGGGCAAGCGTCGCGGCGGCCTGTTCGAATGCCGCGCGGGTGGTGGCCTCGCGCTCGGCGGCGCCGGCGTTCTCCGAGTTCAGCGCAGCCTCTTCCGCGCGCAGGCGCTCGAGAACGTCGGCATTGTCGCGCACCATCCGCTCTTCGCGGGCGATGTCGCCGTCGAGCTGCTGCAACCGGCGCTCGAGTTCGGCCTGACGGGTGCGGATGCGGCCGGCTTCTTCCTCGATCTGCGACCTGGCGATCGACAGCCGCTGGAAGGCCGCGGCAGCCGCGGCTTCCGCGTCGCGCAGGTCAGGCAGGCGATGGGCGGAGATGCCCTGCTCCTTGGCCGCGTTCATCTGCGTGGCGGCGCGGTCGCCGACCAAAGCGGTGGCGACAGCCAGCGCCGAACGCGCCTCACCTTCCTGTGTCTTGGCCAGCGTCCAGCGCAGATGGAGAAGCGTCGCTTCGGCCTTGCGGATGTCGGCCGACAGGTTCTTGAAGCGGGACGCCTGGCGCGCCTGGCGCTTCAGGCTTTCGATCTGGCTTTCCAGTTCGCCGACGACATCATCCAGGCGTTCGAGATTCTGTTCGGCGGCCTTCAGCCTCAGTTCCGCTTCGTGGCGGCGGGTGTGCAGGCCGGAAATGCCGGCCGCCTCTTCGAGCAAAGCGCGGCGCGCCTGGGGCTTGGCCTGGATCAGTTCGCCGATCCGCCCCTGACCAACCATGGAGGGGGAACGCGCGCCGGTCGACTGGTCGGCGAACAGGAGCTGCACGTCCTTGGCGCGCGCTTCCTTGCCGTTGATGCGGTAGAGCGAGCCCGCCTCGCGCTCGATGCGGCGCGATACCTGAAGTTCGTCGGCATCGTTGAAGGCGGATGGCGCCGAGCGGTCGCTGTTGTCGAGGAAAAGCGTGACTTCGGCGGTGTTGCGGGCGGGACGCGTGCCCGAGCCGGAAAAAATCACGTCGTCCATGCCGGACGCGCGCATGTTCTTGTAGGAGCTTTCGCCCATCACCCAGCGCAGCGCCTCGACAAGGTTCGACTTGCCGCAACCATTGGGTCCGACAATGCCGGTCAGGCCGCGTTCGATGACGAACTCGCCTGGTTCGACGAAGGACTTGAAGCCGAGGAGGCGAAGGCGCGAAAACTTCATTCACGCGCCTCATACACCGGTTCCGCAAAAGTGTACCGAAGTTTTGCGATAGGGCGCATGGCGCGCGAACAGAAAGAAAGGCAAGCAGCGCCGGAGCGCTGCCGCTTCAGCGCTGAGCCGATGTCAGAGCAGAGGGTCGATGATGGCCGACATTTCCTCAATCGACATCGCCCCTTTGTAGGTCTTACCGTTGATGAAGAAGGTCGGTGTCGAGTCGACCTTGAATTCATTGGCGCCACGCTTCTGGACCGATCTCACATCGTCCAGAAGTTTCTGGTCCGTCAAGCAGGCCTCGAAGGACTCCTGTGTAAAACCGGCGAGCTTCGAGATTTGCAGCAGCGCATCCTTGGTGTTGGACACGCCGACCCAGTTCGCCTGCTGCCGGAACAGCACGTCGACCATCGGGAAATAGTTATCCTTGGCGCAGCGCGCCAGCATGAAACCGGCTTCGGCGCTCGGATCGAACGGGAATTCGCGCAGGATGTAACGGGCCTTGCCGGTATCGATGTACTTGGTCTTCAAATCCGGGAAGGTGGTCTCGGCGAAATGCGCGCAGTGCGGGCAGGTCATCGAAGCATACTCGACGATGGTGACCTTGGCGTCATCCTTGCCGAGCTGCTTGTCGGGCAGCGCACCCGGCTTCAGCAATTCGGCCATATCCACCGTGCCTTGCGCCTCCGGCACCTGGACCGCGGCGGGCGTGGCCGGCTTTGCGGGCGTGGCCGGGTCCGCGGGCTTGACATCCGCGGCCTTCGCCTGTTCGCCGGAATCGCTGCAGGCGGCAAGCAGGGCTACCGCCGGGATGGCTGCAAGCGAAGTCAGGACGTTTCTGCGAGAGAAGCTTTGGCCAAACGGGGGACGGCTCATACGAATCACCTGATAAGGGTTGGATTTTGCAATGCAAAGGCACGAAAAAGCGAGAGTTGGCGCGAATTAAGGCATCCCTGTCCCCAATCCAATCGTGAAACCTGACAAGGGCGATCACGAATGCGCGAGATTAACGACAAAGCTATGACTATTTCCAGTGCGAACTAAACTTTCCTCCCGCCCAGAATGGTCGCACCCAGCCGTTCCAGCGAGGCGCGTAGCCCGTCATCCTCGATCAGCCCGACAGTATTGGCCAATTTCGCCTTTTCCGCCGCGCTCAGTGCCCTGAGGGTGGGTCTGGGCCGGGCTTTTCCCGAGCTTACCGGCTTCTGCACGATCCTGATGCGGCCTATCGCGGTGAAACCCAGGAAAGCATTCACCCGGTTGATGATCTCGCCGGTCTCGTGCTGCAGATGAAGCGCGGCCATGCCTTCGCAGGCGATGACCAGCACGGCCGGCTCGAACGGATCGTCCTCGTGCAGGCGACGCGGCCACTGGATCTTTTCGGGCCGCGAGTGGGTGGCGAGGCGCGGGCCGGCAATCTCTTCCCAGGACTGGACGAGGCCGATCGAGATGCCCGCCCGCTTGCGCAGCACCGGATCGAGGATCTCGGTGGCGAGATCGCTCACCGGAATGGGATTGCCGAAGCGCCTTTTCCCTGCCATGTGCGTTCTCCAGCCACGACCCAGCAGATACCGGCCAGGCCAACGCAAGATCAATGGCACCAGCAGACCAGACCCGCAAGGCCATCCCAGACGACACTGCGTCACGCCTGCTCGCCTGGTACGACGTGCATCATCGCGAATTGCCGTGGCGCGTGAGCCCTCGCGACCATGCACGCGGTGTGCGGCCCGACCCTTACCGTATCTGGCTGTCCGAGGTGATGCTGCAGCAGACCACCGTCGAAGCGGTGAAATCCTATTTCCGTGCCTTTGTCGAGAAATGGCCCGATGTCACGGCGCTGGCCGCGGCGCCGACCGAGGATGTGATGAAAGCCTGGGCGGGGCTCGGCTACTATTCCCGTGCCCGCAACCTCAAGGCCTGCGCCGATCTGGTGGCGGCCCGCGGCGGCCGGTTTCCCGATACAGAGGCCGGCCTTAGAGAATTGCCGGGGATTGGCGCCTATACGTCGGCGGCAATAACGGCGATCGCCTTCGACCGCCCCGCAGCCGTTGTCGACGGCAATGTCGAGCGCGTCATCTCACGGCTGTTTTCGATCACGACGCCGCTCGGCGAAGCCAAGGCCGAGATACGGGGCCATGTCGAGCGTATGGTGCCGGCGACGAGGCCCGGAGACTTCGCCCAGGCGATGATGGACCTCGGCGCCACGATCTGCACGCCGCGCCGGCCGCGCTGCATGCTATGCCCACTGCGCGGGAACTGCAGCGCCGTCATTGCAGGCGACCCCGAGAATTTCCCCGTGCGGCTGCCGAAGGCCGACAAACCGCTGCGGCGCGGCGCGGCTTTCGTGGCCGTGCGTGAGGACGGCGCCATTCTTTTGCGCAAGCGGCCGGAAAAGGGACTGCTTGGCGGCATGACGGAAGTGCCGACCACCGCCTGGACGGCACGGGTGGACGGAGCCACCACGCAAGCGGCGGCGCCCTTCCCCGGCGATTGGCGGCACGCCGGCAAAATCACGCACGTCTTCACCCATTTCGCGCTCGAACTCGAAGTCTTTCGCGCCCACATCAAAGGTGATGCGCTGGCAGGGCATTTCTGGTCGCCCGCCCGTGAGATTTCGGGCGAGGCGCTGCCGACTGTCATGAAAAAGGCAATCGAGGCTGCGATACCCGGCGCGACGAAAAAACCGTCGCCATCAGGTACAAAGAGGCTCCATGACTGAAATCCGCCACATCGTTTTCGACATCGGCAAGGTGCTGATCCACTACGATCCCAATATCCCGTTCAGTCGCCTCATTCCCGATGCCGGGGAGAGACAGTGGTTTTTCGACAATGTCTGCACGCATGACTGGAACCTCGAGCAGGACCGTGGCCGGACTTGGCAAGAGGCCGAGGCGCTGCTGATTGCTGACCATCCCGGGCACGCGGAAAACATCCGCAACTTCCGCCGCTACTGGAACGACATGGTGCCGCACGCCTATGACGACAGCGTCGCCATCATGCTGGGCCTGATCGAAAGCGGACACGACGTGACCATGCTGACCAACTTCGCATCCGACACGCTGGCCGAAGCCCGGCAGCGCTTCGATTTTCTCAGCCGTCCGCGCGGCGTGACAGTGTCGGGCGATATCGGCAAGATCAAGCCCGACCGCGACATCTACGACCATCACGTGGCGGCGTTCGGCCTCGAACCATCCGCGACACTGTTCATCGACGACAGCCAGAAGAACGTCGACGGCGCCAAGGCCGCTGGCTGGCAAGCGGTGCTGTTCACCGATGCCGGCACGCTTAAAGCAGATCTTGAGCGGTTTGGAATAAAGGCGTGATCCGAATCGCTTCCGGCGATCCGTTGAGATTTTGAATCAACGAAATAGGAAGCGGCAGGGGTCAGCCCCCTGCCCGCTCCATGCCGAGACGGGCGATGCGGCGGAGTTCATCGATCGGGGTCAAGCCGCCGCTGCGCTCATAATGCCAGAAGGTCCAGCCATTGCAGGCATCCAGCCCCTGCACCTCGGCGCCGATCTTGTGGATCGAGCCGGCGCTGTCGCCGATCGCCACCGTTCCATCGGCGCGAACCTTCGCGGCCCAGCGCTTCTTGGCGTCATAGAGCGTGGCGCCGGGCGTCATCAGTCCGGTGTCGATCAGGCTGACGAAGGCGACGCGCGGCTCGGCGCGTTTGCCAGTGAGCACGGTGAGATCCGCTTCGTCGAGTGGCCGCACGGCGTCGATGCGCTCATTGGCGGCGTCGATATAGGCCTGCTCGCGCTCGATGCCGACGAAGTGGCGGCCCAGGCGCTTAGCCACGGCGCCCGTCGTACCGGAGCCGAAGAACGGGTCGAGCACGACGTCGCCCGGCTTGGTCGACGCCATCATGATACGGGCAAGCAGCGCCTCGGGCTTCTGCGTCGGGTGCAGCTTGTCGCCATTGTCGTTCTTCAGGCGCTCGCCGCCGGTGCAGATCGGGAACAGCCAGTCGGAGCGCATCTGGATATCGTCGTTCGACGCCTTCAGCGCTTCATAGTTGAACGTATAGCCCTTGCCCTTCTGATCGCGCGAGGCCCAGATCATGGTCTCATGCGCGTTCTGGAAGCGGCGGCCGCGGAAGTTCGGCATCGGGTTGGTCTTGCGCCAGACGACGTCATTGAGGATCCAGAAGCCGAGATCCTGCATCTTGGCGCCGACGCGGAAGATGTTGTGATAGGAGCCTATGACCCAGATCGTGCCGTTGGGCTTCAGCACCCGGCGCGCCGCCAGCAGCCAGGCGCGGGTGAAGGCGTCATAGGCCTCAAAACTCTCGAACTGGTCCCAGTCGTCGTCGACCGCGTCGACCTTGGACTGGTCGGGACGGTGCAGATCGCCATCGAGCTGCAGATTGTAGGGGGGATCGGCAAAGATGACGTCGATCGACTTTTCCGGCAGGCGGTCGAGCGCCGCGACGCAATCGCCTTTCAGGATCGTGTCCAGCCATTCGGATTGCTGGGGAGCATGGGAGAGCTCGTCGAGAAGACGCACGGCTGACATTTTTACACCCGAGGCACGCGTTACTGTTTACTCCCCGTTATGGTTACCGATCAGCGTAAATATTCGGTGAAGCTTTATCGATCCCGTGCAGGAGTTTGCGAAGCCGTGCCCATTGGTGTATGCCGCGCCGCTTGAGCCCCGAGCGGCCATTCTTCCATCCTCCATCGTCCGGACCACCATGCCCCAGCCAGATCTTGTCATCTTCGATTGCGACGGCGTGCTCGTCGATTCCGAAATCATCGCCGCGCGGGTCGAGGCTGAGCTGATAACCTTGGCCGGATATGAAATCTCGGCGGAGGAGATTGCGGAGACCTATGCCGGCCTGACTTTCAAGGACATACTGATGCGGATCGAGGAAAAATCGAAGATCCCGTTCCAGGTGTCGCTGATCGATCGCGCCGAGGAACTGGTCGACCGCAAATTGCGCAGCGACGTTCGCGCCATCGAGGGTGTGCGCGAAGCGGTCGCCTCGGTCACGACGCAGCGCTGCATCTGCTCCAATTCTCGTTCGGATCGGATCGAGTTCATGCTGGAGAAGGTGCATCTGCTGCCGTTCTTCGCCGGACGCATCTTCTCGGCGATGGAGACGCCGACCGGGAAGACCAAACCGGCGCCGGACGTCTTCCTGCATGCCGCCGAAAAACTCGGCGCCAACCCGGCGAACACCTTCGTCATCGAGGATTCCGTGCACGGCGTCACCGGCGCCAGGGCCGCCGGCATGCGCGTGATCGGTTTCACGGGCGCCAGCCACAGCTATCCCGGCCATGCCGATGCCCTGACGGAAGCCGGCGCCGAAACGGTGATCCGGCGGTGGGCGGAGCTGAAAAGCGTTATCGCGGCGCTGTCGGAGTGGTCCGCGGATGCCTGAGATGCGTGCGTCCTCCTCGACGCACGCCAGACCGACAGCCGCCTAGTTCGTCGCGGCGACCTTCTTCCTGTGGGTCTTCTTCCTCGGCTTGTCGGTCGTCGCCTTCGGCGCGGTTTCGTCATAACCGGCATAGGCCTGATAGTCCTGCGCCGTCGGCGCCGGCACGACGATATTGGAATCGGTGAAGACAAACTGGGTGGCGACCGAGGGATCGGTCACCTGGACCTGATACTGGTGGATCTGCGAATAAAGCACGTCGGTGCCGTGCATGACCGCCGTGCGGATCGGCATGGTGATGGTGCCGGGCGTGAACTTCGGTCCTGGCACGATCTTGCCGGCAACCGCGATCGTCATCGTCAGCTGTCCGTCGCTACGGCTGCAATCGCGGGTCACGTCGCTGATCGACGCCTGGTAAATGATTCTCGCCGAATCGTCGGGCGGCGTAGCAGCAGCGGCGTCAGCCGCCGCCTGGGCCGCGGCATCCGCGGCGGCGTCGCCGGTCTTCTTGAGCTTCGGCTTGGGCTTCTGGACCTCGTTGACATAGGTGTTGAAGAACGCCGTGCCATCGCGCACCGTCACCCTTGGGCAATACGCGTTCAGCTGGCTGGCCAGCACCTTGGGATCCTGCGGCGGCGGTGGCGCCGCCGGGTCCTTCTTGCCGAAACCGAGGTTCAGGATGCCGTTGTCGCCTGATTGGCAGCCGGCGACGGCAAGCATAAAGCCCGTGAGCGCAAGACCCGCCAAAAAGCGACCACTTGATATACGAAACGCCATGAAACCGTACTTCCCTCTCGCAAAGCTGGTGACGTATATCAACCGCGCGGCAAAAATGCGACTAGAGCCGGCACAGAAATTAACCACCTTGTGGTGAACGGAAAACCAAGCGGCGAACGGATCAGTGACATGCAATATGTGAGTACCCGCGGCGAAGCGCCCGCGCTTGGATTTTCCGACGCCGTCCTGGCCGGCCTAGCGCGCGATGGCGGGCTCTATGTGCCGCGCGAATGGCCGCACTTCCCGGCAGCCGACATCCGCGCCATGCGCGGCCTTGCCTATCCCGACCTCGCCATCCGCGTGCTGACGCCGTTCCTCGGCGGCGAAATCGCCGCGCCGGTCTTCGAGCGTCTCGTCCGCGAAGCCTATGCCACCTTTCGCCATGAGGCTGTCTGCCCCTTGGTACAGACCGGCGCCAACACTTTTGTCCTCGAACTCTTCCATGGGCCGACGCTGGCGTTCAAGGACGTGGCGATGCAATTGCTCGCCCGGCTGATGGACCATGTGCTTGCCGAACGCGGCCAGCATGCGACCATCGTTGGCGCCACGTCGGGCGATACCGGTGGCGCGGCCATCGACGCCTTCGCCGGGCGCAGCCGCACCGACATCTTCATCCTCTTTCCGCATGGCCGCGTCTCGCCGGTGCAGCAGCGGCAAATGACGACTTCGACAGCCGACAACGTCCATGCGCTGGCGATCGAAGGCAATTTCGACGACTGTCAGGGCCTGCTGAAGGATATGTTCAACGATCACGGCTTTCGCGACCGGGTGTCGCTGTCGGGGGTCAATTCGATCAACTGGGCGCGCATCATGGCCCAGATCGTCTATTATTTCTCCTCGGCATTGTCGCTCGGTGCACCGGACAGGCCGGTCTCCTTTACCGTGCCGACCGGCAATTTCGGCGATATCTTCGCCGGCTACGCCGCCAAGAAGATGGGGTTGCCGATCGAGCGGCTGGTCATCGCCACCAACGACAACGACATTCTCGCCCGTACTTTCGCGACCGGCGAATACCGGACCAAAGGGGTCTTTGCGACCACCTCGCCGTCGATGGACATCCAGGTATCCTCGAACTTCGAACGTTTGCTGTTCGAGGCATCAAACCGCGACGCGGCGACCGTGCGGCGCTACATGGCCGGCCTGAAGCAATCGGGCGCTTTTACCATCGAAGCCCAGGAAATCGCCGGAATGCGGTCCGAATTCGATGCCGGCCGCGCCACGATGGATGAGGTCGCCGCCACCATCCGCTCGACGCTCGCGACCAGCAATTACCTGCTCGATCCGCATACGGCGGCAGCTGTGCATGTGGCGGCGGGCAAGGCTTCGGGCGCCGTGCCGATGGTGGTGCTGGGCACCGCGCATCCGGCGAAATTCCCGGCCGCCGTCGAGGCCGCCAGCGGCGTCTCGCCCGCCCTGCCCGCATGGCTAGGTGGATTGATGACATTTGAGGAAAAATACACGGTACTTCCATCCGACCTGAAAATGGTGGAAGATTACGTCAGTCGCCGCGCGCGGGCGGCGCGTTAGGGAGTAAGAGCCATATGGGTGTTGAGGTAAGCCGTCTGTCGAACGGCCTGACAGTCGCCACCGAAACCCTTCCAAGTATCGAATCGGTTGCCTTGGGTGCCTGGGTCAAGTCGGGTGCCCGCAACGAACGCGAAGACGAGCATGGCATGGCCCATCTGCTCGAGCACATGGCGTTCAAGGGGACGAAGCGGCGAAGCGCCTTCGAGATCGCCTCGGAAATCGAGGACGTAGGCGGCGAGATCAACGCCGCCACCAGCGTCGAGACCACATCCTACTACGCCAGGGTGCTCTCCGACGACGTGCCGCTGGCCGTCGATATCCTGTCCGACATCCTGCAGGAGTCCGAATTCGACCCGCAGGAACTCGAGCGCGAGCAGCACGTCATCCTGCAGGAGATCGGCGCCGCGCATGACACGCCCGACGACATCGTCTTCGACCGTTTCACCGAAACGGCCTTCCGCCACCAGACCATCGGCCGCTCGATCCTGGGCACGCCCGAAACCGTAAAATCCTTTACCTCCAAGCAGTTGCACGATTTCATCGAACGCCAGTATGGCGCCGAGCGGATGGTGATCGTGGCCGCCGGCGACGTCAAGCACGACAAGTTCGTGCGCGAGGTCGAAAAACGGCTCGGCGGCTTCCGCAGCAAGGCCGACAGCACCATTCCGCAATACGCGCAATATGTCGGCGGCGATTTCCGCGAGGACCGCGATCTGATGGACGCGCAGATCGTGCTCGGCTTCGAGGGCCGCGCCTACCATGTGCGCGACTTCTACGCCTCGCAGGTGCTGTCGATGATCCTCGGCGGCGGCATGTCGTCGCGTCTGTTCCAGGAGGTCCGCGAGAAACGCGGCCTCTGCTACTCGGTCTATGCCTTCCACTGGGGCTTTTCCGACACCGGCATATTCGGCGTCCATGCCGCGACGGGGCAGAGCGATATCGCCAAACTGGTGCCTGTCATCATCGACGAGTTGCAGAAGGCCGGCGAGAGCATCCTGCAGGAAGAACTCGACCGTGCGCGCGCCCAGTATCGCGCCGGGCTGATCATGTCCGCCGAGAGCCCGGCCAGCCGCGCCTCGCAGATCGCGCGGCAACTGCTCCTATTCGGCAGGCCGATCGCAAAGGAAGAGCTGATGGAGCGCCTGTCGGCGCTGACGGTGGAGCGGCTGACCGACCTGTCGTCGCGGATGTTCTCGACCAAGCCGACGCTTACCGCTGTCGGGCCCGTGGGTACGCTGGCACCATACGAGGCGATCCTCGATTCGCTTCCGGGCACGCAGACCACGGCCCGCAGACTCGCCGTCTAAGTCCCAAGCGCCGTGTTCGCGCTCCCTTTCTTTCGCCGTGACCTGCCGGCACTGAAGGGCAACCTCGTCACGCTGCGCGTGCCGTTCACCAACGACTATCGCGAGTGGTCGGCGGTGCGCGGCGAAAGCCGGGCGTTCCTGGAGCCTTGGGAGCCGCGCTGGACCCCGGACGAACTCGACCGCACGGCATGGCGCCTGCGCATCAGCCGCTATCGCGAGGACTACGCACAGGGAACGGCGATCGCCTTCTTCATCTTCGAGAAATCGAGCGGCAAGCTCGCGGGCGGCATCACGCTCGGCAACATACGCCACGGCGTCTCGCAAAGCGGTCATGTCGGGTACTGGATCGGCGAGCGCTTCGGCGGCCGCGGCCTGATGACCGACGCGGTCAAGGTGGTGGCCCGCTTCGCCTTCGATACGCTGAGGTTGCACCGGATCGAAGCCGCCTGTATTCCCGACAACATCAGGTCGATCCGCGTGCTTGAAAAAGCCGGATTCCGGCGCGAAGGACTTCTGCGATCCTATCTCAGGATCAACGGCATCTGGCAGGACCATTACCTCTACGCCCGGATCGCCGACGATCCCCCGGGCGCTGGAACGAAGGACTGATTTTTGACGAATTTCCTGCGAAACGGGCCGCTGTTCGCCTTTCTGCTGGCGACGATGCTGACGCTGTGCGCGGCTTCGTCGGCCTTTGCCGTCGAACCCATCAAGATTGCCCGCGACGATGTCGCGCTCGATCTTTCGCGCGCCGTCGAGATTTACCGCAACCAGGGTGAGAACTTCCAGGTGTCGACCGCGCCCGGGCCGGACGGCATCGTGCGGCGCATCGAGGTCGAGGCCAACGATGCCCGCTCGACCGGCGACTGGGCAGTGTTCGCGCTCGCCAACACCACCGACCAGCAGCTCGACAGGCTGATCGTCGCGCCGCATTTCCGGCTGGTGAATTCCGGCATCTTCTGGCCGGATCTGGGCTCGACGCGCATCGCCGCCATCACGCCCAGCGAGGGCTTCGCGCTCGACCGCCAGACCAGCCCCGACGCCGACGTGTTCCGGGTGACGCTGAATCCCGGCACGGTGATCACCTTCATCGCCGAGCTTGCCTCGCCGAAGCTGCCTCAGGTCTACCTCTGGGATCCGGAATCCTACAAGGATTCGGTCAATTCCTACACGCTGTTTCGCGGCATCGTCATCGGCATCGCCGGCCTTCTGGCGCTGTTCCTGACCATCCTCTTCGTGGTCAAGGGAACATCGATGTTCCCGGCGACGGCAGCGCTCGCCTGGGCGGTGCTTGCCTATATCTGCGTCGATTTCGGCTTCCTCAACAAGGTCATCGAGATTTCGCCCGGCAACGAACAGATGTGGCGGGCCGGAACGGAGGTGGCGCTGGCGGCGACCTTCGTGGTCTTCCTGTTCGCCTATCTCAACCTCAACCGGTGGCACGGCCATTTCAGCTATGGCGCCCTGGTCTGGATCCTGGGACTGCTCTTGATCGCCGGTGTCGCCATCGTCGATCCGGCGGTGGCCGCGGGCATCGCCCGCATCTCGTTCGCCGCCACCGCGCTGACCGGGCTCGGCCTGATCATCTTCCTCGGCATTCGCGGCTATGACCGCGCCATCATGCTTGTGCCCAGTTGGGTCATGGTGCTGTTGTGGCTATGCGGATCGTGGATGGCAATCACCGGCATGCTCGACAACGACATCGCCCAGCCGGCACTTGGCGGCGGTTTGATCCTGATCATCCTGTTGATCGGCTTCACTGTCATGCAGCACGCCTTTGCCGGTGGCGCGCTGCATCAGGGGCTGTTCTCCGACCTCGAGCGGCAGGCGCTGGCCGTCGCGGGATCGGGCGATACGGTGTGGGACTGGGACGTTCTGCGCGACCGCGTCGTTACCAAGCCCGATGTCAGCATCCAGCTCGGCCTTGCCCCCAACAGCCTGGGCGGTGCCGCCCGCAACTGGCTGCCGGTGCTGCATGCCGATGACCGCGACACGTTCCGCACGACGCTCGACGTGGTGCTCGAACACCGCCGCGGCCGGGTGGCGCAGAACTTCAGGCTGCGCGGCGCCGATGGGCACTATCACTGGTTTGCCCTGCGCGCGCGTCCGGTGATCGGATCGGATGGCGAGGTGATCCGCTGCGTCGGCACCATGGTCGACGTCACCGAACAGAAGAAATCAGAAGAGCGACTGCTGCACGACGCCGTGCACGACAATCTGACCGGCCTGCCCAATCGCGAATTGTTCATGAACCGGCTTGAGGCGATCATCTCGATCGCCCGCACCGAAGAGAAGGTGCGGCCGACCGTCTTCGTCATCGACATCGACCGCTTCAAGCAGGTGAATGACGGGCTCGGCATCTCGGCCGGCGACACCATCCTGCTCACCATAGCGCGGCGCCTGCACCGCCTGCTCAAGCCGAAGGATTCGCTGTCGCGCTTCGCCGGCGACCAGTTCGCGCTGATGCTGCTGTCCGAGCAGGATCCCGCCCGCATCGCGGGCGTCGCCGATGCCATCAAGCACGCGATCAACAACCCGATCACCTTCGCCAAGCGCGAGATCGTGCTGACCGCCTCGATCGGCCTGATCACCTGGACCTCGGCGCAGACCTCGGCCGAGGACATGGTCAAGGATGCCGAGCTCGCCATGCATCAGGCCAAGCGCTTCGGCGGCGACCGGATCGAGCCATTCCGCCCTGCGTTCCGCACCGTCGGCACCGACCGCTTGCAGTTCGAATCCGACTTGCGGCGCGCCATCGAGCGGCGCGAATTCACGCTGGCCTATCAGCCGATCGTGCGGCTCGAGGACGGCAGCGTCGCCGGCTTCGAAGCGTTGCTGCGCTGGGACCATCCGCGCCGCGGCATGATCCCGCCCGCCGATTTCATCCCGGTCGCCGAGAGCTGCGGGCTGATCGTGCAGCTTGGGCTGTTCGCCATGCAGCAGGCGGCCGAGGATCTCGCGGGATGGCAAAAGCAGATCGGCGATGCGCCGCTATCGGTCTCGGTCAACCTGTCCAGCCGCCAGCTTATCCGCCGCGACCTCGTCAGCGATGTGCGTTCCGTGATAGCGCGCGCCAATTTGAAACCACGCTGCTTCCGGCTCGAACTCACCGAGTCCCTGGTCATGGACAATCCCGAGCAGACCGCCCATGTGCTGACCAAGCTGAAGCAGCTCGGCATCGGCCTGTCGCTAGACGATTTCGGCACCGGCTATTCATCGCTCGCCTACCTGACGCGGTTCCCGTTCGACACCATTAAGATCGACAAGAGCTTCGTCGACGACAGCACGCCCAAACGCGCGGTGCTGCTCAAATCCATGGTCAACATGGCGCATGAGCTCGGCCTTTCGGTGGTCGCCGAGGGCATATCGGATGAACGCGACGCGCTGGAGCTGCGCCAGATGGGCTGCGAATATGTGCAGAGCTTCATGTTCGGCGCGCCAATGCCGGGCGACCAGGTGCTGAAGACGCTGAAAGAGCAATATCCGCTGACGCAGGCGTGATGGAGCGCAGCCGCGTCGCCGCTGTCCCTTCGTCACCCCAGGGTCTTCGCGACGGAGCTTCGCTCCTGCTTCGCCCAGGGATGACGAAGGTGGGAGGATTCGGCTAATCTCGAGGGTTGGCGGAGGCGGCCTCAGGCGTGGCCGGCCGCCAGGCTCAAATGCGCGAGATCGATGCCGATCGAGGCGAGAATCCGGTCATATTTGCGCTCGATATCGGCGTCGAACAGCAATTCCGGCGTCGCCGGGCAGGTCAGCCAGCCATTCTCGGCGATCTCGGTTTCCAGCTGGCCGGCTCCCCAGCCGGAATAACCAAGCGCCATCAGCGCGCGACGCGGCCCGCGCCCTGACGATATCGCCCGCAATATGTCCACCGTCGCGGTCAGGCAGATGTCGTCGGAAACGGTGAGCGAGGATTCCACACGATAGTCGCCCGAATGCAGGACAAAGCCCCGGCTGCGGTCGACAGGCCCGCCATTGCGCACGACGAAATCGCGCGCCTGCGCCGGCAGGCGGATCGCTTCCTGCTCGTTCATGATGCCGAGCTGCACCAGAAGGTCGGGAAACAGCATCTGCTGCGTCTGGTTGATGATCAGGCCCATCGCCCCTTCATCGCTGTGGGCGCAGATGTAGATCACCGAGCGCGTGAAACGGTCGTCCTTCATGCCGGGCATGGCAATCAGGAACTGATCGTCGAGAAAGCCGGGGACGGCGGCTGTCTTCTTATGGCGCAACAAATCCATGGCAGGGAGGGTAACGCGTTTCCCGGGCGCCGAAAAGATGCGCCGCGCCGGATTCGACCAAAGCCCATATTGCGAGGCCGGCCTTGGCTTGGCCGCGAAGGTCACGCAAATATGATATCGGCACGGCCATGAAATCATTGCGCGGCCACGAACGGACGATCAAATCACGCTCATGCAAAGCTTGAAACTCCTGTTGCTCGGTGCCGCCATCGGATTGGCGACGGCGCTCCCCGCCACCGCCTCCTCCTCCGCCTGGTACAGCAGCGAAGGCGGCAAGGTGCGGCTGGTGACCTCAGGCAAGCCCGACGCTGCGGGCCGCATCCAGGGCGTTCTCGATATAGCGCTCAAACCCGGCTGGAAGACCTACTGGCGCGACCCGGGTGACGCAGGCGTGCCGCCGCAGCTCGACGTTTCGGCCAGCACCAATATCGCCGATGCGACGCTGTCGTTTCCCGCGCCGCAGCGCCACGACGATGGCTACGGCAAATGGGCCGGCTACAACTACCCCGTTTCGCTGCCGGTGACGTTCACGCTGGCGACGCCGAACCAGCCGGCGGTCATCGATGCCGACATCTTTCTCGGTATTTGCGAAACCATCTGCATCCCCGTGCAGACACGGCTGAGCGTCGACCCCGCCTCCGATCCCGACAATGCCGACGACGCGGCATTGGTGAAGGCGAGCTTCACCGCATTGCCGGCTGCTGCAAAGCCTGAGTTTGGCATCAAGGTGCTGCCGGGCGATCACGAAACGCTGGTGGTCGAAGCGAGTTTTCCCGGCGATCCGCAGGCAGCGGATTTCTTCGTCGCCGGCGAGCGCGACTATATGTTCGGCACCCCTTCGCGCGCGGAAAAGAACGGCAAGTTGATCTTCACCGTGCCGATCCTCGATCGCCCCTCGACGACGCCGACGGATGGCGGGCTCCACTATACGCTGACGAGTTCGGCGGGCGCGGTCGAAGGGTTGCTGCCCTTTCCGTGATGGCGGCGCTGCCATGGTTGCAGGAAGCCGCCGAGTTCGCTACGCAAGCACGCGTCCTTCCCCATCCCCAAGCGAGGAACTCATGACCATCTCCGTTGGCGACAAGCTGCCCGAGGCGACCTTCAAGACCATGACCGACGACGGCGCCAAGCCGATCACGTCGGCCGAGATTTTCCCAGGCAAGAAAGTGGTGCTGTTCGGCGTTCCCGGCGCCTTCACGCCGACCTGCAGCAACAACCATCTGCCTGGCTATCTAGAGAACCATGACGCGATACTGGCGCGCGGCGTCGATACGATCGCCGTCGTTTCGGTCAACGACGTTCACGTCATGGGCGCCTGGGCGCGCTTCACCGGCGGAGAAGGCAAGATCCTGTTCCTGGCCGACGGTAACGGGGACTTCGCCAAGGCGGTCGGTCTCGACGCCGACTATTCCGGTGGCGGCATGGGCCTGCGCTCGAAGCGGTTTTCGATGATCATCGACGATGGCAAGGTCACCGCGCTCAATGTCGAAACCAAACCCGGCGTAGACGAGTCCGGCGCGGCTCATATTCTGGGCCAGCTCTGAGCTTCCAGGGCCGCTAAGGCGGGGCCGCGATGGCTGGCCTCGCCTGACAAGCGCCGCGCTTTAGAACTGCCGGCTCTCGGGGGAATTCCAACGATGTTTGACATCTTCTGGCGCGCTGTCGCGATCGGCATCGGCGCCACCGTCCTGATGGATATCTGGGCCTTCTTCCTGCACAAAGCGTTCGGCCAGCCACGGCCGAACTGGGGGCCGGTCGGGCGCTGGGTCTGGCACCTCCGCGACAAGGTGTTTCACGACGATATTGGCGATGCCACGCCCTACGCCCATGAGAAAGCGCTGGGCTGGGCTTTCCATTACTTCGTCGGCATCGTCTACGGCATTATCCTGGTGGTGCTGGCGGGCGCTGGCTGGCTGGCCACGCCGACCTTCCTGCCGGCCTTCATCCTCGGCATCGTCACCGTCGGCGCCGGCTGGTTCCTGCTGGCGCCGGGCATGGGCGCCGGCTGGGCGGCTTCAAAGCGGCCGAACCCGATGCAAATCCGTGCGCTCAACCTGGTCTCGCACACGGTGTTCGCGCTTGGGCTTTGGGGAACGGCGCTGCTGATCCGTTAGGCAATTAGAACAAACGGTTCAGATCCCGCCGCCCATCCACCACGCGGACGATTTCAACCCACTCGACTGGGCCATCGTCCGTGTCTGGAACCGTTTCGTAGAGCAGTACAAACGGCGCCTCCACCAGCATTCGTGCGGAAGGCCTGATATCCGATCGCCTAACACCCATGCGCGGCTGGTCCGCCAGTTGCAGGGCCCGCGCTTCCAACTGATCATAATAACGATCGGCCGCCCGTATGTTTTCGCTGCCTATCGCCACGTAGATGTCGATGAGGTCAGCCCTGGCTGCGGGCGACCAGACCAGCCTAACGGCCATTCCGCGAGGCTTCCGTCAGCTTTCGCCGTGCTTCTTTTCGCAACGCGTCGAAATCCACAGGCTCTGGCCTCCCACTTGCCTTGCCTTCATCCCATGCCTGTCTCAGCCGGCGGATATCGTCATGCCGCAGTTCGCGCTTGGCCAGCCAATCCCGCACCGCTTCACGCACAATCTCGCTTGCGGTGGCATACTCGCCCGCTTCCACAGCCTCTCGCATGAGGGCTGCCTGTTGCGGGGTCACAGCCACGCTCATTTTTTCAACATTTGCCATGCTGCGTCCTTATCGCATGCTCCGTGGTAGGAAATATTACTCCCACCCTTGAGCAACCGCAACGTCACCAGAAGAACCAGGCCCGACCCGATGCGTACGCCCGTCAGACAGTCAGGGCAGCCGGTCCATCGGCTGCCACCCATGGAGAATGCGGCGCGCGCCGATATCGTAGGCGAAATAGTTGCCGCCGCCAGCCGGCTGGTCCGCTTCGCGGCTGATCGGCCTACCGCTCAGCGACAGCAGCAGGAGCGTCCCGACACCGCCATGTCCGACAAAGGCGATGTCTCCAGCACCGCCCTCACCAAGCACGGCCTCGACCTCGCTGACGATGCGCCGCTCCGCGTCGATGGCCCGCTCCCAGCCGCGAACGCTTTCATGCGGATTGGCGAAAAACCGGTCGGCGACCGCCTCGAAATCCGGCGGCGGCAGGAAACCCGTCGATGACCGGTCGTTCTCATGCATCCGCTCCCTCACCTGCACGGCAAGGCCGAGATGCCGCGCCAGCACTTCGGCGGTTTCAACCGCCTTGCGTTCGCCCGACGACACCACACGCCCGATCGACGCGATCCACGGCTGAACCAGCATTGCGTTCGCCCTTGCGCGACCAATGTCGGACAGGCCCCAATCCGGTACCGGAATGGTGGCGTCGATCTGAACTTGGGGATGGGTGATGTAGTAGGCAATCGTCATGACGGAGGCGCTCCGTTCGGTTGTGGCCGCGACGATCCGAGGCTCAATAGCTCTGGGTCGATCGGCGCGCCTTCGGGGCCAGCGGCTGCTTTGCCTGGACATCCGGCTTGGACAGTGAGACCGCCGGCTTGAAAGAACCCTTCTTGAACGGCGCCATGCCTTCCCTGGCCAGTTCATCGGCACGCTCGTTCTCGGCATGGCCGGCATGGCCCTTGACCCAGTTCCAGGTGACCTTGTGGCGGCGGTTGGCCTCGTCCAGCGCCTGCCACAACTCGCCATTCTTGACCGGCTTCTTGTCGGCGGTCTTCCAGCCATTCTTCTTCCAGCCATGGATCCATTTGGAAATGCCGTCCATGACGTATTTGCTGTCGGTATGAAGCTCGACCGTGCAAGGCTCCTTCAACGCATTCAGCGCCGAGATGGCGGCCAGCAGTTCCATGCGGTTGTTGGTCGTCTCGGCTTCGCCGCCGGAGAGTTCCTTGGTGGCGCCGTTGAAGCGCAGAATGGCGCCCCAGCCGCCGGGGCCGGGATTGCCTGAACAGGCGCCATCGGTGAAGATTTCAACCTGTTTGCTCATGATACCCCATATCAGGCCAATCCATATTCCGAAGCCGATCTGATCGCCCGATGGAACCGCATCCTTCTGATGTATTCGGTCGGGTCGCGTTTCATCACCAGCCCGCCGTCAGGAACGGTCAGCCAGTCGTAGAGCCGGGTCAGCATGAAGCGCAGCGCCGAGCCGCGCGCCAACATTGGCAGCGCCGCCTTCTCCTCCACGCTCAGCGGGCGCACGCTCTGATAACCTGCAAGCAGCGCTTTGCCCTTGGTGAGGTTGAAGGAGAAATCCTTCTCGAAACACCAAGCGTTAAGGCAGGTGGCGACGTCGTAGGCATAGAGGTCGTCACAGGCAAAATAGAAATCGATCAGACCCGAGAGTTTCTCGCCGAGGAAAAAGACATTGTCGGGGAAAAGATCGGCATGGATTATGCCTTCGGGGAGGCCCTTGGGCCAGTTTTGCTCGAGATCGGCGAAGTCGGCATCGACCTCGGCCGCCAGTCCCGGCTCGACTTCGTCGGCGCGGGCGCGAGCCGAGTGCCAAAGCTTGCGCCAGCCATCGATGGCAAGCGCGTTGGGCCGGTTCATCGGGAAATCGGCGCCGGCCAGATGGAGCGCGGCCAGCGCCTTGCCGACCTCGGCGCAATGCGTTGCCGTCGGCCGCCGCAGCGAAAGCCCTTCGAGGAAGGTGATGATGACCGCCGGCCGACCGGCCAGCGTGCCGATGACACTGCCGTCATGCGCGGTCACCGGCAATGGACACGACACGCCCTTGTTGGCGAGATGGCCCATCAGCCCGAGGAAGAACGGCAGATCCGCCTTCTCGACGCGCTTTTCGTAGAGCGTCAGGATGTAGGACCCGCTGGAGGTGTGCAGCAGGAAGTTCGAATTCTCGGTGCCTTCGGCGATGCCCTTGTAGGACAGGAGATCGCCGACCGGATAGTGTTTCAGGAAAGCGCCGAGTTCGCCCTCCGCAACGTCGGTATAGACGGCCATGTGCCTTACGCGGCCCCGTTGACGAAGGCCATGTCGGCCGGCGTCAGTTCGACATCGCGCAACACCCGCATGACCGGAAAATCCTCTGTTTCGGTGGCCGTGATGGCCAGGTCGATGGTTACATCGAAACGCTGACGGAACGCCTCGATGATCTCATCGACGATGATCTCCGGCGCCGATGCCCCCGCCGACAGGCCGAGCGTCGAAATGCTGCCGATGTCATTCCACGGAATTTCGGCGGCGCGCTGCACGAGAAGCGACATGGCGGCGCCGGCGCGTTCCGCAACTTCGACAAGACGGCGCGAATTCGAGGAATTGGGCGCGCCGACGATCAGATAGAGGTCGGCACCCGGAGCGGTGTCCTTGACCGCCTCCTGGCGGTTTGTGGTGGCGTAGCAGATCGATTCCGCCGCCGGCGCCTGCAGGTCCGGAAAACGTTCCTGCAATGCGCGGATGATGCCGGCGGTATCCTCGACCGAGAGCGTCGTCTGGGTGACGAAACCGAGTGCCTTGGGATCGGCGGGCGCGAGCCGGGCGGCATCGGCCTCGGTCTCGACCAGCGTGACCGCGCCTTCCGGCAACTGTCCCATGGTGCCGATCACCTCGGGGTGGCCGGCATGGCCGATCAACAGCACATGGCGGCCGAGCCGCTGGTGGCGCATCGCCTGTTTGTGGACCTTGGAGACCAGCGGGCAGGTTGCGTCGAGATAGAACAGGTTTCGCGCCTGCGCGTCCGCCGGCACGGACTTCGGCACGCCATGCGCCGAGAAGACGACCGGCGACTGCCGGTGTTCGGCGGGAATCTCTGAAAGTTCCTCGATAAACACGGCGCCAAGGCTTTGAAGGCCCTCGACGACATAGCGGTTGTGCACGATCTCGTGGCGGACATAGACCGGCGCGCCATATTTCTTCAATGCCAGCACGACGATCTGGATGGCACGGTCAACGCCCGCGCAAAAACCGCGCGGCTGGCAGAGCCGGATCGTCAGGGGAGGCTTGGCGATTGTGTGAAGCATTAAATCCTGCCGGTTCGTCAGCGCCGAAATGAGGTGCCCACCCCTGCCCTGTCAAGAGCGTCGGTAGAAATGGGGGTGTCGGTTGGAAAGGAGGCGTCGGTCGCGTTCATTCCTCTTTCGCGGGCCGGCGAAGCCGCAGGATGAGGACGGCGGCGAGCGCCGCGGCCAGGCCATACCAGGTGACAGCATATTGCAGATGGCTGTTCGGCAGGTCGACGATGGTGACGCCCCCGACCGGCAGGCCGCCGGGATTCGGCGTCTTGTCGGCATCGATGAAGATCGGCACCAGCGTGAACCCGGCCGGCAGGCCGGCGCTCGCGGCCATGACGTCGCGGTCCTTCCAGTAGAAGATGTTCTTGGCCACGTCATTGTCGGGCAGCATCATGGACGGCTTTGCCGGCAGCGGATTGCGCGCAAGCCCGGTGATGGTCACCTTGCCCGTCACCTGTCCCTTGGCGCGCTTGGCGGCATCCTTGAGGTCATAGGGTACGAAGCCGCGATTGATCAGGACGAAACGGCCATCGTCGAGGGCCAGCGGCGTGTAGACGTTGAAGCCGGCGTCCCCTTCCCAGGTCGCGTAGAAATGCCGCTCGCCGGAATGCAGGAAAGTGCCTGAGACCGTGACCGGGGTGTAGTCGACGTCGCCGGTCGAGGCGAATTGCTTCTCGACCTCGGCAAGCGGCAGTGGCGCCGAGTGCGTGCGCTGGTCGATGGTCCGCAGCAGACCTTCCTTCCAGTGCAGGCGCTGGACCTGCCAGGTGCCAAGTGCCAGCAGGATCCCGAGCAGAAGCAGGCCAAGGCCGAGCAGCAATGCCGACCTTGGCCGCGAACGGCCGCGGTCGTTGAGGGAAGCTTCGTTCATTCGCCGCGATCCAGTCGCCCCTCGGCGGCCTTGTTGGCGTATTGCAAGGTGAGCAGCACGCCCTTGATCAACCGCAGCGCCGTAAGGCACAGCACCAAGGCCAGCGGGATCCAGATCAGCAGATGCAGCCACAGCGGCGGGCTTAGCGTCACTTCAACCCAGAGCGCCAGGCCGACGATGATGAAGCCGATGATCAGGATGACGAACACGGCCGGCCCGTCGCCGGCATCGGCAAAGGAGTAATCGAGACCGCAATTGACGCAACGCTTGCCGACGGTGAGGAAGCCGGAAAAGAGCCGCCCCTCGCCGCAGCGCGGGCAGCGGCCATGCAGGCCGGCCGAAATCGGCTCGATCGGAGGCCAGATCGCCTTATCGTCACTCATGCCTATTGCTCGATCTCGATTGGCGTCCCGTCGGCCACCATTGCCCAGATTTCGTCCATGTCGGAGTCCGTAACCGCAATGCAGCCATCGGTCCAGTCGACCAATTGAAGCAGCCAGCCCCACCAGCCGAAACCGTTCGGCTGGCCATGGATCATGATCATGCCGCCGGGATCGACATTGCGTGCCTTCGCGGCCGCCTGATCGTCGACATCGGGGTAGGAAATGTGGATCGACCTGTGCGCGATGCTGTTGGGGTTGCGCCAGTCGAGGACGTAGCGCCCCTCGGGTGTGCGCCGATCGCCCTCCTGCCGCTTGTGACCGACGGGATCTCCACCGAGTGCAATGCCGTAGCTGCGCAGGACCTTGCCGTCGCCGATCAGTTCGAGCCGCCGCTCCGCCTTGTGGACACGCACCAGATCGACCTTCTCAGCGGCAAAGGCCTGGAAGGTCGCGATCAGAAATGCGCAAATCGCCCAGAAAATTGTCAGCCGCATTTTCTATCGATCGATGATCATTGCGCCGAAAAGAAGAAGGCGGCCACGTCGCCGCGGCCGCCTTCTCCAAATCAAAAATCCGCGGGCGGGATCAGTGGCCTTCGATCACCGCGCCGACCGATCCCCAGACGTAGATCGATGCGAACAGGAACAGCCAGACCACGTCGACGAAATGCCAGTACCAGGCGGCTGCCTCGAAGCCGAAATGCTGCTTGGGGGTGAACTCGCCCTTCATCGCGCGGATCAGGCAAACCAGCAGGAAGATGGTGCCGATGATGACGTGGAAGCCGTGGAAGCCGGTCGCCATGAAGAAGGTGGCGCCGTAGATGGAATCCTTGAAGCCGAACGGAGCGTGCATGTACTCGTAGGCCTGCACCATGGTGAACAGCATGCCGAGGCCGACGGTCAGCACCAGGCCGTTGATCAGTCCCTTGCGATCGCCATGGATGAGCGAGTGGTGGGCCCAGGTGACGGTGGTGCCCGAGAGCAGCAGGATGATGGTGTTGTAAAGCGGCAGATGGAAGGGATCGAGAACCTCCATGCCCTTCGGCGGCCAGACACCACCAGTAAACGTGTGGCGCGCGTAGTTCTGCACCTCACCGGCAAAAAGGCTGGCATCGAAATAGGCCCAGAACCAGGCAACGAAGAACATCACCTCAGAGGCGATGAACATGATCATGCCATAGCGCAGATGCAGCGACACGACGCGCGTGTGATGGCCCTCATGCGCTTCCTTGATCGTGTCCGACCACCAGGCGAACATGGTGTAGAGCACGATTACCAGGCCGATGAAGAACAGCCACGGATTGGCGATGTTGAAGCCGAAGATCGGGAAGGAGCCGCCCTTCAGATACTCCATGAGGCAGACGCCGCCAAAGGCCATGACGAGCGCCCCGATCGACCCCAGGAAAGGCCACGGGCTCGGGTCGACGAGATGATAGTCGTGATGTTTTGCGTGCGCGTCTGCCATATCAACCCCCGAGATTTTCGGTATCTGAAACTGTCTTGCTGTTGGCCTTGGCCGGCTCCGAGGAGGCGACCGGCTTGTTCTTCTCGACCGGGAACATCGTATAGGACAGCGTGATCGTCTTGATGTCCTTCAGTTCCGGCACGTTCACGATATCGGGATCCACATAGAACAGGACCGGCATGTCAAGCGTCTCGCCGGGCTTCAGCGAAGTATCGGTGAAGCAGAAACACTCGACCTTGTTGAAGTAGGGTCCGGCCAGTTCCGGCTGCACGTTAAAGGTGGCGCGGCCGGTGACAGGGCGATCGAACTTGTTGGTTGCCTGGTAATGCGCCTGCACCGTCTGCCCGATCTTCATCGTCATCGAGCGCTGGACCGGCTGGAACTCCCACGGCACGCCGGCGATATTGGCGTCAAAGCGGACGGTAATCTCACGGTCGAGCACGCGGCCGGCATATTGCTTCTCGACGCGCTGCGTCGTGCCGCCATAGCCCGTCGCCTGGCAGAACATCCTGTAGAGCGGCACTGCGGCATAGGCCATGCCGATCATGCCGATGAAGAAGGCAAGGCAAACGGCCGCGACGACGCGGTTGCTGTTCTTGCCCCCAGGCTTCTTGGGCGTTTCGACGCTCATCACATCTTGCCCGACAAATTGTGGGCGAACTTCACGATCGTCGCGATGTAGAAAATAATGACCAGCACCGCCAGCGCCACGCCGATGGCGACGGAACGGTTGCGCCGAGCCTTCTTCTGCCGATCGGTCAGAGTGACCGTTTCGAGCTTGTCTTCGGCCATGCTCATGCTCCACCAGCCGCGAGTACACGCCCGATGACGCTGTCGGCGAGATAGACGGCGAAGATGGCGAAGAGATAGAGCAGCGAATAGGCGAACAACGCCTTGGCCGGCTTCATGGCGCGGTCATCGTCGGCCATGCCAAGCACTTTCCAGGCATACCAGACGAAACCAACGCCGAGCAGCAGAGCGGCCACGCCATAGACCGGCGTGGTATAGCCGAGCAGCCACGGCAGCACGCCGACCGGGGCCAGTACCAGCGCATAGGCGAATATCTGGCGGCGGGTCGAAGCCTCGCCGGCGACGTTCGGCATCATGGGAATGCCGGCGCGCCCGTAATCCTCGGACTTGAACAACGCCAGCGCCCAGAAATGCGGCGGCGTCCACAGGAAGATGATGAGAAACAGAATGATGCTTTCGAGGCTGACCGAGCCGGTCACGGCGGCCCAGCCGATGACAGGCGGAAAGGCGCCGGCCGCACCGCCAATGACGATGTTCTGCGGCGTCCAGCGTTTCAGCCACATCGTATAGACGACAGCATAGAAGAAGATAGTGAAGGCCAGCAGCGTCGCCGAGAGCCAATTGACCAGCACGCCGAGCGTCATCACCGAGAGCACCGACAGCACCAGGCCGAAAGCCAGCGCCTCGCCTGGACGAACGCGACCGGCCGGCACCGGACGATTGGAGGTTCTGGTCATCACCGCGTCGATGTCGGCATCGTACCACATGTTGAGCGCACCAGAGGCACCAGCGCCAATGGCGATTGCCAGGATCGCGATCACCGCCAGCAGCGGGTTGATGGTCACGGGTGCGGCCACCAGGCCGACGAAGGCGGTGAACACCACCAACGACATGACGCGCGGCTTCAGCAGGGCGAAGAAATCACCCGCAGTGGCTTCCGACATGCGGAAGCCCGCTTCGTCAATGCTGTTTTCGTCGACTAGGGCCATGCGTACTCAGT
This sequence comes from Mesorhizobium sp. ES1-6, assembly GCF_020164775.1. NCBI lineage: Bacteria > Pseudomonadati > Pseudomonadota > Alphaproteobacteria > Hyphomicrobiales > Phyllobacteriaceae > Mesorhizobium > Mesorhizobium sp. ES1-6. The sequence goes on from NZ_JAIUGU010000004.1 coordinate 35,473, forward strand.
CCATTATTCCGTTGGCCAAAACCGCCGGCGGACCGGCGGTTTCGCATTCGAGGGGAGCCGCCTTACTTGATCTTCGGCAGTTGCTCCCACTGGTGGAAGGGCGGCGGCGAAGGCAGCTGCCATTCAAGCGTCGTTGCCCCCTCGCCCCATGGGTTGGCACCGGCGATCCGCTTCTTCTGGAAGGCTTCGAAGACGCCATAGAGGAAGATCAGCACGCCGACGGCCGAGATGTAGGACCCGATGGACGACACATAGTTCCAGCCCGCGAACGCATCCGGATAGTCGATGGTGCGGCGCGGCATGCCGGCGAGGCCGAGGAAATGCTGCGGGAAGAAGATCAGGTTCACGCCAACGAAAGTCACCCAGAAGTGGGTGTTGGCAATGACAGGCGAGTACATGTAGCCGGTCATCTTCGGGAACCAATAGTACCAGCCGGCGAAGATGGCGAACACCGCGCCCAGCGACAGCACGTAGTGGAAGTGGGCGATGACGAAATAGGTGTCATGCAGCGAGCGGTCGAGGCCGGCATTGGCGAGCTGGACGCCGGTGACACCGCCGATGGTGAACAGGAAGATGAAGCCCAGCGCCCACAACATCGGCGTCTTGAAAGAAATCGATCCGCCCCACATCGTCGCGATCCAGGAGAAGATCTTCACACCCGTCGGCACCGCGATGACCATGGTGGCGAAGACGAAGTAGCGCTGCGTGTCGAGCGACAGGCCGGTCGTGTACATGTGGTGCGCCCAGACGATGAAGCCGACGGCGCCGATCGCCACCATGGCGTAGGCCATGCCGAGATAGCCGAACACCGGCTTCCTCGAGAATGTGGAGATGACGTGGCTGATGATGCCGAAGCCCGGCAGGATCAGGATGTACACTTCGGGGTGACCGAAGAACCAGAACAGGTGCTGGAACAGCAGCGGGTCGCCACCGTTGTCCGGCGCAAAGAAGGCCGTGCCGAAATTGCGGTCCGTCAGAAGCATGGTGATGGCGCCGGCAAGAACCGGAAGCGACAACAGCAGCAGGAAGGCAGTTACCAGCACTGACCAGGCAAACAGCGGCATCTTGTGCAGCGTCATGCCCGGGGCGCGCATGTTGAAGATGGTGGTGATGAAGTTGATGGCGCCGAGGATCGAAGAGGCACCGGCGATGTGGATCGACAGGATCGCCAGATCCATCGCCGGTCCAGGCTGACCCGAGGTCGAAAGCGGCGGATAGAGCGTCCAGCCGCCGCCGACACCATAGGCGCCCGGCGCGCTCGGCATGAACATCGAGGTGAGCAGCAGGATGAAGGCTGGCGGCAGCAGCCAGAACGAGATGTTGTTCATGCGCGGGAACGCCATGTCGGGCGCGCCGATCATGATCGGCACCATCCAGTTGGCAAAACCGCCGATCAGTGCCGGCATGACCATGAAGAAGATCATGATCAGCGCGTGCGCGGTGGCGAAGGCATTGTACATGCTCTTGCCGCCGTCGATCGCGGCATCACCGTTCATGCCGTAGACCATCTGCGCCAGACCGCTGAAAATCTGGATGCCAGGCTCCTGCAGCTCCATGCGGATGGCGACCGACAGCGCGCCGCCGATGATGCCGGCCATGATCGCGAAGATCAGGTAGAGCGTACCGATATCCTTGTGGTTGGTCGAATAAACCCAGCGCACCCAGCCGTGGTAAGGCTTGTGGTCGTCGTGCCCGTCGTGAGCTGCAGCGTCTGCCATGTTCCGCTCCGTTCCCTAAATCTTGCTAACCCGCGGCATCAGTTGCCGGCGGCCGCTACCTTGTTCTGGCCATCGACCTCGGCCATGAGCGTCTTGTTGGCGCCGGGCAGATCGGTCTTGGCCGCCGCCAGCCAGGTCTTGAACTGCGCGTCGGAGACGACGCGGATGGCGATCGGCATGAAGGCGTGGTCCTTGCCGCAGAGCTGCGAGCACTGGCCGTAGAAGATGCCTTCCTTTTCCGCCTTGAACCAGGTCTCGTTGGTACGCCCTGGAATGGCGTCGACTTTGATGCCGAAGGACGGCACGCCGAAGGAGTGGATCACGTCGGTCGCGGTGACCAGCAAGCGGGTCATGGTGTTGACCGGCACCACCAGCTCATTGTCGACCGCGAGGAGGCGCGGATAGACCTTGCGGTCCTCCTTGCCTGCTTTGGCGCGATCGCCTTCCTGGAGGATGGCCGAATTGAAGGAGAGCGTGCTGTCGGTCTGGTACTCGTAGTCCCAGTTCCACTGGTTGCCTGTCGCCTTGACGGTGAGCTTGGCTTCTTCCGGCGGCGTGTACTGGGCGGTCAAGAGCTGGAACGAGGGAATGGCCAGGCAGAGCAGGATCACGACCGGGCCGACGGTCCAGATCACCTCGATCAGCGTGTTGTGGCTGGTCTTGGAGGGAACCGGGTTTGCACTGGCGCGGAATTTCACGATGCAGTAGGCGAGCAGAAGCAGCACCAGGATGGTGATCGGGACGATGAACCACATCGTATAGTTTCCGAACCACTCGATCTGCCGCATCATGTCGGTCGCCGGCGCCTGGAAGGTGGTCTCCCACTCCACGGGCTGATCGGCATGGGCGGATGTGCCAGCGAAAAGCACAGTGGCAGCGGCACAAGCACTCAGAAACTTGGCACTTGCTAGAAACCTGGCGCCAGCTAGGAAATTTCTCATCGCCCTCTTCGTCTCCCAGTTCCTCGCGGCGGTGCCAACGAGAATAACGAACAATGCCGGGACGGGAATCCCGACAGTCTCAAGGTGGTTCAAACCATACTCTTTTTCCCTCCGCAAGAAAGGAGCGGAGGAAACTGTGCGGCATTTTTGCGCGCAAGCCGTGACGGGTGTTTGAAGGCGGCCGCATCGGCAGCGAATCGTCTATGTCCGACACATCGTCCTGCCTTTGGCCGTCAGGCGTGCCTGGCGTCGTAATTCAGGCGAAATTGGCAGGGAAAAGCGCGCTATTGGCTTTTTCGGGACAGCCAAGCCGTCGTCTCGTCCTTTACTTGGCTTTGGCGCGGCTTAAAGTGCCGTGATTCGCAATGGAGCGGTTATGAACTCTTGGCTGTCGAGAACCGGGCTTTCGAGAACCTTGGCGAAGATCGCCGTTCTCGCCGCCGTCTCCTGTGCCGGCCTGTCCGTCACCGGCCAGGCCAATGCCGCCCAGCCGAGCGGCACGGTCAAGTCGACGCATGGCGCGTGGTCGATCATCTGCGACACGCCGGCCGGCGCCACTTCGGAACAATGCGTGATGATGCAGAACGTCGTCGCCGAGGACCGCCCGGAGATGGGGCTTTCGGTCGTCGTGCTGCGCACCGCCGACAACAAGGCCGAGATCCTGCGCGTGCTGGCGCCGCTCGGCGTGCTGCTGCCGAACGGGCTTGGCCTCAACGTCGATGGCAAGGACATCGGCCGCGCCTATTTCGTGCGCTGCTTCCAGGACGGCTGCTATGCCGAGGTCATTCTCGAAAAGCCGCTGCTCGACACGCTGAAGACCGGCACGTCGGCGACCTTCATCGTCTTCCAGACCCCGGAAGAGGGTATCGGCATTCCCGTCGACCTCAAGGGTTTCGCCGAAGGCTTCGCCGCCCTGCCCTGATCGCGGCTTCGCGCTGAACCGGGCCTGGACCCGGCTTTTGCCGACCCCAGACGCATGCCTTGTGCTCAGTGGACGGTGTCATTCGTCGGCGCTGATCTCCATTGCCGATTGTGCGGGCGCGGCTTCACGCCTACATCGGGGGAAAGCAATCATCCCACGGACGGACGCGCCATGAACAGCCTGATCGGCCAATTCGACATTTCAGACGACCGCATCAAGCAGATCGTCGCCGACACCATCAAGGGTGCCGACGACGGCGAGCTTTTCCTCGAATACAGCGAGAGCGAAGCGCTGATGTTCGACAATGGCCGGCTCAAGACCGCCAATTTCAACACCGACCAGGGCTTTGGGCTGCGCGCCGTCGCCGGCGAAGCCAGCGGCTACGCCCATTCGAGCGACCTGTCCGAGGCCTCGCTGCTGCGCGCGGCCGACGCCGTCTCGACCGTCAAGGGCGGCTATTCCGGTACGCTAGCCGCCGCGCCCGCCCGCACCAACCGCCATCTCTACGGCGACGAGAACCCGATCCCCTCGCCCTCCTTCGAGGCCAAGGCCAAGCTGCTGCAGGAAATCGATGCCTGGCTGCGCGCCGAGGATCCACGCGTGCGCCAGGTGACCGCCTCGATCGCCGCGTCCTGGCAGCATGTCGAGATCGTGCGTGCCGATGGCCAGGTGGTGCGCGATATCAGGCCGATGGTCCGCGTCAACGTCTCGGTCATCGTCGGTGACGGCGACCGCCAGGAGAGCGGCTCCTATGGCATGGGTGGGCGCAAAGCGTTCGGCGACTTCCTGATCGAGGATAGCTGGAAGCACGCCGCCAAGGAGGCACTCCGGCAAGCGCTGGTCAATCTGCAGGCGATCCCGGCTCCGGCCGGCACTTTCGACATCGTGCTGTCCAGCGGCTGGCCGGGTGTGATGCTGCATGAAGCGGTCGGCCACGGCCTTGAAGGCGATTTCAACCGCAAGAAGACATCGGCCTTCGCCGGCCTGATGGGGCAGCAGGTAGCCGCCAAGGGCGTGACCGTCGTCGACGACGGTACCATCCCCGAGCGGCGCGGCTCACTCACCGTCGACGATGAAGGCACGCCTTCGGCCCGCAATGTGCTGATCGAGGACGGCAAGCTGGTGGGCTACATGCAGGACCGGCAGAATGCCCGGCTGATGGGCATGAAAGCCACCGGCAACGGCCGGCGCGAAGGCTATGCGCATCAGCCGATGCCGCGCATGACCAACACCTACATGACCTCGGGCGACATGGAGCCGGACGAAATCATCGCTTCGGTCAAGAACGGCATCTACGCCGTCTCCTTCGGCGGCGGCCAGGTCGACATCACGTCGGGCAAGTTCGTGTTCGGCTGCACCGAGGCCTACATGATCGAGAACGGCAAGGTGACGCAGCCGATCAAGGGCGCGATGCTGATCGGCAACGGACCGGACGCGATGCACCGCGTCTCGATGGTCGGCAACGACATGAAGCTCGACAACGGTATCGGCATGTGCGGCAAGGCCGGCCAGGGCGTGCCCGTGGGCGTCGGCCAGCCGCATCTGAGGATGAACCAGATGACGATCGGCGGCACCCGGGTTTGAGGCTCGGTGCCGCCACGTGATGTTTCCGGATGGAACAGCGCGCGACGCGTGCTGCGTTGCGAGGGGAGATGCTGGCGTTTCCAGCCCGTATTTCGGCCGGGACCTTGAAGTGGACACAATCCAGATTATGAAATTGTTAAGTCTCTGACTGCCTGGGCTGCCTTTTGCGCACGGACGCAGCACCAGCTCCTCGTTGCGGTGGTGGTTTTGGCAATGCGGCCCGTCCTGACTTCGTCTTTCGTGCTTGGCTTCGTTTCGTTGATTGGCGCGACGGCGCTGCAAGCCGGTCCGGCGGCAGCACAGTCGACATGGTTCAAGGCGCGATCGACGCAATCTTCCGCCGCCGCCGTCGGCGGAAGCACCAGCGTCCCCTACGGTTGGGTCGATTTCTGTCATCGCCGACCCAAAGAGTGCAAGGTGCCCGCTCTGCCGGCCGCGAACGTCAAGCTGACGGCGCGGAACCTCCGCATCCTGAAGCGGATAAATCAGAAGGCGAACAGTTCCATCAAACCCGTCAGCAATTTCGACCACTGGGGCACGATGGCGGACCATTGGGACTACCCGGTCGACGGGAAAGGCGACTGCAAGATCTACGCACTCTACAAACGCAAGCTCCTTCAGGAGGCTGGCTTTCCCCGGCAGGCGCTGCTGATGACGGTCGTGCGCGACCTCAACAATGAAGGCCACACCGTCCTGACGGTGAAAACCGACAAAGGCGATCTCGTCCTCGACAATTTGGTCGACGAAATCAGGCCATGGAACGCGACCGGCTACTATTTCCTGAAACGTCAGTCGCAGCAGAATCCGAATATCTGGCTGTCGGTCAACCAGCGAGGCGGCACGCCGAGAACCTCCAAGACTGTTGCAAAGCTCGTGGACTGAGCCGGTCAGAACCGCGGCGAGTTCCGACAGTCGAGAGCGGGTTCCGCAACCGTCTCATCCGCGCTTGATCTGTCCAGGGTGGACACGGCTTCAGACGAAAACTGGTTTATATTTTTCCGAAATGCCACCAGCCTGCCCCAGCAGGGCAGGCTGGCAATGACCTCGGCCGCGAAGGCGGCCGGTCAGGTGGCTTTGCCGCCGTTCTTCTTGCAATCGGCGCGGAATTTCTCACGTGCCTTGCCGTGCAGTTTCTGGGCATCCGCAAGTGCTGAACATTGCTTCGAAATCGCGGTTTTCTCAGGCGTCATCGCGGTCGTCTTCGCATTCTTCGCGGGGGCGGCCGTGGTGGCGGCCGGCGCCGTTGTGGTCGTGGTGGCGGCCGTGGTCGCCGCCGCGGCTGCTCCCGTCGCGATGAACCCGGCTACGGCGATGGAGGTCAGAACGCTTGCAATCCTCATCATGGTCACTCCCTTGAGCGCCCCGCCCGGCATCGACTGGTAACAGCAGGCCAACGGGCCGAGCAATCAAGACCACGGCCGACCACGCAGTTGTGATGTGAGCGTGTGTCGCGCGGCACGGTCAGGGTTCGACCCGTGTTACCTCTTGCAGGCCGGCTCATTGGGATGTCCGCAGGGCGGCTTCTTGCCTGGCTCGCGCTGCTGCTGCCTGCAACGTCTGCGCAATCAGGCCGGCATCATTGGCCGCTATGGTCAACGTCCCCGATGGCTAGGCGGCGTTGCCTATGACGAAGGCGAGGCGTTTTTCGCCCTGCGCCAGCGCCCCGGCCGTCGAGCCGACTGCGAAGAGCGAGAGAGCTAGGAAAAAGCCGAGGAATTTCGAGGCGATCCGCATTGCGATCAGCCCTCAAACCGAGACATCCCCCGCAGGACCGCCCGACTAGGCTGGCGCAACAAGGCGGCTTTGCGGCATCATTCCGGCGCGTTTCGGACGGGATGGGCCGGATTGCCCGGTCTCAACTGAATGTGATCGGATGTCAGCGCCTCCGCCTGGGCTTTTCCAGCAGGGCGACGGCCTCGACATGCGGCGACCACAGGAACTGGTCGATCGGCGTCACGCTCTTCAGCGTGTAGCCGCCATCGATAAGGATGCGCAGGTCGCGAGCCAGCGTCACCGGGTTGCAGGACACCGCGGCAACGAGCGGGACATCCGAGCGGGCGATCTGCTTCGACTGATCCTCGGCGCCGGCGCGCGGCGGATCAAAGACAAGCCCGTCGAAGAGATTCAACTCCTTGAAGGTCAGCGGTCGGCGAAACAGGTCGCGGCGCTCGCCCGTCACCCGCTTGAGCCCGGTGGCGAAGCGCGACCCCCGGTCGAGCGCCGACAGTGCGGCCGCATCGCCCTCGACCGCATGGACTTCCGATTTCGCGGCCAGCCGCAAGGCAAAGCTGCCGCAACCGGCAAAGAGATCGGCGACCTTCTTGGCCCGCGATAGATGTCCGCCGACGATCTCGGCCATGGTCTGTTCGGCCGCCTCGGTCGCCTGAACGAAGGCGCCCGGCGGCACGGCGACCGCGACGCTGCCGAACATGACCACGGGTTTTCTTGGCTCGATGACGATCTCGTCGTCGATGGACAGTCTGGCAAAGCCCTGCGCAAGGACAAAATTGGAGGCGATGCGGCGCTGGTGTTCGCCGAGCTTGCCGGAGTCATGCACCGCGATGTCGAGGCCGGAACCCGTCACGGTGACCGCCATCCGGAACGATTTGGTGGTGGCGCATATCAATTCTGCCAGCGCTTTCAACGGGCCGAGCGCGGCGACGATCTCGGGCAGCGAGATCGGACATTCGGATATCGAGATGATTTCCGGCGACAGATGGCGATTGAAGCCGAGCAGCATGCCCGCATCGGCGCGCCGGGCGGCAAGCACGACACGGCGCCGCGAGTGCGGCGCACAGGCAACCAACGCGCCGATGTTGCAATCGATCCCCTTGCCCTTCAACGCATGCACCACCTTCTCGCGCTTCCACTGGCGGTAAGCCTCGTCTTCCAGATGCTGGAGAGCGCAGCCGCCGCATTCGGTGAAATGGCGGCAGGCGGGTTCGATGCGCAGCGGCGAAGCCTCCAGCACCGCCATCAGCGTGGCGCGATCCCGTTCGCGTGCGGCGGTGATCGTCTCGCCGGGCAGCGTGAAGGGAATGAACAGATCGCCGTTTTCGGTTTCGGCGATGCCGTCGCCTTGAGCGCCGAGTTTCCTGATGGTGAAGCGCGTGCTCATCGATCCTTGACCCCACCGAGCAGGAATTCGCGATTGCCGTCGCCACCTTCGATGGGCGACAGATGCAGGCCGAGCGAGCGCCAGCCGGCAACGGCATCCAGCCAATCCCGCAGCAGGCCGGCGACACGGGCGGCATCGAAGGGATCTTTCAACAGGCCGCCCTTGCCGATCGCCTCGCGGCCGGCCTCGAATTGCGGTTTAACCAGAAAGATCGCCCCGGCACCGGGCTTCGCGAGAGCAAGTGCCGGCGGCAGCGCCAGTTTCAGCGAGATGAAGCTGACATCGGAAACGATGAAATCCGGGCTTCGGCCACCAAGATCGGCGATTGTCAGATCGCGGGCATTCAGCCCTTCGATCACCGTTACGCGCGGATCACCGCCGACATCGGGATGCATCTGGCCGTGGCCGACATCGATGGCCGTGACATGGGACGCGCCGCGTTCGAGCAACACCTGTGTGAACCCGCCTGTCGAGGCGCCGATGTCGAGGGCTTCGCGGCCTGCGGGGTCGAGGCCGAAATGGTCTAGCCCGCCGATCAGTTTGAGCGCCGCGCGCGAGACATAGCCTTGCGCCGGATCGTCGATGACAACAAGGGATTGCGGCGAAACGTTCTGGCCGGGTTTGCGGGCAATCGCGCCGTCGACCGTCACCGTGCCGCGCTCGACCGCGTCGCGAGCGCGCGAGCGGCTGGCAAACAGCCCACGCTGGACGAGCAGGTCGTCGAGCCGCTGGCGTGTGCTGGCTGGCAGAGGTGAATTCATCGGCCTTCTCTGACGAAAGCCCGCGATGAAGGCAAGGACATTACACGGAACAAGGTGACGTCGGACGTGAACGGCTGGAGCAGCGAGCTTGGCGCGGCTTGCGCGCATCGCGTCAGATCCGGCAAAATGGTCGTCGAGGAGAGCCTCCATCGTCGAACCCGAGGAGAACGAATGCTGACGGGAACCTGTCACTGCGGCGCGGCCCACTGGACCCTGGAAGGCGATCCGGGTCCGGTGACTGCCTGCAACTGCACGCTTTGCCGCCGCTATGGCACGCTCTGGGCCTATGATTATGTCGACGAACGCATTCGCGTTTCGGGGCCGACGGCCAGCTACACGCGCGCTGGAAAGGACGATCCGTCGCTGGAAATCCTGTTCTGCCCGACATGCGCCTGCGTGCTCGGCTGGCGCGGACTGCGCGCCAGCGCCTCGGGCCGAAGACGCATGGCCGTCAACGTCCGGCTGGCGCCGCCCGAAGCCGTCGCCGATCTGCCGATCGACCATTTCGATGGCCTCGACTCCTACGACGATCTGCCACGCGATGGTCGCTGCGTACGCGATATGTGGTTCTAGAAGATCGTGCGTAAACCCTGGCGTTCGACAGCTGGGGACAAACCATCGTCCCTGTTGCCCGAAGCCTGTTCGCGCGGACGCTCGGTCGTAACGGCGGGCCGAGGTGCGGTGTCCGGCACGACGACGAACTTCGGCACCTGCCTGAAGGAAAAGCCGCCGCGGATATCGCCCATCTTGCCGGCGACGATGCCCACCGCGGCCTTTTCAAGATTGCGGTCGTAGGTCGTTTCGGCGGCGCTAGGCACGACCATCACGGCCAAAAGTGCCCCGCCGCACAAAAGCATCTTCATTGGTTTTGTCTCCCTGCCTGGCCGTGATCTAGCAGGGCGCCGTTGAAAAACGGCCAAGGGACAGGGTAAGCGAAACGCCAAACGGCAGCGTTAATAGTGCGTTACGAAATCAAGCCGGCAAACTGATTCAAGCCGTTCAGATTTTGATTCAGGCGCGCTGGGCACGATTTTGATTCAAGCGCGCTGCGCGCGGGCCGTGTGGCCGAGCGCAGTGAAAACGGTGCGCACGATGCCGGCGGCGTCGAGCCCGGCATCGGCATACATCTTTTCCGGCTTGGCATGGTCGGTGAAGACGTCGGGCAGGACCAGCGGCCGCACTTTGAGACCACTTTCCAGCAGTCCTTGATGGGCGAGGAACTGCAGCACATGGCTGGCGAAGCCGCCTATGGCGCCCTCCTCGACTGTCACCAGCACCTCGTGCGAGCGGGCCAGCCGGCGGATCAGGTCCTCATCGAGCGGCTTGGCGAAGCGGGCATCGGCGACGGTGGTGGAAAGACCGGCCGCGCCGAGTTCTTCCGCCGCGACAAGACAATCCTGCAGGCGCGTGCCGAAGGACAGAAGCGCCACCTTGGTGCCCTCCCTGACGATGCGGCCCTTGCCGATCTCGAGCATGACGCCACGCTCCGGCATGTCGACGCCGACGCCATTGCCGCGCGGATAGCGGAAGGCGATCGGCCCGTCGTCATAGCTGGCGGCGGTGCGCACCATGTGGCGCAGTTCCGCCTCGTCGGCCGCAGCCATAACGACGAAGCCCGGCAGGCTAGCCAGGAAGGTGGTGTCGAAGGCGCCGCAATGGGTGGCACCGTCGGCGCCGACGAAGCCGGCGCGGTCGATGGGGAAACGCACCGGCAGTTTCTGGATCGCGACGTCATGGACGACCTGGTCGTAGGCGCGCTGCAGGAAGGTCGAATAGATCGCCGCGAAGGGCTTATAGCCTTCCGTCGCCAGACCTGCGGCGAAGGTCACAGCATGCTGTTCGGCGATGCCGACATCGAAGGTTCTGGTCGGAAACACCTCGCCGAACAGGTCGAGGCCGGTACCGGTCGGCATGGCGGCGGTGACGGCCACGATGCGGTCGTCCTCGCGGCCCTCCTGGATCAGGCTTTCGGCGAACACCTTGGTGTAGCCGGGAGCATTGGCCGGCGCCTTGGCCTGCGCGCCGGTGATGACGTCGAACTTGTTGACACCGTGGTATTTGTCGGCGGCGGCTTCCGCCGGCGCATAGCCCTTGCCCTTCTGGGTGACGACATGGATCAGGACGGGGCCCTTGCCGTTGTCGCGAACGTTCTTCAGCACCGGGATCAGGTGCTCCAGATTGTGCCCGTCGATCGGGCCGATATGGTAGAAGCCGAGTTCCTCGAATAAAGTGCCGCCGGTGACGTAACCGCGCGCATGCTCGACCGCCCGGGTGATGGCGCGATCGGCGCGCTTGCCGAGATAAGAGGTCAGCTTCTTGCCGAAATCGCGCAGGCCGACATAGGCCTTGCCGGAGGCGAGCCGCGCCAGATAGGCGCTCATGGCGCCGGTCGGTGGGGCGATCGACATGTCATTGTCGTTGAGGATGACGATGAGCCTGGCATCGAGCGCGCCGGCATTGTTCATCGCTTCATAGGCCATGCCGGCCGACATGGCGCCATCGCCGATGACGGCGATGACATTGTTGCGGCCGCCGGAGAGGTCTCGGGCGGCGGCCATGCCCAACCCCGCCGATATTGATGTCGAAGAGTGGGCAGCGCCGAAGGGGTCGTACTCACTTTCGGCGCGGCGAGTGAAGCCCGACAGGCCACCTTCCTGGCGCAAGGTGCGGATCCGGTCCCGCCGGCCGGTCAGGATCTTGTGCGGATAGGCCTGGTGGCCGACATCCCAGATCAGCCGGTCGTCGGGCGTGTTGAAGACATAATGCAGCGCCACCGTAAGTTCGACCACGCCGAGGCCGGCACCCAGATGGCCGCCGGTGCGGGAGACCGCGTCGACCAGTTCGGCCCGAAGCTCGGATGCCAGTTGCGGCAATTCGCCCTCGGCCAGCGTGCGCAGGTCGGCCGGCACGCGGACCTTGTCGAGAAGCGGCGTATGCGGCGTTGCGTTCACGGGTGCTCTGGCTTTCTGTTCATCGGCGGGATAGGCCGCCGTCCGGCGAAAGTAAATGCGAGTCGGTGACGCGGACCGTCAGCCTCTCACCGACCCGCTCAGCCTTCCGGCAGCGGAATGAACTCCTGCTCGTCGCCAGGAACGATATCGAAGCGGCCGGTCTTCCATTCCTGCTTGGCCTGCTCGATGCGCTCCTTGGACGAGGAAACGAAATTCCACCAGATGTAGCGCTTCGAACCGAGCGAGGCGCCGCCGAACAGCATGAAATGCGCCCCGGTCAGCGATGATATGACGATCTCGTCGCCGGGGCGGAACACCAGCAGCCGTTCCGACGGAAAGACGTCGCCCGAAATCGAGACCTCGCCCTCCAGCGTATAGATGGCGCGCTCTTCGGCGTCGGCCGGGATTTTGACGCTCGCGTCGGGCGCCAGCCGCAAATCGGCGTAGAGCGTTTCGGAATCCGCCCGCACCGGAGACCGCAACCCCTGGAAATCGCCGATGACGACGCGGCCGCTGACGCCTTCGGCGTCGATTTCGGGAAGTCGAAGCGCAGCGGTGTTCTCGAACACCGGTGCGACCTCTTCCTTGCCGTCGGGCAGCGCCAGCCAGGTCTGCAGGCCGGAGATCGACATTGGCGCGCCGCGCAGTTCCTGCGGCGTTCGCTCGGAATGGACGATGCCGCGACCAGCCGTCATCAGGTTCACGTCACCGGGCTCGATGACCATTTCGGTGCCGAGCGAATCGCGGTGCCTGATCCTGCCGTCGAACAGATAGGTCACGGTCGAGAGGCCGATATGCGGATGCGGACGGACATCGAGCGCCTGGCCCGCCCGCAGGATGGCCGGGCCCATGCGGTCGAAAAAGATGAATGGCCCGACCAGCCTTCTCTTGGCGGTCGGCAAGGCGCGGCGCACCTCGAAGCCGCCAATATCCTTGGCGTTGGGGATGACCATCAGCTCGATCTGGTCGCTGGCAAAGGCATCACCGGCTTCAGGATCTTTACCGGGAAAGAAGCTCATGAACTCTCCTTGTCAGCGGCCTTGGCCGCGTCAGGCAAACCGGATAGCCGCCTTCGCCCGCAATTTGGCCGCCACCTCTTCCCGGTTGCGCGGATGCTGGTGGGTCTCGAGCGTATCAAGCAGCTCGCGTGCCGCCGCCGCGATAGCCTCGACCGCGTGATCGAACGCATGCTGGTTCTTGGCGGACGGCCGCGTCGTCCCGCTCAGCTTGCGGACAAACTGGAGCGCCGCGTCGCGGACTTCGTCATTGGTTGCCGGCGGATCAAAATTGAACAGGGTCTTGATGTTTCTGCACATCGTTTCCAAACCTCCTCTGGAGCCTTTTCAATCGGGACGAGCCTTATCCTCATTCATGATCGTGTCCAAAAGCCGGTGAGGCAAGCGCGTCGTTGGCGACCGGCCTCAGTCCGCGTCGAGCGGCTCGGTTCCGACCGGCTTGCCGTCGCGTGACAGCCTGATCTTCTCGACCTTGTCCTCGGCAGCCTTCAGCAGTCGGTCGCAATGCGCCTTCAGCGCCTCACCGCGCTCGTAGATGCGGATCGACTGGTCGAGCGGCACATCGCCACGCTCCAGATCATCGACGATCTTCTCCAGCGCGTCGAGCGCCTGTTCGAAGCTCATCGCCTTGACGTCTTCGTTGATCTCACCGCTCATCATTCATCCTTTCATCAGTCGCCCGACATGGGCGGCGACCGAAAATGCCAATCCCTGCAGATCGTAGCCGCCCTCGAGCAGGCTGACGAGCCGGTTGCCGCTGTGGCGAGCGGCGCGCTGCATGAGCTGGCCCGTCGCCCAGTCGAAATCGTCCTCGGTCAGATTGATCTCGGCCAGGGGATCGCGATGATGCGCGTCGAAGCCGGCCGAAATGATGATCAGGTCGGGCGCGAAATTGTCGATCGACGGCAGCACGCGCGACAGGAAGGCGTCGCGAAACACCTCGCTGCCGGTTTGCGGCGCCAGTGGCGCGTTGACGATGTTCCCGGCGCCGGTCTCGGTCTTCGCGCCGGTGCCGGGGTAGAGCGGCATCTGGTGCGTCGAGCAATAGAGCACCGAGGGGTCGTCCCAGAAAATATCCTGCGTGCCGTTGCCGTGATGCACGTCCCAGTCGACGACGGCGACACGTTCGGCGCCATGCTTCTTCTGCGCATAGCGGGCAGCGATCGCCGCTGTGTTGAAGAAGCAGAAGCCCATCGCCGTGGTCTTTTCGGCGTGATGGCCGGGCGGTCGGGCCGCGACGAAGACATTGTCGGCACAGCCCGCGAAGACGTCGTCGACGGCGGCGTTGGCGGCACCGATCGCGGTGATGACCGCCTGCCAGCTTTTCGGGCTGGCGGTGGTGTCGGCATCGATGCGGGCTATGCCCTCGTCGGGGATGGCGGCGCGGACACGCGCGACGAAATCGGCGGGATGCGCGTAGAGGATGGTCGCCTCGTCACCTTCCGGCGCCTGCACCCGGTCGAGCGCGGCGAAAGCTTCGTCGTCGAGCACGCGCTCGATGGCGCGCAGGCGATCCGGCCGCTCGGGGTGACCGGGCGGGGTGATGTGTTCGAGAAAGATCGGGTGTGTATAGAGACGGGTGACCATGTCCCCTATCTAGTGCCCCGGCGCCCCAATGACCATGCGCCGCGCTTTGATCGCTGGGGAAAATCACGTCCGCGTCTCGTAGTGTCGCTACGGGCATTGGCGTCGCCGGCACTTCGGCGTAAGGTGGGGACCTGCCTGGTGCCCGCCGGTCTGTTTGTGGCGGGAGAATCGGGAACACGGTTGAATTCCGTGGCGTGCCCAACGCTGTAAGGGGGACCGCGCCGGTAAATGCCACTGTCGATGACGGGAAGGCACCGGAGGCGGGTTGATCCCGAGCCAGAAGACCGGCCTGGCAGGCATCGATATCCGCATGGTCAGGCGGATATCAGGGATTGCAATCGCAAGGGGACACGCGATGCCGGAAGCCATGACCGCTCCTGTCGGCGACGGATTCGATCAGAAAGCGCGCGACGCGGTTTATCGCGCCATGTTCACGCGGCGCGACGTCCGCAGCCATTTTACATCGGAGGCGATCGATGACGACGTCCTGGCGCGGTTGCTGCTTGCCGCCCATCACGCCCCGTCGGTCGGCTTCATGCAGCCCTGGAACTTCATCGTCATCCGCGACCGGCAGCGGCGGGCTGAGGTGCGCGACCTGTTCCTGGCCGCACGAGAACAGGAATTGCCGGCGATCGAAAAAGAAAGGCGGGCGCTCTACCGCAAGCTCAAGCTCGAAGGCATTTGCGAAAGCGCGCTCAACATCTGCATCACCTGCGACCGCGAACGCTCGAAAGGCTCGCCGCTTGGACGATGGCACAATCCGGAAATGGATCTCTTCAGCACGGTCTGCGCGGTGCAGAATTTCTGGCTGGCGGCACGTGCCGAGGGTGTTGGCGTCGGCTGGGTCAGCATCATCGAGGCCGAGGCGCTGAAACGGCTGCTGGCCATTCCCGACCATGTAACGCCGATTGCCTATCTCTGCGTGGGCCGTGTCTCGGAGTTCGCACCGAAACCGGATCTTGAAACGCATGGCTGGGGACGACGGTTGCCGCTGCCCGACCTGATCATGAGCGAGACGTTTTGCGGCCAGGGAGAGGCACCGCTCAAATCGGCGGTGGCGCGCCTCAACATCCCCGACATTGCGCCCGCGAGTCCCGCCGATCAGCGCGTCGCGCCGGCCGTGCCCCAGCGCGAGCCGCCGAAGGTGGAGAGCGCCTTGTCCTTCAGTTCCCTGAACTTCGACGAGGCTTCGGCCAGCCTGGCATCCCAGGCGGCATCGGGCACCTGGCCTTCGATGGTCTTGAAATAGACCTGCATCAGGCAAGCGATGGCAAAGGGCTCGATGAAAGCCGCCTTGAAGGCCCAGGCAAAGACGATGGCCAGCACGAAGGCCCAACCGGCGAGTTGCCCGGGCATGACGTAGAGAATGGCGGCGGCCGGCGCCAGCATCAGCAGGAAGATCACAAACGACACGCCCCACATGATGACCGCTAGCCAGACGGCGTTCTTGACCATGGTCTTGCCGTTCTGGGCGTAGAGCACGACGCCTTGGCGCGCGGTTTCGAAGGGCGAGGACGAGTTGATGCGAATGTTGTAGCCGAGGATGATCTCGTCGACATAGGTCAGCGACAGGCGGATCACCGTGTTGAGGAAGGCGACCAGGCCGCTGAGGCCAGGAATGGGCAGGAAGGGGGCGACGCCGCCGAGCAGGCCGGTGATGGCGCGGATGGCGCCCTTGACCAGCTGGTCGACGACGAAAAGGATGTTCGCTTCGGCAAAACGCTCGGTCACGACCTGCTTTGCGTAGGCGATCTGGTTCTGGCCGTCGGGAACGTCATGACCGTCGATGAGATGCACCATGACGGCGATGTGGCCGGCCTTGACGACATAAAGGATGTATTCGCGCAGCCAGTAGACGGCGATCGAGACGACGCCAAAGCCGACCACGCCGCCCCACAGGGCAAAGGACAACGGGCCGTCCGGATCGGTGGAGATATGGCCGACGCCATAACCGACCGAGGCACCGGTGCCGGTGGCCATGATGTAGGCCAGCGTGATGCCGAAATAGACGATCATGCGAAAGACAATGAAGGGCCAGGTCCGCACCATGATGGACACCGACCTGCCGATATCAAAATCCCACATGCCCGATTCTCCCCCTCAGAGATGGCTGGGGGAGGATGCGCTCAAACCGGCTGTTGTCAATTGCGGGCGGTGGCGTCCCGCCATGGCGGTTCAGCTTGACCGCGCTTGCGGCTTTTTCAGCAGGCCTTCGAGCAATTGCTTGAACGCCGCCACAACCATCCTCGACGTCGCCTCGGGATCCTTCGCATTGGCGATGCGCTGCGCGGCCTGACTGCTCGCCCCGTTGATCAGCCGCGCTGCCGACTCCGGGTCGACACCGGGGACGACCACCCCTTCCCCCTGCAGCGCGATTAGATGATCGGTCATTGAACCGACACATGCACTGGCATTCGACCATTGCGCCGGGTCGCCCAGCACGGCCGGGCCATCCCGGAACATGATGCGCTGGATTTCCGGCTCCAGCGCCATTTCGATATAGGTCGTGCATTCGTCGACGAAATGCTGCCAGCGGGTCGGCGCCCTTGACGCAACCTCATTCACCCGGGCGGCCATTTCCGCGTCGATTTCAGCGATAACCGCCTCCAGCAGGCCCTTCTTGTCGCCGAAGTGATGATAGAGGGCGCCGCGAGTCAGCCCGGCCGATGCGGTGAAATCGTCCATCGACGCTTCGGAATAGCCGATAGTGCCGAAAGCCTGACGCGCCGCGGCGATCAGCTTGGCTCGTGTCTCGGCGATCATCTCCTTGCGTGGTCGGTGCATGCTCTGGTCCTATCCACATACGCTCCGTATGCCAATTGACATACGCGACGTATGGTCTATTTAACACTCATACGTATCGTATGTAATTATCAGATCGCCTTTTGTCGAGGAACCGGATCATGCATAATCCCTACTCCGAAATCTTCCGGGCCCGCGGAGCCAAAGGCTTTGCGGCCGCCGGCTTCCTGGCGCGCCTGCCGATCGCCATGGCGCCGATCGGCATCGTCGCGATGCTGTCGCAGACGCGTGGCGAATACTGGCTGGCGGGTGCTGTCTCGGCGACTTTCGCGCTGGGCAACGCTTTCGTGGCGCCGCAAATATCAAGGTTGGTGGACCGTCTGGGCCAGACACGCATCGTGGTCCCCACCACCATCATCACCGTGATCGCCTTCGCGGTTCTCATCGCGGCGACCAATCAGGATTGGCCGGTCTGGACGCTGTTCGCCTCGGCACTGGCGGCCGCGGCCATGCCCAGCATGCCGGCAATGGTGCGCGCCCGCTGGACCGAGATTTTCCGGGGACGGCCGCAGATGAACACCGCTTTCGCCTTCGAATCGGCGGCGGACGAACTGGTCTATATCGCCGGCGCGTCGCTGTCGGTGGGCCTCAGTGCAGGCCTCTTTCCTGAAGCCGGCGTTCTGGTCAGCACCGTGCTCCTCGCCATCGGTTCAACGGCTTTCATCCTGCAGCGGTCGACCGAACCGCAGGTGCGGCCGGTGGATCGCGCCACGAGCGGTTCGGCAATAAGGCTGCGGCCGGTGCAGATCATCACCCTTTCGCTCGTCTTCATCGGCGCGACCTTCGCCACGACGGAGGTGAGCACCGTGGCCATCACCAAGGAATTCGGCCAGCCGGGCGCCGCCAGCCTCGTCATCGGCGTCTATGCGCTGGGGTCGTTCGTGCTCGGCATCGTCGTCGGCGCTCTCAACCTGCAAGCACCGCTGCAACGCCAGTTGGCAATCGCGGTCGCCCTGGTCGCGTTGGGCACGCTTTTGCCGCTCACCGCCGGTTCGGTGCCGATGCTGGCGCTGACCGTGTTCATCAGCGGCGTGGCGATCTCGCCGACCTTCATCACCGCCTTTGGCTTGATCGAACGGCACGTGCCGGAAGCGATGCTGACCGAAGGCATCACCTGGGTGATGACCGGCATCGGCATCGGCATGGCGCTGGGTTCCTTCGCCGCCGGCGCGGTGGTGGATGCGTTCGGCGCCCAGAACGGGTTCTGGGTTTCGGTTGCATCAGGCGTTATCGCGCTGGTCACGGTGCTGCTCGGCCAGCGCAGCCTCGCCACCCACGAATGCGAGTTGGCAGGATGCGAGGCGGCGATCCCGGCGGAGTGACGGCTAGGAGTATTCAGCCGTCCGATGATCAGCGCATATACGTTTGGCCTAGGCGACGTCGTCATCCACGGGCGAAGCGACGCGCAGCGGAGCGCAGACCCGTGGATGACGATGTCGCCTAGGCGTTGGCCCGCTACAGAATCTCGGTCTTGGCGATGTGGATGCCAAAGCCCTCGAGGCCGATGTAATGGCGCTCGCGCGAAGCGATCAGGTTGATGGAAGAAATGCCGAGATCCTTCAGGATTTGCGCGCCAAGGCCGATCTCGCGCCATTCGCTCTCGCGCCGGCGCGCCTCTTCGTGATCCTCGCGGTCGCCCGACGCGGGGCGCTTGCGCTCCTGATGCGCGACGCCGACCGAGCCCTCTCTGAGATAGACGATGACGCCGCGCTTGCGCTCGCCCATCGCCTTCATGATGCCGTCGAGCCGGTGGCTGGTGCCGAACACGTCGGTCACCACATCCTCGGAATGCAGCCGCACAGGCACGTCCTCGCCGTCACGGATATCGCCGAAGACGACGGCGACATGGTGCGTCGTGTCCCAGGGCAGCGTGTAGGTGAAGACCTGCGCCTTGCCGCCAAGCGTGTCGATGTCGGAGCAGGCGACGCGCTCGACCAGCGTTTCCTTGCGCTGCCGATAGGCGATGAGATCGGCCACCGAAACCTGCTTGAGGCCATGTTCTTCGGCGAAAGCCTGCACCTGCGGGCCGCGCTTGACCGTGCCGTCGTCATTGACCAGTTCGGAAATGACGCCGATCGGCGGCAGGCCGGCGAGCTTGCACAAATCGACAGCCGCCTCGGTATGGCCCGAGCGCATCAGGACGCCGCCCTCGCGCGCGATGAGCGGGAAGATGTGGCCGGGGCGGACGAAATCGGAGGCGCCGACATTGCCATTGGCAAGGTTGCGCACGGTCAGCGTGCGGTCGTCGGCGGAGATGCCTGTCGTCGTGCCATGCTTGAAATCGACGCTGACGGTGAAGGCGGTGGTGTGGGCCGAATCATTGTCGGCGACCATCGGCTGCAGATTGAGCCGCTTGGCCTCCTCGCGCGGCATCGGCGTGCAGACGATGCCCGACGTGTTGCGGATGATGAAGGCCATCTTCTCCGGCGTGCAGTGGACGGCGGCGACGATCAGGTCGCCCTCGTTCTCGCGTCCATCATCATCCATGACGACGACGATCTCGCCGCGCTCGAAGGCGCGGATGGCTTCGACGATCTTCTTCTGGTCGTAAGGCATAGTGCGCTCGCTTCGCTCGCAAGGGAGTAGGGGAATAGGGCAGCAAGGGAATAGGGAAAAGGAAAGAATTTGCCTGGTCGGGCTAAGGGTGAAATTTATTTCCCCTGCTCCTCTACTCCCCTACTCCCCTTCCCTGTCTGTCCTCGATGCCGCAGATAATGGTCGGCGATGGCGCAGGCGACCATCGCCTCGCCGATCGGCACGGCTCGGATGCCGACGCAGGGGTCGTGGCGACCCTTGGTCATCACCTCCACGTCGTTGCCGTCCTTGTCGATCGATTTGCGCGGCGTCAGGATCGACGAGGTCGGCTTGACGGCAAAGCGCGCGACGATCGCCTGGCCGGTCGATATGCCGCCCAGGATGCCGCCGGCGTTGTTGGACAGGAAGACCGGATTGCCGTCATTGCCCATGCGCATCTCGTCGGCATTCTGTTCACCGGTGATGCGGGCGGCCTCGAAACCATTGCCGATCTCGACGCCCTTGACGGCGTTGATCGACATCAGGCCGGACGCGATGTCCTGGTCGAGCTTGGCGTAGATCGGCGCGCCGAGGCCCGGCGGAACGCCGTCAGCGACGACCTCGATCACCGCGCCGACCGAGGAGCCGGCCTTGCGGATGCCGTCGAGATACTGCGTGAAGACGGGCACGGAAGCCGGATCCGGGGTGAAGAACGGGTTCTCGGCATCGCCGATGAAATTCCAGTTCCAGTTGGCGCGATCGATCGACTTTTCGCCCATCGACACCAACGCACCGCGCACCACCATGCCCGGCACCACCTTGCGAGCGAGCGCGCCGGCGGCGACCCTGGCCGCCGTCTCGCGCGCCGAGGAGCGGCCGCCGCCGCGATAGTCGCGTATGCCGTATTTGACGTCGTAGGTGTAGTCGGCATGGCCCGGCCGGAACTGGCGGGCGATCTCGCCATAGTCTTTCGAGCGCTGATCGACATTTTCGATCAGCATCGACACCGGCGTGCCGGTGGTGATCATCGTGGCGCCGTCCTCGTCGAGGACGAAGCCCGAGAGGACCTTCACCTCGTCCGGTTCGCGGCGCTGGGTGACGAAGCGCGACTGGCCCGGACGGCGCTTGTCGAGTTCGGCCTGGATTTCGTCGCGCGTAAAGCGGATGCCCGGCGGACAACCATCGACCACGCAACCGAGCGCTGCGCCGTGGCTCTCGCCCCAGGTGGTGACGCGGAAAAGATGGCCGAACGTGTTGTGAGACATGGAAAAGCGCCCTGCCCGGCATCGCAGCCGGCTGAAGCCAGCCTTCTATTGGCGTTTTCCACAGTGGTCAAACTGTCATCCCCGCCGTTTAAGTTTTGACACATTCGGCTGGTTTCTGCTTTCTTCCATTCGCCGTTGAGGACCCGCCGCCACCCAGGCCGGCGCAATGACCAAAGAGGACGATCATGCGTATCCTGATTGGCGCTGTTGCCGCCACGCTGCTGCTTTCCACCGCCGCCTTTGCCGGCCAGACCGAAGGCCTAATCAAGAAGGTCGACAAGGATGCGCTGACCCTGACGCTGGACGACGGCAAATCCTACAAGCTCAATGCCGAAACCGATCTCGATTCGCTGAAGCCAGGCATGGATATCGTCATCGCTTATGACGTCACCAATGGCGAAAACGTCGTGACCGACATGCAGTTGCCGGGTGACAGCGACACGAACTAAAGCACGTCGCGACGCGCTTTAGTTCTTGCATGTCGTCTTCCCCAAAACCGACGTCACTTCCAGGCGACATGCATTAGGAATTGGCCACCATCAGCGGCCTAAAGCCACTCCAGGCTCTTGCCTTCAAGTTTGAGCACGCGATCCTGCGGTATCTCCAGGTTCGCCGCCTCGTCGTCGGCCATATCAAGTACGAAACGAAACAGGGTGCGCATGACGCCGCCATGCGTGACACAGATCGTCCTGCGCTTCATTTCATCGAAGCAGGGCTTCACCCGTTCGAGCAGCATCTGGTAGCTCTCCGCACCGTCACCGGGCGGCTGAAAATTCCATTTGTCCAGGGAGCGCGACCGGCTCGCCCCGGGTGATTGCGTCTCGAGTTCGGCGAAGGTAAAGCTCTGCCAATCACCGAAATTGACTTCGATGAGCCTGGCATCGGTTCGATAGGCGAGCGGATCGAGCCGCATCGCGGCGCGAACGCGCTCCATGGTTTCGCGCGTCCGTCTCATCGGACTGGCGACGAAGTCGAACTCGTTGGGATCGCCGATGAGTTCGGCCAGCCGACGCCCGTTTCCGGTCGCTTGTTCGCGGCCGAGAGCATTGAGATCGGTGTCGGCCTGGCCCTGAAGCCGGAACTCGGCGTTCCACGCGGTCTGGCCGTGGCGCACGATATAAACCAGCGGGTACATCAGCTCTCCGGAGATCGGGCCAGGGCCGGGACGGGCGGAGAGAACTAATCCTTGACCGTCGAAATATCGGGCGCGTCGACCGCCTTCATGCCGACGACGTGATAACCGGAATCGACATGGTGCACCTCACCGGTGACGCCACGCGACAGGTCGGACAGGAAATAGACGCCGGAATCACCGACTTCCTCCTGCGTGACGGTCTGCTTCAGCGGCGAATTGTATTCGTTCCACTTCAGGATGTAGCGGAAGTCGCCGATGCCGGAGGCGGCAAGCGTCTTGATCGGGCCGGCGGAAATCGCATTGACGCGGATCTTCTTGGCGCCGAGATCAACCGCGAGGTAGCGCACGCTGGCCTCGAGTGCCGCCTTGGCGACGCCCATGACGTTGTAGTGGGGCATCACCTTTTCCGCGCCGTAATAGGTCAGTGTCAGCAGCGAACCGCCCTCGGTCATCAGCGCTTCGGCGCGCTTGGCGATGGTGGTGAAGGAATAGACCGAAATGTCCATGGTGCGCAGGAAATTGTCACGCGTCGTCTCGACATAACGGCCGGTCAGCTCATCCTTGTCGGAGAAGGCGATGGCGTGCACGAGGAAGTCGAGTTTGCCCCAATGATTGGCGACATTGGCGAAGACCTCGTCCAGGCTCGCCGGATCGGTGACGTCGCAATGGCCGGCGACGAAAGCGCCCAGTTCAGCCGCCAGCGGCTCGACGCGCTTCTTGAAGGCTTCGCCCTGATAGGTCAACGCGATTTCGGCACCGTGATCGACGCAGGCCTTGGCGATGCCATAGGCGATCGATCTGTTGTTGGCGACGCCAAGAATAAGGCCGCGCTTGCCGGCCATTAGGCCCTGTCCACCCGCCATGTCAGCGCTCTCCGCAAGGTTTCTGCTTTGTGAAGTGCCTATCGCACAGGCACACAGCCCCTTCAAGCGTTCAAACCGGACAGTTCGGGGGACAAAGCTCTCGATCAGCCTTTTTGGCCACGCAACAGCGATTCCAGCGTGCTGTCGCCGCCTTCCGGCAGCATGATGCGCACATGGGCGTAGAGATCGCCATGGCCGCCGGCTTTCTCGGGCAGGCCCCTGCCCTTGAGCCGCAGGACCTTGTCGGAACTCGACCAGGGGGGCACGTTGACAGCGAGCCTGCCGGTCGGCGTCTCGACCGGCACCTTGGCGCCCAGCACCGCATCGGCCAGCGAAACCGGTAGATCGGCGTGCAGGTCGCGACCCTCGATGCGATAGCGCGGATGCCGGCGGATGTGGATCTTGACCAACGCGTCGCCAGGCTGACCCGGTCCCTGCTCACCCTGGCCCTTCAACCGGATGGTCTGGCCGTCCTCGACATAGGCCGGCAGCTTGACGGCCACCTTGCGGCCGTCGGGGAACATCGCCGTCACTTTCTCGGCATTGGCCGCCTCCTCGATGGTGATGTCGAGCGTCACATTGAGGTCGGCCGCCGTCGCCGGCTGGCGACGGTCACCCTGGCCTGGACCGCGCGCGCCGGAGAAAGCATCGCCGAATATCTGGCTGAAGATGTCGCTGTTGCCGTCGAACGGATCGCCGCCCGGCCGGCCCGAGCGGAACTCGAAGTGTGAGCCTCCGGCCCCCTGCTGCTGACGGCGAAATCCGGCAAAGGGGTCGCCGCCACCGGCCGCACCCTCAAAGCCCTGGAAGCGCGGCTTGCCGTCGGCATCGATCTCGCCGCGATCGAAAGCGGCGCGGCTCTTCTCGTCGCCGACGATTTCATAGGCCTGATTGGCCGCGGCAAAGCGGTCCTTCGCCTTGGGATCATTCGGATTCTGGTCCGGATGATGTTTCTTAGCGAGTTTGCGGTACGCCGATTTTATATCCTTGGCCGATGCGTTCTTTGCAACGCCCAGCACCTCATAGGGGTCGCGCATGTGTCCTGCCCTGGAAATGAGTTAAGTCCATACTTGCCTCCTATATGCGCTCGCATAGGAAGAAATTCCAGTGGCGGAGCTTCAGATCGAAGGTGGAAAATCGGAGCCTGAGCCATGAAGACGGCGGTTGAGGATTGGCTTGGAAAAATCCGCCAAGCCGACCCGATCGGCTTCGGAGCAGGCTCAGAGCGCCTTGAAGCCCTGCATGCGCCAGCCGCCAGCGCCGGCAAGGCACAGTTCACCCTCGAACATGGCAACACCGTCAAAGCTTTCGCGGGAAGCCTTGAAGCGGCGACAGGTCTGACCCCTGTCCTTCAACTCCGCCAGTTCGGTAATGGAGCCGCGCGAGCCGGTGCCGGTGTTCGCCCAGGGCACCGCCTGGCCACCGAGTTGCTCGATGTCGGCGGACGACACCGCATTGCCGATCGTCGTCTGGTCGGAGTCGCGATCAGAATCGGCCGGCGCTGGCGTTGCCAATGTGCTCGAAGTCAGGATCGAGCGGTCGACTTCGGCTTTTTCCAGGCTGAAGCCCCCCGCTCCGCAAGCCGCGAGCGGCAAGGCCGCCGCCACGATCGCCGCTTTCGCGCTGGCTGAAGCGATAACGCCCCATTGCCTGCTGTCCAAAGCTTGCGCGATACGCGACAATCGGCAACCTCCCTGATTTCGTGACAATTTGAGAAAAACTATGAGTGATGCAGAGTTAACAAGCGGTGACTTTACCGAGGCCGCCGAGCCGTTTCACCTTTTTGCCGCATGGCTGGACGACGCCGCCAAGAGTGAAATCAACGACGCCAACGGCGTGGCGCTGGCGACCGTCGATGCCGAGGGCATGCCGGACGTGCGGATGGTGCTGCTCAAGGGATTCGATGAAAGCGGCTTTGTGTTCTACACGAATTTCGAGAGCGCCAAGGGCCAGGAAATTCTTGGCAGCATGAAGGCGGCGATGTGTTTCCACTGGAAGTCGCTGCGCAGGCAGGTGCGCGTGCGCGGCCCGGTGGAGATCGTCAGCGACGCCGAAGCCGACACCTATTACGCGACGCGCCCGCGCGGCAGCCGCATCGGCGCCTGGGCTTCGAAACAGTCGCGGCCGCTGGAAAGCCGCTTCGCGCTGGAAAAGGCGGTCGCCGAATACACGGCCCGTTATGCCATCGGCGAAATCCCAAGGCCAAAGCACTGGTCCGGCTTCCGCATCGTGCCGAAGACGATCGAATTCTGGCACGACAGACCGTTCCGGCTGCATGACCGGGTGGTTTTTTCCCGTGACACCAAGGGTGGCTGGGACAAGGCGCGGCTTTACCCCTGAAAGGGGCTCAGCTCTTTTTCCTGGTCATGAATGCGGTGAGCGCGGCGCGCGCCTCGTCGGACTTCAGCCGCTCGCGAAAATGCTCGCTTTCCACCTCAATGCGGGCGACGAGGTCGTCGCGTGAGCCACGCATCAGGTCGCGCGCGATCCTGAGCGCTTGCGGCGGCTTGGCGGCGATCTGGCCAGCCGCGGCAAGCACCGAAGCCTCCAGCGCCCCTTCCTCCACCACCTCGTAGATCAGGCCGACGGCCTTAGCGCGCTCGGCCGAAAAACCCTCGCCGAGACCGAGCAGCGCGAACGCGCCTTGCTGGCCGAGGATGCGTGGGGCGAGCAGGCTCGATCCTGCCTCGGGCACGAGGCCAAGATCGACGAAAGGCGTGCGGAACACGGTGCGTGGCGTGGCGAAGGTCAGGTCGCAATGCAGGTTGAGCGTGGTGCCAATGCCAACCGCGATGCCATCGACGCCGGAGACGATGGGTTTTTCGACCCGGGCCAGCGCCATGAGGAAATCCCAGACCTCGGTGCCGCCGTCGCCGCCGGTGGCGACGACCATGAAATCTGCCAGGTCGTTGCCGGACGAGAAGGCACCTGGCACGCCGAGAAAGACATGGACGCGGACCGCCGGGTCGGCGTCACCTTCGGCAAGGGCAGCCGACATCTTCGCGTACATGGCGCGCGTCAGCGCGTTCTTCTTGTCGGGGCGGTTCATGCGGATGATCTGGATGGCGCCCTGGCGCTCTACGAGAATGTGGTCTGTCACGATTGTTTCCTCAGTGAATGTCAGGCGGACATCAGCGCCTTGCCGGCAGCGGCAAGGCTGTCGCCACCGTCGATGACGCGCTCTTTCAAGGCACTGACTTCGCCAAGCAGGTTTTCGGCGAAGAAGCGGCAAAGCGCGATGCGGCCCTGATCAGCAAGAGCGGCCCGCGCCAGATAGGCGCCGCCGGCGACGAGCGAGATCAGCCGGAGATAAGGCGTGGCGCCAGCCAGCGCCTTGTCCGTCTCTCCGTCGACCGCCAGTTTTTGCAGGACGCGGGTCGCCTGCGTCAGATCGCCAAGGGCAGCATCCAGAAGATCGGCGGTTCGGCCGAAGCCTTGCATGTTGGAGGTGCGCACCGCATTGGCGATACCGGCCAGTTCGTCGATATAGCCATGCACGTGCTCGCCGCCGCCGAGCGGCAGTTTCCGGGTCACCAGATCGATCGCCTGGATGCCGTTGGTGCCCTCATAGATCGGCGCGATGCGGGCGTCGCGATAAAGCGCGGCCGCGCCCGTTTCCTCGATGAAACCCATGCCGCCATGCACCTGCACGCCGAGCGAGGCGACCTCGACGCCGATATCGGTCGAAAACGCCTTGGCGAGCGGCGTCAGGAGATTGGCACGGTCGCGCCAATGCGCCGCCTCGTCGCCCGACGACACGCGCGCGAGATCGATGGCATGGGCGCAGGAATAGCTGATGGCGCGGGCGATCTGTGTCAGCGCCTTCATCGTCAGGAGATTGCGCTGCACGTCCGGGTGATGGACGATCGGCGCCATGCCGGCGCCAACATAGTCGCTCGCCTTGCCCTGTCGCCGTTCATTGGCATAGGCGATCGCTTTCTGGGTCGCGGCTTCCGCGACCGCGACGCCCTGCATGCCGACGGCCAGACGGGCATTGTTCATCATGGTGAACATGCAGGCGAGGCCCTTGTTCTCCTCACCGATCAGCCAGCCGATGGCGCCTGGCTTGGCGCCCTGAAAGCCGTCGCCATAGATCATGGTGCAGGTCGGTGAGGCATGGATGCCGAGCTTGTGCTCGAGGCCGGAGCAGAAGACGTCGTTGCGCGCGCCGATCGAGCCGTCGTCGCCGACCAGGAATTTCGGCACCAGGAACAGCGAAATGCCGCGCGTGCCGGCCGGCGCGTCCGGCAGCCGCGCCAACACCAGATGGACGATGTTGTCGGTGAAGTCATGCTCGCCATAGGTGATGAATATCTTCTGGCCGAAGATCCGGTAGGTACCGTCGCCCGCGGGCTCGGCGCGGGCGCGCAGCGCGGCGAGGTCGGAGCCCGCCTGCGGCTCGGTCAGGTTCATCGTGCCCATCCATTCGCCGGACACGAGCTTTGCGAGGTATTTCGCCTTGAGTTCCTCCGAAGCGTGCTTGTCGAGCGCTTCGACCGCGCCCATGGTCAGCGTCGGGCCGATGCCGAACGCCATGGCGGCCGAATTCCACATTTCGAGCGCGGCGACGCCAAGCATGGTCGGCAACGCCTGGCCGCCATATTCCTCAGGCCCGGACAGCGCGTTCCAGCCGCCATCGATCCAGCGGCGATAGAGTTCCTTCCAGCCAGGCGGCATGGTGACCGCGGCATCCCTGAGCACGGCGCCTTGTTCGTCGCCGATCTTGTAAAGGGGTGCCACCTCCTCGGTGGCGAAACGGCCGGCTTCGCCCAGCACGGCATCGACCAAATCC
Source organism: Mesorhizobium sp. ES1-6 (assembly GCF_020164775.1). Lineage (NCBI taxonomy): Bacteria > Pseudomonadati > Pseudomonadota > Alphaproteobacteria > Hyphomicrobiales > Phyllobacteriaceae > Mesorhizobium > Mesorhizobium sp. ES1-6. Next base: position 63,442 of record NZ_JAIUGU010000004.1, read on the forward strand.
TCGCCGAGATCGCCGAAGGCACCGGCATCCAGCGCTGATTTCATGCCGGCGACGTGCTTCAGCGTAAACGCGATATCCTCGACCGGTGCGCGATACATGTCTGCTCCTCCCTGGCGACAAATCCTATGCGGAAGCGCCGACGCAAACCACCCGCGTTCGGATGGTCCAGCGACCTTCTTTTTACGTAAACGTCAAACTTTGTCACGTGGATTTTGCAATCGCCATGGGGGTCGTCATCCACGGGCGAAGCGGCGCGGCGCAGACCATAGGATGACGAAATCGCGGAGGTTCTGGTCAATTTCAAAATTGCTGCTCTCAAAATTTCTTCAACCAGGAATTACATCCTCGTATATGATCTGGGCAGATCATATACAGAGCCGACCGGACCATTGCCATGCTTGCCAGACCTGACGCCTATCGCTGCATCGAATGCGGTTTGCCCTACCGGGCAACCGGATTTTCCTACTATCACGGCGACCTGGCGAACGGCGCCGCCTACTGGTCGGATCGCGGCATATTGTGCTCACCACGATGCTCGCTTGCCCACCACCGCAAACGCGCCGCAGAAGGCACGCTGCGGCAGGAGCCAGCGCCAGATCCGTTTGAGTTTCCTCCGGTCAGCCGACGATGACCGCAGCGCTTGATATGTACGGTTAAAACCCGTACATATTGCGTCAGAGATGATCGCGATGCCAAACCAAAAGACCCGCACTGCCCGTATCGAGGCTCGTATTTCGCCAGATATGCTTAGCGTGGTGAAGCGTGCTGCCGAAATTCAGGGCCGTAGCGTCAGTGACTTCGTGGTTGCCGCCGCGCAGGAAGCCGCACAACGCACCATTGAGGAGACGGCTATCATTCGCCTGTCCATCGAGGATCAGCGCGCTCTGGTCGAGGCCATTCTCAATCCACCCGAACCCAATGAAGCACTGCGCAAAGCCGCCGATGCCTACAAGCGACTTGTCGTCGAATCCCGGTGAGTCTGGACTTGATCATCGAGCCACTGGGTGGCTCGTATACTCGGAATGGATTCAGCTGCGGTGTACTGGCACTGGACCACTATCTTCGCGAGCAGGCGAGCCAGGACGTCAAACGCCGAGTCAGCAATTGCTTCGTCGCCGCAGACCGTGATGTCGGTCTCATTGCCGGATATTACACTCTTGCAGCGGCAAGTCTGCCCATCGCTTCTCTGCCAGAAGAGCTGACGAAACGCCTACCGCGCTATCCAGTCCTGCCCGCCATATTGATTGGAAGGTTGGCTGTCGACACCCGATATCAGGGACAACGTGTTGGATCGACATTGATCGTGGATGCGCTCCGGCGCTGCGCCCAAGCCGCCCCCGCCTCTTTCGCGCTGATCGTCGACGCCAAGGACGACAAAGCCGCCGCTTTTTATCTCAAGCATGGTTTCACGCCGTTTCAAGGTCGCCCGTTGTCGATGTTCCTGTCGGTAGCGACGGCGTTGAAGCTGTTCGGCTGACGCACCGCGTCGTCTCGATAAGCATTTCCTTAACCATAGCGGTTCAGCATTCGCCTTTGATCAACGGGAATTCCCTGTTTTGAAAAGGACGGCGCGCTTTCTTGCCCGCACGGCGCTTCTCGCTTTCGCGGCAGTCATGGCACTGTCGATGGCGGCAAAGGCCTCGGATTTCTCCGAGCCGTGGAAGAATGCCGACCGCGCCCTGGTCATCGACGCCTACGAATATAATTCCATCGACTGGGCCCAGCTTGCCACCGACAAGCGCATCGCCGCCTTCATCAACAAGGCGTCCGACGGCATGCCGCCGCCCTATTTCTGTTTCGGCGGCGATACCGACGTGAAGCTGTGCAAGGCGCTTTGGAAACGCCACGCGGTGACGCGCGAACTGTTCCAGACACGCCGGGTCGTGGCGAAGGCACTCGGCATGAAATGGGGCGCCTATCACCTCGCCCGCCCCGGCAATCCGGTCGAGCAGGCCAATAATTTCCTCGATTTCGCCGACCCCGCGCCGGACGACCTCATGGCTCTCGACATCGAGGGTATCGATCCCACGCAATGGATGTCGCTCGACGACGCCGAGGAGTTCGTGCGCCAGGTGCATCGGCGCGTCGGCCGCTTCCCGGTGCTCTACACCAACGGGAAGACGGCGCAATATATCGCCGACAACCTCTACAGATACCGGCTCCTGTCGCGGCTGCCGCTTTGGTACGCGCGCTACAAGCCTGACATCGACGTGCATTTTCCGATGGGCAACTGGCAGGGCTACGCGCTCTGGCAGTTCTCGGCGCAGGCCAATTGCGGCCGCTTCCGCTGCCCCTACCGGGTCGCAGGTACACCCGACAACATCGACGTCAACGTCGCGCCAACCGATGCCGCCACGCTGCGCCAGCAATGGCCGTTCGGCGGGCTGATCGACGTGCCGTCCGATTATCTGGCCAGCGTGCCGGTGCCGCTCTCGCGGGAGGCAGGCCTCGCCGGCAGAGCCACCCTCATTTATGCCGATGTGGCGACGCCGCCGACCGTCGAGGAAATGGTCGCGGTGCTCGGTTCGCGCTGGTCGAAATTCCGCGATGGGTTTCATATGCCGGTCGTGAAGACGGTGCCGCGACGGCCGGGCTTCGGCATTGTCCAGTATGTCGCCTGGAAGCGGGCCGGCCAGCGCTCGCCCTCACAACTCGACGCCGCCTTCGCGGCGGCCGATCCGCTCAGCACGGCATCGACCGAACTCGATCGCGGCCAGCGGTAGCGCCGTCCATCGGTCGACGCTTCAGCCAGCCTGTTCACGCGCCACGGCCTGCCAGCCGATGTCGCGGCGGCAGAACCCGTCCGGCCAGTCGATGCGGTCGAGCGCGGCATAGGCCCGCGCCTGCGCCTCGCCGACCGTGGCGCCGGTCGCCGTGACGTTGAGCACGCGACCGCCATTGGCGACCAGCGCGCCGCCATTGATCGCGGTGCCGGCATGGAAAATCTGGACGCCTTCGCCCGCGGCGTTCTCGACGCCGCGAATGACGGAGCCTTTTTCCGGCGTGCCGGGATAGCCCCTCGCCGCCATCACCACGGTCAGCGCCGCCTCGTCGCGCCAGCGCACGGAGGTATGCGCGAGCTGGCCGTCGACGGCGGCATTGAGCAGCACCAGAAGGTCATCCCTGAGGCGCATCATCAGCACCTGGCATTCCGGGTCGCCGAAGCGGGTGTTGTATTCGATCAGCTTGGGTCCCTTGTCCGTGATCATCAGCCCGGCGAACAGAATGCCGGCGAAGGGCGCGCCAAGCTCGGCCATGCCGCGCATGGTCGGCTCGATGATCTCGCGCATCGTGCGCTCGATCATGTCAGGCGTCATCACCGGGGCCGGCGAATAGGCGCCCATGCCGCCGGTGTTGGGTCCGACATCGCCGTCGCCGACGCGCTTGTGGTCCTGTGCGGTGCCGAAGGGCAGTGCCGTGGTGCCGTCGCAAAGGCAGAAGAAGCTCGCTTCCTCGCCGGTCATGAATTCCTCGATCACCACCTCCGCGCCGGCGGCGCCGAAGGAGCCGTCGAAGCAGGAAGCGAGTGCCGCCTGCGCCTCATCCATCGTCATGGCGACGGTGACGCCCTTGCCGGCCGCCAACCCGTCGGCCTTGATGACGATCGGCGTGCCTGTCTTTTCGACATAGGCCCTGGCGGAGGCCAGGTCACCGAAACGGCCATAGGCGGCGGTCGGGATGTTGTACCTGGCGCAGAGATCCTTGGTAAAACCCTTCGAGCCTTCCAGCCGCGCGGCGGCCTTCGAAGGCCCGAAGACGCGGATGTTTTCGGCGCGCAGATCATCGGCGATGCCGGCGACGAGCGGCCCCTCCGGACCGACCACGACAAGATCGATTTTTTTCTCGCGGCAGAAGGCGGCGACTGCGGCGTGGTCGGCAATATCCAACTTTGCCAGCTCGGCCTCTGCGCCGATGCCCGGATTGCCTGGAGCCGCGTAGAGCTTGGTCAGCAGCGGCGACGCGGCGATCTTCCAGGCCAGCGCATGTTCGCGGCCGCCCGAGCCGAGAAGAAGAACGTTCATGGCCACCTCTTGATGCCGACTTAGAGAGAACACCCGCTATTGCTCTCCGGGCGACGGGTCAAGGCATCAGGGCGGATTGATCGAAATTGCGCACGGGAACGTTACCCCTGCCGAATAGAGGCGCTGGCTATCGGCGTCTCTATTCTGACTTCTCGCTCAGCTCTGAAAGATAACCGGAAACCAGTCCTCGCGCAGCTTCTGTCCCGGCTGCATGCCATGACCGTGATAGGGCGGTGAGGTACGGCCGGGCCGCTCCACATAATGGGCATCGTCGCCGACCCAGCGCAGCGACAGCGCCCGGCGACGTGCCGCGGTCATGTTGCCGCGTGCGCCATGCGCGGTGCGGAAGTCGAACAGGATGGCGTCGCCCGGCTCCATCTCCCATCCGATAACTTTCATCGATGGATCGTTGTCAGGGTCCGGTACCGGCCGGTAATCGCCCTCGCCTGCATAGAAATTGTCGTCGTTCAGCCAACGCACCGGCAGGACCATCTTGTCCCATTTGTGCGAACCGGCGATCAGCCTCAGCGTCGCCTCCTTCACCGGATCGATGGGAATCCAGAAACTCACCGTCTGCTGGCCGTCGACAAAATAATAGGGAATGTCCTGGTGCCACGGCGTCGGCTTCTGCGTACCGGGTTCCTTGACCAGGACGTGGTCGTGGAAGAACTGCGCGGTGCGCGACCGCATCACCGCGGCCGCCAGTCGCGCCGCAGGCGATTCGCGCACCACCTGGACGAATTCGGGAATGCGCTCCCAGTTGCAGTAGTCGTCGAAAAAGCTGCCTTTGCCATTGGCGATGTCGGACGCCGTGGCGCTGCGGTTCTGGATGTTGCGCTCGATGCCGGCGGCAATCGTGTCGACCCAGCCCTTGAAGGCGCCGCGTACGCAGACTGCGCCGTCACGCTGGTAGTCGGCGATTGTCTGGGCATCGATGATTTCGGTGTCGATGGCGCGAGCAACGGTCTGTGAAGCCATGTTGTCCTCCTTTCAGGATCGACGCGACTATCGCAGCGGCAACTCATTCAGTAAAATAATAACTTCTCATCTGACAGATAGGCTTCAGCTATGAGCCTCAGCCTCACCCAGCTACGCTATCTCATCGCCGTTGCCCGCCATGGCAGCGTTACCGGCGCGGCCCGGGCGCTCAACATTTCGCAGCCCTCGATTTCGGTGGCCATCGACGCGATCGAAAAGGATTTCGGCCAGAAGCTTTTCGTGCGCCAGCGGGGAAGCGGCGTGTCGCTGACCTCCTTCGGCCGGGTCGTGGTGGCGAAGGCGAAGCAGGTCCTTGCCGAGACGGACGAACTCCTGGGTCTGGGCAAGGTCAGTTCGACGGTCGGCGGCGAACTGGTGCTTGGATGTTTCGAGGATCTGGCGCCCTATTTCGCGCCGGGCCTCATCCGCGCCTTTTCCGAACGCCATCCAGAGGTCGATGTCGTCGTTCGGGACGAGACATTCGAGACGCTCGGGCGACGCCTGTCGGACTCCGCCGTCGATCTCGGGCTCAGCTACGATCTTGGCCTGCCGTCGCACTTCGCCCGCATCCTGCTGCACGAATTGCGGCCGCACGCGCTGTTGTCGGCGGGCCATGCGCTGGCGGACCGCCCCGAGGTCAGCCTGGCCGATCTGGCCGCCTATCCGCTGATCACCACCGACCAGCCGCATAGCTGGCAGCATATGCTCGACCTGTTCCGCGGGCGCGGCCTATCGCCCGTTGCCCACAGGCGCACGAGCTCGTTCGAACTCCAGCGCAGCATGGTCGCGAACGGCTTCGGCGTTGCGGTCAGCTATACCCGCCCGCATGGCGACCGCAGCTATGACGGTCTGCCCCTCGTCTGCACGCCACTGTCGGATCCGCTGCCCATGCAGCGCATCATCCTCACCCACGATACACAGCAGCGCGTATCGAAGGCGGCGCTGGCTTTCATCGAGGTGGCGAAGGACTGGTTTTCCAAGCGCGACATCTTCACCTCATGACGGACTGAGGAGTGCCGCGCGCCTGCTTGCCGCTTGACGGTTTCAACCGCTGCTGCCACTCCATGCCGATGGAACAAATCCAGTCGAAAACGGCCCAGGGCCGTGTCGCCGATGCGCCGAACGGCCATTGGGTCTATCGCGTGCTGCCGCGCGCGATCTGGCCCTACGCGCAGCTTGCGCGATGGGACCGGCCGATAGGCTGGCAGCTGCTTCTGTGGCCGTGCTGGTGGTCGGCGGCACTTGCCGCGAGCGCCTATCCCCGCCCCGGCGACCCGCTGCTCTCGCTGCTACCGGCGCCCCTGTACCTCGTGCTGTTCCTGGTCGGTGCCGTCGCCATGCGCGGCGCCGGCTGCACCTATAACGACATTGTCGACGAGGACATCGACAGCCAGGTCGAGCGCACCCGCTCGCGCCCGCTGCCGTCCGGCCAGGCCACGCGCCGGCGAGCCTGGCTGTTTCTCCTGCTGCAGGCCTTGGTCGGCCTGGCGGTTCTCCTGCAGTTCAACAGCTTCGCCATTCTGCTCGGCGCCTGCTCGCTGGTGATCGTCGCCGTCTATCCATTCATGAAGCGGATCACCAACTGGCCGCAGCTGTTTCTGGGGCTCGCCTTTTCCTGGGGCGCGCTGATGGGATGGGCGGTCGAGTTCGGCGATCTGGATGGGCCCGCCATCATGCTTTATATCGGTTCGATCCTGTGGGTGATCGGCTATGACACGATCTACGCGCACCAGGACAAGGAAGACGATGCCATCGTCGGCGTGCGCTCGACGGCACGGCTGTTCGGCGACAACACCAAGGCGTGGCTGGCAGGGCTCTATGGCGGCATGCTGATCTGCTTTGCCATCGCCTTCGCCTCGGCGCAGGCCCCGGTGGTGGCGCTGGCGGGACTGATCGCCGCCGGTGCCCATCTGGCCCGGCAGATCGCGGTGCTGGATATCGACGATCCGGACCAGTGCCTGCGGCTGTTCCGGTCGAACAACCAGGTCGGCTGGCTGATCTTCCTCGGCCTGATCGGCGGTGCATTGTGGGTGGCGCTGAAGCCGCTGGTGTAGTCTTTCTTCTCCCCGTTTAGGGGCAGAAGGTGGCGGCAGCCGGATGAGGGGCAGCGCCGACCTTGAAGGCGAGGCGAGAGGTTCAACGGCGACAGGTGGGTCAAACACTCAGGCCAGCGCTGCCCCTCATCGCCCTGCCGGGCACTTCTCCCCATATAGTGACGGGGAGAAGAAGGCTACTCCCGTGAAATGATTTCCTGGCCGTCAATGACGAGCCTCAAACCCAGCTCCCCGGTTCTGCGGCGGGCAAGGAAGCGCGGGCGGCGCGTGTTGGAAACGCGGCCCTTGCGGCGGTCCTGCGCCGGCAGCGTCTTGATGGCGGCACCGAGCGATTCCTCCAGGGTACGGGCTACGCCGTCGGATTCGATCAGCAGCATCGGCAGACGGTAGGCATCGGCCCAGGCGCGCCAGTCGGCGGCAACGTCCTCGAGATCGTCGGCCACCAGCAGCGGCACCGACAGCATCGGATCGTTGTGCAGGAGTTCCAGGGTCACCGTGACATTGCCTTCCGGATCCTCCATCGCACGGGCGGCGACGCCGCGAAATGCATTGGCGGGCAGGACGATGATCGCCGGCAGGCCACTCATCTCGAGCATGCGGCGGATCACGGCGCCACGCTGGTCGATGGTGAAGGTCACGTCGCCATAATCGTCCCGCGTCGCGTAGCTCACCACCTGCGGCAGGCGGAATGGGTCGAGGCGCATGTTGCGTCCCGCCCAGACTGGCTTAAGTCCAGTGTTCACGTTCATAGAGCGCCTTCCTGTCTGTCTCCTGAGAGCCGGTGTCCGGTTCTCTCCGGGCCAGTTTTCCCGGCCTCGTTATGGGGAAACAGTAGCGCCGGCTCCTTACCGCCGCGCTTAAGAAAGTCGGTTAAATTTTGCTGATCTCAGGGATGGTTATCGGAATGCCACCGACCACAAGATGTTGAAAGGATCAGATAACCTTACCGGGATTCATGATGCCGGCCGGATCGAAGGCGGCCTTCACCCGGCGCATCAGATCGATGGCCATCGGCGGCGCGGTGGCGATCAGTTCGTCGCGCTTCAACTGGCCGATGCCGTGCTCGGCCGAGATCGAACCGTGCAGGCTGCGCACCACGTCATGCACGGCCTTGTTCATGGCATGATAGAGCGCCAGAAACGCCTCGTCGCCGCCGTCGACGGGCCGCGAGATGTTATAGTGGAGATTGCCGTCGCCCATATGGCCGAAGCAGACCACGCGGGCGCCGGCACTGACCGAGGCCACCGCGCCGGCGGCCTCTTCGATGAAGCGCGGTATCGATGCGATCGGCACTGAAATGTCGTGCTTGATCGAAGCGCCTTCCGGCTTCTGCGCCTCGGGCAGCAGCTCGCGGAAGTTCCAGAAGGCATCGCCCTGCCCCAGGCTGGCGGCGATGACGGCATCGCCGACGAATTCCTGTTCGAGGCCCGCCGAGAGCACGTCCTCGATCAGCGCCCGCGAATCCTCCGACGAGCGGCCGGAGGAAATCTGCATCAGCACATACCAGGGCCAATCCTCCATCAACGGTCGGGTCACCCCCGGGGCGTGCGCCAAGGTGAAATCATATGGCCGCTTGCCGATCAGCTCGAAGGCGGTGAGTGCCGCCCCGGCGCGGTCCATGGCCAGGCTGAACAGGGAAAGGGCGGCGTCGGGGGACGACAGGCCGACGAAGGCGACCTCGCGTCCCTTGGGCTTGGGAAACAGTTTGAGCACGGCGGCGGTGATGATGCCCAGCGTGCCTTCGGCGCCGACAAACAGGTTCTTCAGGTCGTAGCCGGTGTTGTCCTTCTTCAGCTTGCGCAAATCGTCGAACACCTCGCCCGTCGGCAGCACCACTTCGACGCCAAGACAGAGTTCACGTGCATTGCCATAGGCAAGCACACCGGTGCCACCGGCATTGGACGAAAGATTGCCGCCGATCTGGCAGGACCCTTGCGCGGCGAGCGATAGCGGGAACAACCGGTCGGCGGCATCGGCCGCTTCCTGCAGCGTCTGCAGGATGACGCCGGCCTCGACCGTGACCGTGTTGGACAGGACATCGATCTCGCGGATGCGGTTCAGCCGCGACAGCGACAGGACGATTTCATGGCCGGATTTGTCCGGCACCTGCGCGCCGACCAGCCCGGTGTTGCCGCTTTGCGGCACGACCGGTGTTCCGGTCTCTGTCGCCAGCCGCATGATCCGGCTGACCTCCTCGACGCTGCCCGGTCGCAGCACCAAGGACGTCACGCCATGCCAGAGTCCGCGTCGCTCGATGAGATAGGGCGCGATGTCCTGCTGATCGCGCAGAGCATATTTCTCGCCGACGATCGCCATGAATCGATCGATGAGAGCGGGATCGAGTGTCTTCACAGTTTCGGTCATGCGGGAAAACTACGTTGTGGGCTGTGCGTTGTCACGAGGAGCGGCGGCACGCGAGAGCCGATCGTTGATCGCCTCACCGAGTCCGTCAAAGGGAATGGTCTCAACCGCGATGGTGCGCGCGCCGCTACGGTCAAGATCCTGCATGTAGGCGAACAGATTGCTCGCCGCTTCACGCAGGTCACCCGACACCGACAGGTTGAGGAAAGCGGTTGCGCCGCGCCAGCCTTCAGCTCTTTGGCTCCCGAAGGCGAGCAGCGCTTCACCCTCGCCGACCGACTGGGCATTGAGCCGAACAGCGGCACCCGGCGCGTAGTGCGAGGCGAGCATGCCCGGCGCCTCGATGCCGGCGGCACCGCCGCGCAGCAGTTCCATGCCGATGACCGCTTCGATCTCTTCCGCGGCAACGCCGCCTGGCCGAAGCAGGCGCAATCTTTCGCCTTCCGCCTTGACGATGGTCGATTCCAGCCCGACCGGCGTGGCGCCGCCATCGACCACCAGCTTGATGCGGGCGCCGAGGTCCGCCGCAACGGCTTGCGCCGTCGTGGCGCTGATCTTGCCGGATGAATTGGCGCTGGGCGCGGCAAGCGGTCGGCCAAGCCTGGCGATCAGGTCGCCGCCAAACCCCTTAGGCATGCGCAAGGCGATCGTGTCGAGCCCGGCTGTGACCAGCGGATGAATGCCGTTGCCGGGGCGCTGCGGCAGGACCAGCGTCAGCGGACCCGGCCAGAAGGCAAGCGCGAGTTTCTCCGACAGCGGATCGAACAGCGCAATGCGCTCGGCCATCGCCATGTCGGCGACATGGGCGATCAGCGGATTGAACCGCGGCCGTCCCTTGGCCTCGAAGATGCGCGCCACGCCAATGCCGTTGGTGGCGTCGCCGGCCAGTCCATAGACGGTTTCAGTCGGGATGGCGACGACATCGCCGCCCTCAAGCAGCGCCAGCGCCGGTTCCATCGCTTTGCCGACGGCAAGTATTTCAGCCACTCTGGTCACCTCGCGGATGCCGGCTGCGTAGTACGACGCCGCCGCCGGAGCAAGCGGGCATTGGCAAATCACCAATTCCTAAAATGCTATGTTTCCATGAAAGCCGGCATCAATCGCCGAGCACTATCGTGCGGCTTCTGGGCAATTGGGGAGCTATGTCAGTGTCTGTGCGTATCTGGGGAACGCTTGCTATCACTCTGGCGTCAATGGCTGGCGGGGCTCAGGCCTCGTCGCTGGTCTTTCCCGGCGCGCCGGTCTCGACGCCCTCCATTGTTACGCTGAAAGCAAACGACACGAGCGACGTGGTGTCTGTCGTTGCGCTCGGCGAGCCCGATGTCACCTACGAAAAGGTGGCCGCAATCCCGGACAAGGCCGAGGCAGACCACGCTTCCCCGCAGAACCCGATGATCATTCGTGGCGGCATCGTCGGCGGCGCCTTCTCGACGCCGGCGCAGGCCAAGGCGCCCACCGCCACGACCGCCCCCGCCACGGCGACCGCCTCGGCAGCCCCCGCGCCGGCAGCGCAAGGGAAAGCACCGGCGGCGGCCGCGCCGCGACCGGCGGCCCAACAGCCTGCTTCGGGAGCCGGCAAGGTCAAATAGCGAGCTACTGGACTGGCCGACCAGAGGGCTCGATGGCTTGACGGCGGTCTGGCGCCCTGCGAACCATTGTCCGGCGAATCCTGGCATATCTCGCCGGCCGACGCTGCCGCCTGAATTTCACCAGGCGGCCCCGGCAGATGGAATTTGTATTGTTCAAGGCAAGGGGGTGCTCATGAAAAACTCGAAGACCGTTACCGTGGCAGGGCTGCTGCTGGCGTCATTGCTTGGCGGCGCGGCCCATGCGGACGACATGCTGGGGTCATATGTGGCGCGCATTTCGGATCGCGATCACCAGGCGAGCGACGGCTATGCGCTGGACGGCGCCGCGCAGATGGTGCGGCAGGACCGCGCCAACTGGCACAAATTCCATCGCCGCGACAGCGACGACGAGGGTGATGCCTGGTTCAGGACCAACGACCAGCGCGCCGATCTGCAGCGCATGCTGGAACGCCCCGGCGCGATGAGTTCCTCGACCAAGCGCGCCATCGTCAATGGCGAGCCGCTGATCCAGGTCGACGTCTACGAAAACAGCGTGCGCGTCAGCATTCTGGAAAATTGAAAAGTCGGCGTTCGGAAAACTGACACAAGACCAACGAAAAGGGCGGCACGAAAGCGCCGCCCCTTCATTTGAGAAAAACCGTCGCCTGAAAAATCAGGCAGCTTCTTCCTTGTCGTCGTCTTCTTCGTCGGACTCGCCGTCTTCGGATTCTTCCTCGGCGTCATCGCCTTCGGCCTTCACGGCGTCATCGGCGTCTTCTTCTTCGGACTCTTCGCCGTCTTCGTCGTCGCCTTCCTCCTCATCGCCATCCTCGTCATCGTCCGACAGGTCGGCGGCTTCGGTCGTGGCGGCGGCATGATCGAGGGCGGTTTCGGAAGCGGATTCAAGCGTCTCGGCGGCGGCCGGGTTTTCTTCAGTCACTTCGATTTCGTGATCGGAATTCATGGAAGCCTCCGTTGGGTTGGGGAACATGTCCCTTTTGCCACGGGGAGATCATCGTCATATGACTGTAAGCCGGCTCGAACGGTCGGCTGGGCGATATTTTTCCTCGCCTCTCAACCAGCGATTTTCGAGAAATCCGCGACCTGACCGGTAGCCGTGCGAATGCGCGTGAGCAGCGCAAGGCGGTTGGCGCGCACGGACAGATCCTCATCATTCACGAGAACATGCTCAAAAAATGAATCAACAGGTTCACGCAACACGCTAAGCGCCAGCATGGCAGCGGAAAAGTCTTGGTTTTGAATCGCTTCGCCGGCTTGCTTCTCGGCTTGATTCACCGCCGCGAAAAGCGATTTCTCGGCATCTTGCCGGAACAACGCCGGCTCAACGCTCTGGGCGACCGCCGTTTTCTTCTTCTCCTCGGCGGCCAGGATGTTGGCCGCGCGCTTGGTACCGGCAAGCAGGTTCCTGCCGTCCTCGGTATCGAGGAAGGAGCCAAGCGCTTCGACGCGGCGCACGATCTGCAGGAGGTCGTCGGACTGCGGCGTGATCACCGCATCTATCAGATCGTGGCCAGCGCCCTGGTCGCGCAGATAGACCTTCAGCCTGTCGTGGAAGAACGACAGGAGGTCGGGAAGAACTTCTAATGAGCCCCGAAACGCAAACACTTCCGCGATTTGACCGTTTTCGAATCGGGCATAATTACAGCCGTCCGTTGCGTTAATCTCCCCAACTTCATCCGAAAAATCATCCTGTCCCCAAAGGCTGTCCGGATGGTTCTCTGGCAACTCATAGTCTGTTGGATCTAGCTCCGTGACCACTAACTTACGGCTGTGCAACCGGTCGTAGTGAGTCGCATGGGCGGCTTTTAGCAAACTCAACATTGCAAGCTTGATCCCATTTTCGATCAAGAGTCTCACCACGCCCAGAGCCGCTCTGCGCAGCGCATACGGATCCTTCGAACCCGTTGGCTTGTCATCGATGGTCCAGAAGCCGACCAGCGTATCCAGCTTGTCGGCGAGCGCCACGGCGACCGACACCGGATCGCTCGGCACATAATCGGACGGGCCCTGCGGCTTGTAGTGCTCTTCCGCCGCCGCCGCGACAGAAGAATGCTCGCCTTGAAGCAGCGCGTATTTGCGGCCCATCGCGCCTTGCAATTCGGGAAACTCGCCGACCACTTCAGTGGTGAGATCGGCCTTGGCCAGGACAGCGGCACGGCGCGCCAGCGCTGGATCCGCGCCGACGATCGGCGCCAGCTCTTCCGCCAGCCGCGCGATCCGCTCCACCCGCTCGCCCTGTGTGCCGAGCTTGGCATGGAAAGTCACATTGAGATGGTCGAGCCGGGCCATGCGCTGGTCGAGCGGCTTCTTCAGGTCGAGCCCGAATTTCTTCGCCGATGCGTCGAGTTGAGCGAGATCGGGCAGATCGCCCTGGTCGGTCGTCCAGAAATAAAGCGCATCCGAGAGGCGGGCGCGCACCACCTTGCCGTTGCCGTGAGCGATCTCCTTGCCGCCGTCCCTGGCCTCGATATTGGCGGTCAGCAAAAAGCGGTTGGAGAGCGCCTCGCCTTCCCCTTGCGGCCGCGTCACGAAGCATTTCTGGTTGGCGCGGATGGTCAGCCGGATCACCTCGGCGGGAATGGCCAGGAATGCCTCTTCGAACTCGCCCATCAGCACGACAGGCCATTCGACCAGCCCCGACACTTCCTCAAGCAAGCCCTCATCCTCGACCAGGTCGAGCCCGTTGGCGAAGGCGAGGTTGCGGGCGTCGGCGAGGATGATCTCCTTGCGCCGGTCGGCGTCGAGCACGACCTTGGCTGCCTCGAGCTTGCTCACATAATCATCGAAGCGGCGCACGGTGATTTCGCCGGGTGCGAGAAACCTGTGGCCGTAGGTGACGTTGCCCGAACGGATGCCGTCGATCTCGAAATCGACAACGACCGGCTCCTCGGTCTCGGGGCCGAAGGTGCACAGGATCGATTGCAGCGGCCGCACCCAGCGTAGCGAGCCCGGCTTGGCCGAGGCCGGCCCCCAGCGCATCGATTTCGGCCAGGGGAAATCGCGGATGATAGCGGGCACCAGTCCAGCGATGATCTCCTCCGCCGCCCTGCCCGGCTTCGAAATATGCGCGACGTAGAAGTCGCCCTTCTTCGGGTCGGAATGGACATGCGCTTCGGCGATCGAAGACAGGCCGGCCTTGCGCAGGAAGCCCTGGACGGCCTGATCAGGCGCCGATGTCGACGGCCCCTTGATATCCTCGTGAATATCCTTCGAGCGTGCGGTAAGCCCGCGGATATCGAGCGTCAGGCGCCGTGGCGTCCAATAGTCACGCGCCGCCTCATAAGTCAGTCCCGCCTCGACCAGACCGTCGGTCAGCATTTTCTTCAAATCGCCCGCCGCCTTGCGCTGCATGCGTGCGGGAATCTCTTCGGAGCGAAGTTCTAGAAGCAGGTCAGGCATGGTTGGGGCTCACGCGGCAAAATGGTCCGCGCGGGGCATAGCAACTCGGCTGGCCGCTGTCACCCTTTCCATAAATTTCAGTCGGCTTGTCGGGACGCGCCCAACCCGCCCGTCCTCGGATCAAAGATTTCCATGAACCCAACGCAGCGCTGAAGCGACCCACGCTCAGGCAGGGAACTATTGGCTGAACGACGATGAAAACCGCATCCAGACTTCTTCAGATCCTCGCGCTCAGCGCCTGCTTCACCGCGCAGGCCCACGGCGCCTTCTCGATGCCGGGCGTGCGGCAGGCGCTGCGGACGATGTCTGGTCCGAGCGGCCAGATCCTGTCGCCGATCAGCGCTTGCCTCGAAATGATCAACGGCGCTTGAGGCTCAGGCCGCCAATCCACCCGCCTGCGTCTTAAGGAACGCCTCGCCGCAGGTTTTCGCCAGATTGCGTACGCGCAGGATGTAGCTCTGCCGCTCGGTGACCGAGATCACGCCACGCGCGTCGAGCAGGTTGAAGACATGGCTCGCCTTGATGCACTGGTCGTAGGCCGGAAAGACCATCTTGTGCATAGGCAGATTGTCGTTGGATGCCGGCGCGCCGGCCTCGAGCAGCGCCTTGCACTCGGCTTCGGCATCCTCGAAGTGGCGCAGCAACATGGCGGTGTTGGCATATTCGAAATTGTGGCGCGAATATTCCTGCTCGGCCTGCAGGAACACGTCGCCATAGGTGACCTTGTCGGCGCCTTCGCGGCCGTTGAAGTTGAGGTCGTAGACGTTGTCGACGCCCTGCACATACATGGCCAGGCGCTCGAGGCCGTAAGTGAGTTCGCCCGCCACCGGCGCGCATTCGATGCCGCAGACCTGCTGGAAATAGGTGAACTGCGAGACCTCCATGCCGTCGCACCAGCATTCCCAGCCAAGGCCCCAGGCGCCCAGGGTCGGGCTTTCCCAGTCGTCCTCGACGAAGCGTATGTCGTGCAGCAGGGGGTCGACGCCGATCGCCGCCAGCGAGCCGAGATAGAGTTCCTGCAGGTTCGGCGGATTGGGCTTCAGGATCACCTGGTACTGGTAGTAATGCTGCAGCCGGTTGGGGTTCTCGCCGTAGCGGCCGTCCTTGGGACGGCGCGAAGGCTGGACGTAGGCGGCGTTCCAGCGCTTTGGTCCGAGCGCGCGCAGCGTCGTTGCCGGATGAAACGTGCCGGCGCCGACCTCCATGTCATAGGGCTGCAGGATGACGCAGCCATAGGCGGCCCAATAATTGTGCAAGGTCAGGATCAGCCCCTGGAACGAGCGGCTGGGATGCATATGGGCTGGGATTTCAATCGTCACGATGGCCTCGGCGACACAGGCTAGCTTGCGGCCACGTCCTAGAGACAGTGCGGCGAAGCGTCAAGCAAGGCGCGTCCGATGCGCGCCACCTTGAGCATACTGGGCGATGTTGAAAACTTTGCCAGGGACTGGCCCATTGCCCGCCGCGAGGGTCCGCGATCCAATTCGAACAAGCATCCACGTCAGGCACAGCAGGTCGAGCCATGTCCAACCCGATCACCATCCGCCCCATCATGCGCCAGGATTTCGAGCAGTGGCTGCCGCTGTGGGATGGCTACAACGCGTTCTATGGCCGCTCGGGCGAGACGGCGCTGGCAAGTGAAATCACCGCGATGACATGGTCGCGCTTCTTCGACGCCTACGAGCCGGTGCATGCGCTGGTCGCCGAAAGCGGGAGCCAGTTGCTTGGCCTCGTCCACTACCTGTTCCACCGCAGCACGACGGCGATCGCGCCGAACTGCTATCTGCAGGACCTTTTCACCAACGAGGCCTCGCGCGGCAAGGGCATCGGCCGGGCGCTGATCGAAGGCGTCTATGAGCGCGCCCGGGCGGCCGGCTCCGGCCGGGTGTACTGGCTGACGCACGAAACCAACCAAACCGCGATGAAGCTCTATGACAAGGTCGGTGAACGCTCGGGCTTCGTCGTCTATCGAAAGATGTTCTGAGGACGCTCCAGCGCGTCGCCGCGTCTTCTGATGACGCCATGCGCCTTTCCAACCAAAACGGGGCTCCGAAGAGCCCCGTTCGCATTTCAAAAGCGATTTCACCCCTTCGGGGCGGGAACCGGCTCTGGCTTGACCTTCGGGGTTTCCTGCGCGGTGTTGGACTCGATCGGCGGCAGGCCCTTCATCAGCTTCTGCTGCAAGGTGGCGAGCACATCGGGGTCGGGCTTCAGGTCGCGGGCCTGGTTCCACTGGAAGGTGGCTTCCAGCTTGCGGCCGACGCGCCAATAGGCGTCGCCGAGATGGTCGTTCAGAACCGGATCTTCCGGCTTCAGCGACACGGCGCGTTCCATCTCGCGCACGGCGTCATCGAAGCGGCCGAGGCGGAAATAGGCCCAGCCCAGGGAATCGACGATGTAGCCATCGCTCGGCCTGAGGTCGACGGCCTTCTGGATCATCTCAAGGCCTTCCTTGAGGTTGGTGTTCATGTCGACCCAGGAATAGCCGAGATAGTTCAGCACCTGCGGCTGATCCGGCTGCAACTCCAGCGCCTTGCGGAAATTCGGCTCGGCCTTCGGCCATTCCTTCAGCCGCTCATAGGCGATGCCGCGCTGGTAGAAGATGTTCCAGTTGGCGGCGGTCGGCGTCTTCAGCACCTCGACGGCCTTGTCGTAGAGATTGGCGGCGGAGCGGAAATCATCCTTCGAGGAGTAGACGCCGCCGAGCGCCAGATAGGCGCGCATGTCATTGGGATGGGCGTCGACGAAGGCTTTCAGATGCGTGATCGCCTCGTCATGGCGGTCGAGATCGGCCAGGTTGAGGCCGAGCTGCAGGTCCGAAATCTCCTTCAGCGGCGAAGAGTCGGGGATGCGCCGATAGAGCGCGATGGCGCCCTCGCCGTCCTTCAGCTGTTCGGCAACGGCAGCGAGCTGCACGAGCGCCGCGTCGCTGTCCGGCTTCAGGGCCAAGGCATATTGCAAATAGAGGCGTACGAATGGCTCGCCGCCACCACGGTTGAGCGCGGTGGCGAGATCGAGCAAAATCTCGGAAGCACCGTCGGACGGACCGGACACGAAGGGCGCGATCTTGTCGCCCTTGCCGATCCTGTCGCGCAAGGCGACGATTTCCAGCTTGCCAGGCGAGAACGCCTCGGCCTGGTCGAGCACCGACATCGCCTTGGCCTTGTCGCCCTTGCGGGCCAGGAACGAGGCATAGGCCTGCGCGTTGCGCATCCAGGTTTCAGGGGCCGCGCCGCCGGCGGCGGTATCCTGCATCGTCGCGGCGTAGATCGCCTCGGCCTTGTCGGGCATGTTGGAGGCATCGGCGATCAGCGCGCGGTGGAAGGCCTTGAACAGGCCGAACCAGTCCGGCCCCTGCAGCTTGTCGATAGAAGCCATCGCTTCGCTGGCCTGGCCGGCACCTTGTTCGGCCCAGCCGGACATGACACCGGAGATCAAGCGGTCGAGATCGGATTCCAGCGACAGCTTGAGCCAGTACTGCGCCTTGGTGAAATCCTTCTTGTGGAAGGAATCCACAGCCAGCGCCAGGCGCGAGAAGCGCTCGACGTCCGGCACCTCCTTGAGCTTGTCGGCGTAGACCAGCGATTCATCGAAGCGGCCTTGAGCAATCAGCGACAGCATCAGGCTCTGCTGCAGCGCCGTGTCACCGGGGTTGAAGGCCAGGGCTTGCTTGTAATAGGCGATGGCGCTGTCGAGGTCGTTGTCGCCCTCGGCGATCCTGGCAGCCAGATAGGCGCCCGAGAACGACGAAATCTTGACCGGTTCGGTGGATTGCTTGGCATAGGCCGGCAAAGCCGAAATCGCCATGCCCGTCACAATTGCCAGCCTTGTCAGCCAGCGCGCACGTCCTTGCTGCATCGTATCCCTTTCAGCCAGGCGCCATCTCCGCGTCAGCGGATCGACCCAGACTCGATCATTCCGGGCAAAGCATGGCCTTTTTGGGGTCGCGCTTCAATCCGCCCGAAATTCACAATCGGGTCACCCGATTAACAAACCATGGCTAAATGGGACGGCTTTGCCCGTCAACAGGCCGTTGCAGTCGCGCATCGCGATAGCCGCCGCTTGCCACCGCGCCGCACAGCCGGCTCCATTCGCAGCCCGCGCACGCCTCGCGCACATGGCCGGTTGAAAACGCTTGCCGCAACCGCATGAGGATCGCGGCGTCGAGATCGAGGCGGGCGCCGTCCCGGATCGGCCGACCCAGCAGCGCTTCCACGTCATCCCTGGCCTGCCGGTCCCGCCCGGCCGCGCTGTCGCGCAGGCAGTGCGGATCCGGCTCGCCAAGCAACGGAGCGCAGACGTCGTCCGGTCCGGACACGAGGAGAATGTCCTCGCCCCGGCTCAGGCGCTCCGCGATCGCGTCATAATTGGCGGTAAAAGCGGGGCTGTATCCCTTCCCCACATAGGTGAGCAGGCAAAGGAGATGATGGGCGCGCAGCCTGACCGTCACGGCTTCGGCAAGTTCATCTTGCCGCGCGGCAGCGCCGTCAGTGTCGCCGCGCCCAGCGCCGACTTGAGCAATCCACCGACGATGAACGGCACGAAGCCGAAGGTGATGGCCTGTTCGGCGCCAATCATGACGGCGAGCCATGCCGTTCCGAGCACAAGGCAAGCGAGATTGCCAAGCAGCATGGCGATGAAGGCGAGCACGACCCGGTTGCCATTCCAGCCGCGTTCGGCCAGCCAGCCGACAAGCGCGCCGACAATCGGGAAAGCGAAGAGATAGCCGCCGGTCGGGCCGACGAAATACGATGCGCCCGCCGCCCCGCCGGCCAGAACCGGAAAGCCGCAAGCGCCTTCGACCAGCCAGGCGGCGATCGTCACCGCGCCAAGCCGCCAGCCATAGAGCGCACCGATCAGCGTCACGGCGAAGGTCTGCATGGTCACCGGAACCGGCACCATCGGCACCTCGATGTAGGATGACAGCGCCAGGAACAGCGTGCCGAGCACGACGGCGCCGGCCTGCCAGCCAATCGATCGCTGCTGGAGGCGCAGCGGGCTGAAGGACGGTCTGGCGGACGAAAATGCGAGGTTGGTCATAGGCTTCCCTTCGTTCGATCCAAATTATAGATAATTTCTGCCTTCGATCTATTATCGAATCCACATTTTTGGATTGATGGCAAGCCCGTGCGCGGGAAAAGGCCGCTCAACCCACGATCGCGAAGGCTTCGCGCGTGGCGCCGGAGGCTGTCCTGACCGGCTTTCGGCCAATCCATTGAACATGCCGTCCCAATGTTGCCGCGGCCGATTCGGTGTTTCCCTGCCGCAAGGCGGTGAGGATCGCCCGATGGTCCTGATCGGTGCGCGTCTCCCACTCCGAACGCCATGCCGCGAACAGAAAGCGGGCGCTTGCCGCGTGCAGGTCATCGATGGTGGCGAGAAGACGCGGCATGCCGCAAGGCGTCAGGATCAGCCGGTGAAAGGCGCGATTGGCTTCTTCCCACGACCTGACGTCGCGGGATTTGTCGCCGGCCTTCGTCGCCTCCTCGGCCTGGTCGAGAATGGCCGAAGTCAGGTGCGGCGCGGCGTGGCGCAGCGCCAGCACTTCGAGGGCCGCCCGCATTTCGGCGACCTCCTTGACCTCGCCCAGATCGAAGGCCGCCACGCGCACGCCGCGACGCGGTTCGCTGACGGCGAGCCCTTGCGCCTCGAGGCGGCGGAACGCCTCGCGCACGGGGACATGGCTGGTGTTGAATTCCTCGGCGATATGGTCCTGCCGCAGCCGCGCCCCGGGCTCGATCGCGCCGGAGATGATGCGGTCCGCCAGCGCCTTGCCGATGCGCACCGCGATGGTGTCGTCCATGCCCTTTGCCATGATTTATAGATAATTTGCGGCAAGGCCGCTTGTCGAGACGGCAAGGCAGGAATCGTCGCCATTCTCCCTAGCGCTGGCCGGAGAAACCAAACCTGTATGACCGCGCTCAGTTCACGCGGCTGATGCAGAAGTCGATGACGTCGATCAGCGCCGATTTCTGCGGCGTCTCTTCCAGCGGCGCCAGCGCGTCGCGGGCGATCTCGCCGAAATGGCGGGCGCGCCCGATCGTATCGGCAATGGCGCCGTGGCGGGTCATCAGGCCGATCGCCTTTTCCAGCCCAGCATCGTCGGTGACATTGTCCTCGATGGCGCGCTTCCAGAAGGTGCGTTCGGCCTTGCTGCCGCGCCGGTAGGCGAGGATGACCGGCAAGGTCACCTTGCCCTCGCGGAAATCGTCGCCGACATTCTTGCCGAGATCCTTGCTGGTGCCGCCATAGTCCAGCGCATCGTCGATGAGCTGGAAGGCTAGGCCGAGATTCATGCCGTAGGAGCGCAGCGCGGCGCGATCGTTGCGGGTCGCCTGGGCGATCACCGGGCCAACCTCGGCGGCGGCCGAAAACAGCGCGGCGGTCTTGGCCTTGATGACGGCGAAATGCTCGTCCTCGGTGGTTTCGAGGTTCTTGGCGGCGGCGAGCTGCATGACCTCGCCCTCGGCGATGATCGAGGCCGCGCTCGACAGGATATCGAGCGCTTCGAGCGAGCCGACATCGACCATCATGCGGAAGGCCTGGCCGAGCAGGAAGTCGCCGACCAGGACGCTCGCCTGGTTGCCCCAGATCATGCGGGCGGTCTTCTTGCCGCGCCGCATGCCGCTTTCGTCGACGACATCGTCATGCAGAAGCGTGGCCGTATGCATGAACTCGACCGAAGTGGCGAGCTTGACGTGGCCCTCGCCGGCATAGCCGAACATCTGCGCCGCGGCGAGCGTCAGCATCGGTCTCAGCCGCTTGCCGCCGGACGAGATCAGGTGGTTGGCAACCTCGGGAATCATCTCGACGTCGGAGCCGGCCTTGGACAGGATCAATTCGTTGACGCGCCCCATATCGGCCGCGGTCAGATCGATCAGATCCTTGATGGAGGCGGGTTCCCGCCTCCCGTTTTCGATGTTGAGAACGACACCCACGACAATCACTCCCGTCTTGGTATAACGCGTGCGACGGCACCCTTAGTCCCGGCATGGACTCTAGGGCGGCTGACACGGGCACGGCAAGTGGCGAATTGGCGCGGCGGCGGTGACAGCGTGTCAACCTCGGGAAATGCCGGAATGCGCCGCACGTTTACATGCACGCCGCAACCTGCGAGTTTCCCGCCATGATAGAGCTTATCCGCACCAATGACGCCGTCATCATCTCCTTTGTCGAATCGCTGATGCGCGATGCCGGCATCGGCTGCTTCGTCGCCGACCAGAATATGAGCGTGCTCGACGGCTCGCTGGGCATCCTGCCGCGGCGCGTCATGGTCGATGCCGATCAGGCAGACGCCGCGCGCCGCATCCTGACCGATGCCGGCATCGCCAACGAGATCCGCCAGAAGTAATGTCCGCCGCGCCGGCCACCCTCGCCACGGATACGCCGGCCCATACGGTCGATGCCTTCCATCGCGGCCGGTTCTGGCTCGTGCAGCCCAAGCATGGCGGCCATCGCGCCGGCATGGACGCCATGATGCTGGCCGCATCGGTGCCATCCTCGTTTAGCGGGCGGCTCGCCGATTTCGGGGCCGGCGCCGGTGCCGCCGGCCTGGCGGTGCTGTCGCGCTGTCCGGGTGCCCAGGCCGTGCTGGTCGAACGCGCCCCCGAAATGGCCGCCTTCGCGTCGGCCACGCTTGCCCATCCCGGCAATGCCCATCTCAGCGACCGCGCGGCCGTGCTTGTCGCCGATGTCACCATGTCGGGCCGGGCGCGGGCCGCCGCCGGCCTTGCCGCCAATGATTTCGACTTCGTCATCATGAACCCGCCCTTCAACGCCGCGCGCGACCGCACGACCCCGGAGCGCCTGCGAAAAGAAGCCCATGTCATGGAGGACGGCCTGTTCGAGAACTGGATCCGCAGCGCGGCGGCGGTTGTCAAACCGCGCGGCGGACTTGCCGTCATCGCGCGGCCCGAACAGCTCGGCGCCATTCTCGACGCGATTTCGGGCCGCTTCGGCGAAGCCGAGATGCTCGCCGTGCACCCGCGCCCGGACGCGGCGGCAATCCGCATTGTCGTGCGGGCAGCCCTTGGCGCACGGGGAAAGCTCGCCATTCGTCCGCCCCTGATGCTTCACGCACGATCGGGCAACGGCCCCGACGAGCGCAGCGAAATGATCACCAACGGGCTCGCCTCGCTGTTCGGAGACTGAGCCGTTCGCGGCCCGCGCATTGCCGTTGGCTGGGAAATCCCTACATGCCTGCAACCATTGCCGGAGACCACGCCACCGTGAAACGTCTTTTCAACCGCCTGCTGCCGAAATCCTGGCGCTCCACCGTCGTCACCATTCCGGTCATCCGGCTGCACGGCACCATCATGGCCGGCGGCGGCCAGTTCCGGCCGAGCCTGTCGATTGCCTCGACCGCCGGACTGATCGAAAAGGCGTTCTCCTTCGACGCGCCGGCGGTCGCGATCTCGATCAATTCCCCCGGCGGCTCCCCTGTGCAGTCGCGGCTGATCTTCAAGCGCATCCGCGATCTCGCCGTCGAGAAAAACAAGAAGGTGCTTGTCTTCGTCGAGGACGTCGCGGCTTCCGGCGGCTACATGATCGCGGTCGCCGGCGACGAGATCTTCGCCGACCCCTCCTCCATCGTCGGTTCGATCGGCGTCGTATCGGCCTCGTTCGGCTTCCCCGAATTGATGAAGAAGATTGGCGTCGAGCGCCGTGTCCATACCGCCGGCCAGAACAAGGCGGTGCTCGACCCGTTCAAGCCCGAGAAAAAGGAAGACGTTGAGCGGCTGAAGGCGCTGCAGCTCGAAGTGCACGAGACCTTCATCGACCTGGTTAAAGAGCGGCGCGGCACGAAGCTGGCGGACGACCCGGACCTGTTCACCGGCCTGTTCTGGACCGGCAAGCGAGGGTTGGAACTTGGCCTTGTCGATGCGCTCGGCGACATGCGCACGGTGTTGAAGACCCGCTTCGGGCCGAAGACCCAGCTCAGGCTGGTCTCGGCGCCGCGCGGTTTGTTCAGCCGCTTCGGCCTGTTCGGCTCGAACAAGGGCTTTTCAGCGCCCGACATCGCCGCGGCCGCGGCCAGCGGAATCATCGATGCGGCGGAAGAGCGCGCATTGTGGACGCGCTTCGGCCTTTGAAAAAGCCATGAAAGCGTCTAGCATGGTTGCCCGAAAGACCCGACCGGCCGCCCTTACCGGCCCTGCGTGGTAGGAGTTTTGACATGCCGCAGCTCATTTTCTTCGCCGTCGTCGGCGTCGCCGCGTATTTCGGCTACCGCACCTTCCTGCGCGAGGCCGAGCGCGTGACGGCCAAGGTGCGGCGGACCGAAAAACAGGCGGCGAACGGCACGATCGGAACGCTGGTCAAGGATCCGAAGACCGGCGAATACCGGCTGGCCAAGGACTGACGCTCATTTCACTCGCAATCGAGACCGTGGACTCCGGACCGGTTGTCCGGACGTGGGCAGCACCCGCCAAGATAAACCTTGCCCTGCACGTCACCGGCAGGCGCCCCGATGGCTACCACCTCATCGAAAGCCTGGCGGTGTTCACGCGCTTTGGCGACAGGATCGAGATCGCGCCGACCGACAGCGACGAGTTCAGCGTGTCCGGCCGCTACGCGCCTGACGTTCCGCTCGATGGCGGCAATCTCGTGCTGAAGGCCCGCGACGCGTTGCGGCAGGCCGCCGGCATTCGCAGCACGCCGCCGGTGAGCATCAGGCTCGAAAAGAACCTTCCGGTCGCGTCCGGCGTGGGCGGAGGGTCGAGCGACGCGGCGGCCGTGCTGCGCGGGCTGGCGGAGAGCTGGGGGCTGGACATCGATGGTGCCGGGCTGGCGCGGATCGGTCTGTCGCTCGGCGCCGACGTGCCGATGTGCCTGGCGGCAAAGCCGCTGGTGGCGCGCGGCATTGGCGAGGAGCTCTCGATGGTGCCGGATTTTTCGGCGCTGGGACTGGTGCTGGTCAATCCGGGAACGCCGGTGTCGACAGCGGAAATCTTCGCGGCCATTTCCAGTCGCGACAATGAGCCTCTGCCGCCGCTGCCGCGCCGCATCGATTTTCATAGCCTGCGCAACTGGCTGGAGGTGACCCGAAACGACCTCGAACCGGCGGCTGTTACGATGCAGCCCGCCATAGGCAGGGCGCTTTCCTGGCTCGATAAGGCTGGATCGGGATTTTCGCGGATGTCGGGATCGGGCGCGACATGCTTCGGACTGTTCGAGACCGGCAATGTAGCCAAGCGTGCGGCCGCCGAAATCCGCGCCCGCCAGCCCGACTGGTTCGTCGCCGCAACGCGCAGCATGGCCTCGGAGGCCGAGTGAGATGGCCAGGGTTGACGAGAACCGTGCCTTCGTTCCGGTGCGCATCGCGGTGCTGACGGTTTCCGATACACGCAGCCTCGCCGACGACAAATCCGGGCAGACGCTGGCCGATCGCATCACCGAGGCGGGTCACATCCTGGCTGCCCGCGACATCGTCACCGACGACCGCGAAAAGATCCGCGACACGGTGCTGGCGTGGTCGCGGGACAAGGCCGTCGACGTCGTGATCACCACCGGCGGCACCGGTTTCACCGGCCGCGATGTGACGCCCGAGGCGCTGGAGCCGATCTTCGAAAAGCGCATGGATGGCTTCTCGGAAGTGTTCCACCGCATCTCCTACGACAAGATCGGCACCTCGACGATCCAGAGCCGCGCGACCGGCGGCGTCGTCAACGCCACCTTCGTCTTCGTGCTGCCGGGCTCGCCCGGCGCCTGCAAGGACGCCTGGGACGGCATCTTGAAGACACAACTCGACTACCGGCACATGCCCTGCAACTTCGTCGAGATCATGCCGCGCCTGGACGAGCATCTGCGGCGCGGGAAATCGACGTCGTAAAAGCCGAGGCAAAGTGCCGGCTTCACGCCGTGTTCGCCAGGCAGAACAGCGCCGGCGCTTTCGAACGGCCATTCCAAACCGGATGCCGGAGACAGTATTTTCGTGGGCAATCCCTACCGTTCACGAGAAGGCAGATATGGCCGTGCAAACTGGGACCATGCACACCGCGGGTGCCATTGCGGCAATATACGCCTGCGATTTTCGACCGAACTGGATCCATCGCAAATCGAAGTCCGCGCCTGCCAAAGAGCGGTCGCAAAAAATCACCTTTGCCTCGGCGGCGCCGCCCAGATCTCGGCGTCGAGCCGCCTGGTCGCCAGCCCGCGCGCCAAGGCCTCGGCGGTGGCGGCATTCTTGGACAGGGATGCCGCCTGCCGCTTGCTGATCACCAGTCCGTCGGCGAGCGCACGGTTTGCCGAAAAGACCCGGGCCAGGAACGGCGGACGGCTGCCCCGCGCTCGCGAGAACCGCGCGGCCATTGTCTGCCTGGCCGTATGGGCGACAACCGCGTCGATCCAACCCTCCACCAGCCTCGCACCCGGTTCGAGAAACAGCAGCCAGTCACCCTTGGCCTGGCGAATGCCGGCGGCGATGCCGCCGCTCCCCACATAGTGGCAGCCGGCATGCTCGGCCACACGATGCGTGTGGTCGGTGGAGCCGGTGTCGCAGATCACGACCTCGCGCACCACGCCCTCGACCGCGCCGCCGATCAGCGTCGCCAGCGTGCGGGCGAGGCCCTCCTCGTCATTGTGCGTTTCGATGAGAACACTGAGCATGATTAGCCGAATAGCGGAAAGGGTTGGCCGGCGCCAGTTTTTGCGGCGCACCATAGAAAGTTCTTGCTTTGTTCTCATCGGTAAAATAGGAATAATTTCATGAGCAGAGCGATTCGACAGAACACGGACAGTCCCTGGGAGCGGGCGAAGATGGAACCGATCATGCGCGCCGACATTGCAGCCTTCGGAGCAGGACGAGCCGAGATGGCCAATGCGATGATCGAGCAGAGCGGGATGCGGGTCCGTCCGGACCGCAACCGCGGCCGGTCGGCGGGCATCAATCCGTCCGGCCGGTTCGAACCTGTCAGCCGGCATGTCTTCGACGATGGCTGGAGTTCGCTGGAGGAACTGCCCCCGTTCAAGACCGAGGTGCAAGTCGAGAAGCCGCGCACCATCATCACCCGCAACGAATCGCCCGACATCTCCTTCGACCGGTCGATCAACCCCTATCGCGGCTGCGAGCACGGTTGCGTCTATTGCTTCGCGCGGCCGACGCATTCGTTCATGGGCCTGTCGCCGGGCCTGGATTTCGAATCCAAGCTGTTCGCCAAGCCGGACGCGGCCCGCCTGCTCGACAAGGAATTGTCGAAGGACGGTTACCAGCCGCGTACCATCGCCATCGGCACCAACACCGATCCCTACCAGCCGATCGAGAAGCAGTACCGGATCATGCGCGAGATCCTCGAAGTGCTCGAGGCACGCGGCCATCCGGTCGGCATCGTCACCAAATCGGCCTTGGTGGTGCGCGACATCGACATTCTGTCGCGCATGGCCGAGCGCGGGTTGGCCAAGGTGGCGCTGTCGGTGACGACGCTCGACCGCATGCTGGCGAGGACGATGGAGCCTCGCGCATCGACGCCGACCAAGCGGCTGGAGGCGATCAGGCAGCTTTCGGATGCCGGCATCCCGGCTTCGGTGATGGTGGCGCCGATCATTCCGGGCCTGACCGACCAGGAGATGGAACGCATCCTCGACTCGGCATACCATGCCGGAGCGCGCGAGGCTGGCTATGTCGTGCTGCGCCTGCCGCTGGAGGTCAGCCCGATCTTCAAGGACTGGCTGCTGCGCCACTATCCCGATCGCTATCGCCACGTCATGTCGCTGATCCGTTCGATGCGCGACGGCAAGGACTACGATTCGGAGTGGGGCAAGCGCATGAAGGGCGCCGGACCCTATGCCTGGCAGATCGGCCGGCGCTTCGAGATCACCGCCAAGCGGCTCGGCCTCAATGCCGAACGGCGCACGCTGCGGACCGATCAGTTCGTCGCGGCCGGCAAGGATCAGGAGCAGTTGATGCTGCTTTGAACGATCATACCGCCGCGGCCGTTTGATTGCCGCCGTGGCGAAAAAATCCCGTCCGGCCTGCCCCGGCCTGCAGACGGTGCCCTCCCGGTCCGGCGCCCCACCCGACCCGGAGGGACTTGCGGAGAATCGGAGCCGATGCGAACCTCGCCGCAACATGGCTCGCACGCGTTCCGATTCTCCGCTTCTCTTCGAAATCGTCGAGAAACCCGATTTCTCCTTCGAGACGAAGGCGATGGCCGATGGCCTGTGGCCGGTCGCGGGGATGGACGAAGCCGGCCGAGGCCCGTTGGCCGGGCCGGTGGTGGCGGCGGCAGTGGTGCTCGATCCGGCCAACATTCCCGAAGGGCTCGACGATTCCAAGCGGCTTAGCCATTTGCAGCGCGAAGCGCTGTTCCTGCGCATTCTTGGCTCCGCGCAGGCTGTTTCCATGGCCTCGATCAGCGCTGAGGGCATCGACGGCAGCAACATCCTGAAGGCCAGCCTGGAAGCCATGCGCCGGGCTTTGGTCGGACTGTCGGTTCGACCGAAGCTCGCGCTTGCCGACGGTCGCGACGTGCCGCCGGGATTGCCGTGCGACGGCCGGGCGCTGATCAAGGGCGACCAGCGCTCGCAGTCGATCGCCGCCGCCTCGATCGTCGCCAAGGTGATGCGCGACCGCATGATGTGCGGCTGCGGCAGCCACCACGACCGCTACGGTTTCGAAGTCCATATGGGCTACGCCACGGCCCGGCACCGCACGGCGATCGAGGCGCATGGCCCGGTGGCACGGCTGCACCGCGTCTCGTTCGCGCCGTTCAGGCTGGGTGGCGTCGAGGTAGCGGAAGAAGAGAGTTTTGCCGAGCTGGAGTGAGGCGACGGCCACCGTTGCGACGCTCGTAAGTCCCGGCCTGGATCCTAAGGTCTGCGCGCGTCGCTTCGCTCCTTACTTCGCCCTAGGATGACGAATTCATACGTCACAAAACAAAAAAGCCGCCAGGTTTCCCGGGCGGCTTTTGATTTGCTTGATACTCTCAGCTCAGTTGAGCTTGGCCTTCACATCCTGCAGCGCGGACTTGAACAGGTCGGCTCCGGCCTTGGCGTCGACCTTGGCGGCGAGCAGCGCGCGGGCGGCCTCGACAGCGATATCGACGGCGCTGGCGCGCACTTCGCCGATCGCTTCGCGCTCGGCCTGGCCGATCTTCTGTTCGGCAAGCGCGGTGCGCCTGGCGACATAGTCCTCGGTCTTCTTGTGCGCCTCGGCGGCCAGCATTTCAGCCTCGCGCTTGGCTGCCGCGACAATGTCGGCGGCCTCCTGCTCGGCTTCCTTGCGCTTCTTCTTGTACTGGCCAAGCAGTTGCTGGGCTTCGTCGCGCAGCTTCCGGGCCTCGTCGAGCTCATTGCTGATCCTGGCGGCGCGGGCGTCGAGCGCCTTGGCGATCATGCCGGGCACCTTGATGTAGACGGCGATGGCCAGGAAGATGATCAGGGCAACCGTGGCCCAGAGCGTTGCGAGAGATGTAGCGTCCATGATGCGCTCCTCACCCGGCCACGGATTTGACCGCGGCCGCGATCTCGGCCTTGCTGGCCTTGCCGCCGACCAGTGCCTCGACGATCGCCGAAGCGGTGTCCTCGGCGATGCTGCCGACTTCCTTCATGGCGTTGGCCTTGATGGAAGCAATGCGTGCCTCGGCCTCGCCAAGCTTCTCGTCGAGCGAGGCCTCGATCTTCTTGCGCACGGTCTCGGCTTCCGCCTTGGCCGCGTCGTTGGCCTGCTGGCCGATCGCATTGGCGTTTTTCTTGGCTTCCGCCAGTTCCTGCTCGTAAGCGGCAACGGCGGCGTCCGCCTCGCCCTTCAACTTGGCTGCCTGGTCGAGATCCTGGCTGATGCGATCGTTGCGGACATCGATGATGCCGCCCACGCGCGGCATCACGACCCGCTTCAGGAAGAGGTAGAACAGCCCGAACGTGATCGCCAGCCACAGAAGCTGCGACGGGAACGTCTCCGGATTGAATGGCGGAAACGTGCCGTGCGCTTCCGCAGGCACGCCGGTGCCGGAATGCGTGTCGCCTCCGGTCGCAGCGTGGCTGGTGTCGGCTGACGGCGCGGACTCTTGCGCGAAGGCAGATGTCACGAACATGGACTATCCCCAGATATCAGGCCCGCCGCTCGCGCGGCCGGCCTGTCCAATCTTCTCAATGCTCAGCCGAACAGGGCCAGAAGCGCGATGAGAAGCGAGAAGATGCCCAGAGCTTCGGTCACGGCGAAGCCGAAGATCAGGCGGCCGAACTGGCCGTCAGCAGCCGACGGGTTGCGCAGCGCGCCCGAGAGGTAGCTGCCGAAGATGTTGCCCAGGCCAATGCCCGCGCCACCCATGCCCAGGCAAGCAATGCCGGCGCCGATGTACTTTGCTGCTTCTGCGTCCATTTGTTCAACTCCTTTGGATCTGAAATTCCGTTGTTATTCCATCCGGCGCCAATTGGCCGAAACTCTTGGGGCCGAAACTCTTGCCTCAATGCCCGGGATGCAGGGCGTCGTTGAGATACATGCAGGTCAGCACGGCAAAGACATAGGCCTGCAGGAAGGCGACCAGCAATTCAAGCGCCGTCAGCGCCACCGCCATGGCCAGCGGCAGGATCGAACCCGCCACGCCGACCGCGCCCAGCGCGGAGAGGCTGACGACGAAGCCGGAGAACACCTTGAGCGTGATGTGGCCAGCGAGCATGTTGGCGAACAGACGAACCGAGAGGCTGACCGGGCGCGACACGAAGGAAATGACTTCGATCAGCACCACCAGCGGCAGCAGGAACACCGGCACGCCATGCGGCACGAACAGCTTCAGGAAGCCGAAACCATGCTTCATGAAGCCGTAGACCACCACGGTTCCGATCACCAGGGCGGCAAGGCCGAAGGTGACGATGATGTGGCTGGTGACGGTGAAGAAATAGGGGAACAGGCCGAGCAGATTGGCGACCAGCACGAACATGAACAGCGAGAAGACGAAGGGGAAGAATTTCATGCCCTGCGTGCCGGCGGCGTCGCGCAGCATGTTGCCGACGAATTCATAGGCCATTTCAGAGACCGACTGCAGCCGGCCGGGGACCAGGCTGCGGCTCGACGTCGTCAGGAACAGGA
This sequence comes from Mesorhizobium sp. ES1-6, assembly GCF_020164775.1. Lineage (NCBI taxonomy): Bacteria > Pseudomonadati > Pseudomonadota > Alphaproteobacteria > Hyphomicrobiales > Phyllobacteriaceae > Mesorhizobium > Mesorhizobium sp. ES1-6. Next base: position 93,869 of record NZ_JAIUGU010000004.1, read on the forward strand.
ACGCTGCTGCGACAACCACGGTGGCGACCATGAACAGCGCGGAATTGGTGAAAGACAAGTCATAGCCGCCGATCTCGATCGGTATCAGCTTGTTGATATGGAACTGGTGGATCGGATCGACCTTGTCAGCTGCCACGTTCAAACCCCGTCTATGCCGCGTACGGCCAAATTGTCATTGCCGCATGGAAGGCGGCTATTTTCACAGGCCGCCAGAAGGGCGGTCATTTGCTGTCGTCCCGGTCACGGCGCGGCTTCGCGCCTTGTCCGAATTCCGCCACAACGCCTGCCGAACGCATGACATTGAGCACGCCGGCGCCAAAACCAAGCAGCAGGAAAACGATCAGACCCCATGGCGATGTTCCCGCCAGACGGTCGATGATCCAGCCGATGGCGGCACCGACCACCACCCCGGCGATGAACTCGCTGGACAGTTTGAGTGCCTGACCGTATCCGGTCACTGGTTTCGCGTCGTCTTTCCCCTCGAGCCGGTTCGGCAGCCTTGTCGCAAGCGATGCTCCAAGTTCACGCCGACGTCGCTCAAGATCGTCGTCGCGGATTTCGGCGTCATGCTGCTTGCCGCGGCCGGTTTCTCCGGTTCCGTCTGGCCTGTTTTTCTCGGCCATCGCAACCCCCCTGCCCGGGCAGACCGTCACCGTCCGTCCGCTTCTAAAGTCGCCGGCAACATAGTTAGAGGGTTTGCGCCCGTCAAGCCACGGGCGGAAGTTCCGCCTTGTGTATTTTAGGCAATGAAATCAATGTATTAGAAAGGTGCGACATCGTGCCCGCCGCGATCAGGGGAATACGTCGCGCGAATCCCCCCGGCAATGGCTCTCCGATCGACCGTGCGACCGGTCGAAAACAGCGGCGGCAGACGGGCCGCTCAGCTCCAGCCGCCGCCGTAGGTCCGGTAGAAGATATGCAAGCCGATCTTGGTCATCTTCTGCATCGTGCGCGCCCAGCCGGGATGGACATATTGGGCATAGTAATGGGTCGACGAGCCGACCTCCGGAATGAAGATCTTGCCGGCGGTGACGGCCATGCCGATGTCCTGCGCGGTCTTGTAGGCGACAGGATTGTCGATGCGCTTTTTCCTGCCGTCACAGGCGAACGAGAACTGGCAGCGGTTGAACCAGCTGTCGTTCTGGTAGACGACGCCGCAGATCGAATTGGGATAGGCGGGATTGCGGACCCGGTTGAGGATCACCTGGGCGACGGCGGCCTGGCCGCGCACGGTTTCGCCGCGCGCCTCGAAATAGATGCCGTTGGCCAGGCATTTCTGCTCCGGCTGGGAGAAGACGGTTGCCGGCAACGGGTTTTGTATCCACGAATGGTCGCCCTTGGCCATCGGCGGAATGAAGCGGCCGTTGTTGGGCTCTTCGTCCTGGAGCAGGACTTCGAAGGGTGAGGCCTTGGCATAGTCCGGCTCGGATTGCGCATAGGCGGTCGCCAGCACATCGGGATGGTCGTTGTTGACGAGCGCGGCAAGCATGGCCGGCACGCCGGGATCCGGCTTCTTGTCCTCACGCGCGTGGAATGCCGCGGCGATCTGGATTTCCTTGCCTTTGATCTGCGGCTTGGCGAAGGCCATTTTCAGGTCGCCGTCCATGCTCGGCCGCATCAGCGAGGAGGTCCGCTGGAAGATCGAACCGGCATTGAAGTTCTTCGGCGGCGCCACCGGAGAGACCTGGACGATGCGGCCCTTCTTGTCGGCGCGCATGACGCGATCCTCGTCGGGCGACCCGCTGACCTTGCCGCCCTTGCCGCGGAACGAGACGGAGCCGATGCCGGGAAGACGCACGCCGGACCCCGAGATCGAACCGGTGACGTCGGAATCGACAAACGGCATCTCGGCCGCGTGGACCGAACCGGCTATGGATTTCTCGACATAGGAGTTCCAGCGCGCGGTAGGCGATTCGAGGCCGGAGACGAGGCTGGTCATGTCCTGGTAGGCGGCGACGGTCGGAAAGCCGATCCAGATGCCGAGGCCAATGATGAGCGGAGACACAAGGCTGCGTTTCTCACCGGCGGCGGCGACCAGCCGCTTCAACACACGTCGATGCACGGAACTCTCTCCAGGAACGCTACTGACCCACTGGAGAGCAAAATGATGCATTAACCTTGATGGGACGTTAACGGGATCGGTCGGGTTTTCCCGGTCGGCTGGAGGTCGTGGCTTCGAAGTCGGGCGGTTTTGCGGCGGGAACGCTCAGGCCGGCCGCAGGAAGATGGGCCACGCGACAAGCGCGCAGGCGGCTGCCGACAGCCAGACGCCAGGCCATGACGAGAGGTGCAGCAGCCCTGGAATGGCCACCGGCACGAGGAAGAAGCCGACGAACACGAAGGTGTTGGCAAGGCTGAGTGCCGTTCCGACATGGCCAACACCGGCCAGCGTGGCAAGCTCGGTATAGGCAACGCCGTGCCAGGCGGAGACAGAGATGCCGGCAACGACAAGCACCAGGGGCAGGACGGCGATCAGGAAGGATTGGCTGGCAGGCAGCGCCGGAACGGCCAGGACCAGCACCCAGAGAACCACGAAGGCCAGCGCGCTGAGCGCACTGCACAAGCGCAGAAACCGACGGCGATTGCCATGGCGGTCGGTGAAGCGGCCGCTCCATACGCGCATGACCATGGCGCCGACCTGTACAGCGGCGAGGCTGGCGCTGATCGCCGCCGTGCCAAGCCCGGCGAAGTCGTGCAGGAACACCGACGCGAAAGTGAGAACCGCCACCTGCGGAAAGCAAAGCAAGCCGATGGCGGTCGAAATGCGCCAGACCTCGATGTTGCGCAACGGCGCCGGTCCGGCCACACCGGATGATGCGGCGTGACCCTCACCTGCCGTCGGCGGTTCGTGCAGCCAACGCCAGGCAAACAGGGCGGAGACGGCGGATGCCGCCGCCAGCAGCCCGAACACCGCGGCGAACCCGAAAGCCAGGGCAAGCGAAGGCAGGACGAGCGCGCCGAGGCCGCCGCCAAGCGGCACCGCCGTCTGCCTGATGCTCATGGCAAAACCGCGCTCGTTCTCGCGGAACCAGGCCATGATGGCGCGGCCGCTCGAGCCGTTGACACTGCCGCCGAGCAGTCCCGTGACAAGCAGGCTTGCCGCCAGCACTGTGACATCGGGAATGCCCGATGGTGTCGGCACGACCAGCATCGCCATTGCCAGAAGCCAGGCCGCCGTCGCGCCGAGCCCGATCAGAAGCACGCGGCGATCGCCCCAGCGGTCGGTGAGCAAACCCCAGGGCAATTCGCTGAGCGCGACCCCCAGCCCAAGCAAGCCGAGCGCCAGGCCGAGTTCGGCATTGCTCAAATGATAGCCCTGGCGAAGCACGACCGCCGTGGCCGGTATGCCCGAGAACGTAGCCGAAAAACCGGCATTCGCGGCGACGCCGATGCCCAGGACCTTCCAGCGATGGCCAGGGCTGAAGGTCCGGCCGGTCGCGTGGGTGGCTATGCTTGGCCCGAACGGCTGGCAATCGTTTCGCGTGACGGTGGCGGACATGATTTCATTCCCGTGACTGTGTGGTCGATCGGCCTTGACGGGATCGGTGTAACGCCATAGCTCCATCCATAAAATCAGGAAGTTTTTGATCAACAATCCTGAAAACAAGGACGATTATGCGACGCGTTACATTCGATCTCGACGTTCTCAGGACTTTCGTCACCGGCATGGAACTGGGAAGTTTCGCCAAGGCCGCCGAGCGGCTTGGCCGTTCAACCTCCGCAGTCAGCGCACAGCTGAAGAAACTGGAGGAGCAGGCCGATACGCCGATCTTCCGCAAGGCGGGGCGCGGCCTGGCGCTGACGGAGGCCGGCGAGACCATGCTCGGCTATGCGCGCCGGCTACTCGACCTGAATGACGAGGCGGCGGCGGCCATCCATGACGTCGAACTGGAAGGCTGGGTGCGGCTCGGCCTGCAGGAGGATTTCGGCGAGGCCGTGTTGCCCGAAGTGCTCGGGCGCTTCGCCCGAGCCCATCCCAAGGTCAAGATCGAAGCACGGATCGGACGCAGCCACGAACTGGCCGAGCGTGTCCTCTCCGGCAACCTCGATATCGCGCTCGCCTGGCATGACGGCACGACGCTGCCATACAGCCGGCATGTCGCCGACGTGCAGGCGCGCTGGATCGGCCCGGCCAAACCAATGGAGGCAGGCCCCCATAACGGCGAGGCGCTGCCGCTGGTGGTGTTCGAGGCGCCGTGCCTTTTGCGCACCGTGGCGACCGAGACTCTGGATCGCGCCGGGCGGCCATGGCGCATGGCATTCTCCAGCCCCAGTCTTGGCGGCATATGGGCGGCGGTTGCCGCCGGCCTTGGACTGACGATCCGCACCGATATCGGCCTGCCTGCCACTGTCAGGGCGCTGGCGCCCGGAGTACTCGGGCTGCCGCCACTGCCAAGGATGGCCCTGCACCTGCACCAGAAGGATGCCGAGCTCGACCCGGTCGCGGCGCGGCTGGCCGACATCCTGTTGCAATCGGCGTTCGAGGCGTTGCCGGAGGGCGCCGAGACAAAAGAGAACCTACTGAAAGTCGCTTAGTCTCTTAGCCGACGCCCTTCGATTTCGTCAGGCCGGCGTTGCGACAAGCAACAGGTCAGCGCTTCTTGGCGCGGCCCGCGAACGGATTATCGGAAGTCCTCAGTGCAATGCGGATCGGCACGCCCGGCATGTCGAAGGCCTCGCGCAGGCTGTTGGAGAGATAGCGGACATAAGATTGCGGCATCGCATCCGGCCGCGAACACTGAACCACGAAACCCGGCGGCCGGGTCTTGGCCTGGGTGACGTATTTGACCTTCAGCCGGCGCCCGGCGACAGCGGGCGGCGGGTGATGTGTCAGGATGGCCTCGAGCCAACGGTTGAGCTTGCCCGTCGAGACGCGGCTGTTCCACACCTTGTGCGTCTTCAGCACGGCATCCATCAGCTTGTCGAGCCCGCGACCGGTCTCCGCTGAGACAGGCACGGCCTGGATGCCGCGCACCTGCGGCAGCAGCCGCTCGGTCTTCTCGCGCAATTCCGCAAGCAGTTCCTGCGGATTGTCGATCAGGTCCCATTTGTTGAAGGCGATCACCGGCGCCCGGCCCTCGCGGATGATCAGATCGGCAATCTGCAGATCCTGCTTCTCGAAGGGAATGGTGGCGTCGAGCACGATAATGACGATCTCGGCGAAGCGGATGGCGCGCAAACCATCCTGCACCGACATCACTTCCAGCTTTTCGTGGATCCTGGCCTTGCGGCGCATGCCGGCCGTATCGAACAGTTTTATGCGGCGGCCGCGCCAGTCCCAGTCGACGGAGATGGAATCGCGGGTGATGCCGGCTTCCGGTCCGGTCAGCAGCCGCTCCTCGCCGATCAGCGCATTGATCAGCGTCGACTTGCCGGCGTTCGGCCGTCCGACGACGGCGATGCGCATCGGCTTGGTGTCGTCATAGGTGGGCTCGGCGTCCGGATCGGCGATGTCCTCGCCAATCAGCACCTCGCCCGCGGTCTCTTCGCCTTCGCCGTCTTCGTCTTCACCGAAGGCGCGCTCCTCGCCAAGTGCCGCGATCACCGCGTCGCGCAAATCGGGCATGCCCTGGCCGTGCTCGGCCGAAACCGGGATCGGCTCGCCAAGGCCAAGTTCCCAGGCTTCCAGCATGCCGCCCTGCGCGCCCTTCGCCTCGGCCTTGTTGGCGACCAGAACGACCGGCTTGCCGGATTTGCGGACGATTTCGGCAAAGGTCCTGTCGTCCGGCAGCAGGCCGGATTTGGCGTCGATGGTGAAGAAGATCAGGTCCGCCTCGCGGATGGCGATTTCGGTCTGCGCGCGCATGCGGCCCGGAAGGGTCGAAGCGCCGGCATCCTCGAAGCCGGCGGTATCGATGACATCGAAATGCAGATCGTAAAGCTTGGCGGCATGGACGCGACGATCGCGGGTGACGCCCGGCGTGTCGTCGACAAGCGCCAGCTTCCTTCCCACCAGCCGATTGAAAAGGGTCGATTTGCCGACGTTAGGTCTGCCGATGATGGCGACTTTGAAGGTCATCCCACCCTACATCTTCCGTGCATGTCGTGGTCCCAAACCGCTGCGCGCTTTGGGTAAGGGGTCACGACGCACTGCCCGACCCGCGGATCAGTTCGGACATCAAGGTCGCCCGCTCGCGCGTGTTGCGCGGCGCGCCGTCATCGGAAGCGATCTGGTCGAACAGCTTCAGCGCGTCCTGGGTCTTGCCTTCCTTCCAGGCGGCAAGGCCGAGCGCCTCGCGCGCCGTGTGGCGGAGCGTGTTGGTGTCCGAGGTCAGCGCCTCGACGCGGCTCGACACGTCGGCGAAGGAGCCGTGATCGACGAGCAGGAGCCCCGCCCTCAGCCGCGCCATGTCGCGCAGGCCCTGGGGAATGGCGGTGTCGGCGGCGACATCGTCGAAATCCTTGACGGCGGCATCGACGTCGCCCTTGTTGGCCTTCACCGTCGCGGCGCGCATGCGCGCGAGCAGTGGATAGGCGCCGTAGCCATCCTTTTCCAGCTGATCGAGCGCGGCCAGCGCTTCATCGTTCTTGCCGTCATTGGCGAGCTTCAGCGCCTGGGAGAAGGCATCGCCGGAGCGGTTGGCGCGCGTCTCGTCCCAATAGCGATAGCCGACGAAGGCGGCGGTGCCGAGCACCACCAGGGCTGCGATGACAATCAAGGCCGGGCCGAAACGGTCCCACAGCTTCTGCGCCTGTTCGCGGCGGATCTCGTCATTGACTTCGCGGATAAAACTGTCGTCGGACATCAATCAAAACCATTCCTGCCCCGGGCCGGGGCGGTTCATGAGCCCGCGTTTTAGCGAAATTTTGTCGGCATGGAAGGGGTTCAACCGGAAAATCGGCTATTCCTGGGGCAAACGGAAGTTTGTTCCTGGGGCAAACGGATGCTTGTCCCCCTGGACAACCCACGAAAACCCCAATCGCACCCGCGCCACATTTGCGCGATAGCCGGCTTGCTGACCACCCGGAGCCTGTAAATTTGCCGATGCCTTGTTTGTCCCGCGTTGTCGCGTTCTCGCTTGCCTCGTTCGCCACCGCCGGCGCGGCCCTGGCCGATCCGCCCGCGCCACCAGCACCGGCAAGGCCGAAACAGGTCGTCATCATCTCCTTCGACAGCGCGCGCGACATCCCGCAGTGGAAGCGCAGCCGAGCGCTGGCCCAGCGCACCGGGGCGCATTTCACCTATTTTCTGTCCTGTGTCTTCCTGCTGTCGCCCGAGACACGCGGCCAATACACCGCACCTGGCAAGACAGGGGGCAAATCCAACATCGGCTTTGCCGCATCCAGACAGGAGGTGGCGGACCGGCTCGAGCAGATCGGGCTTGCCGCATCCGAAGGCCACGACATCGCCAGCCATGCCTGCGGTCATTTCGACGGCAAGGGCTGGAGCAAGGCCGACTGGCTGAAAGAGTTCGGCTCCTTCGAGCACATTCTCGAAAACGCCTACGCCATCAACGGCATTGCGCCCGAACCCGAAGGCTGGCGCGATTTCGCGCGGCATGCGGTGGTCGGTTTCCGGGCGCCGTATCTGTCGACAGGCAAGGCGCTTTACGAGGCGCTGCCGGCGGCCGGCTACCAGTTCGACGCCAGCGGCGTCTCAAAGGGTCCTGCCCTGCCGCAGACCGTCGACGGCATCACCAGATTCTCCCTGCCGCAGATTCCGGAAGGGCCGAAATCGCGGCCGGTGATCGCCATGGATTACAATCTCTATGTCCGCCATTCCGGCGGTTTCGAGCGGCCGAGCAAGGCCGGCGAGTTCGCCGACCGGACCTACCAGGCGTTCCGCGCCGCCTTCGACGCGCAATATCAGGGTAAGCGCGTTCCGCTGGAACTCGGCTTCCACTTCACGCTGATGAATGACGGCGCCTACTGGAACGCGCTGGAACGCTTTGCCGGCGAGGTCTGCGTCAAGGCCGATGTCGAATGCATCAGTTTTCGCGATTATGTTTCGCGGCGGGACAGCAGCCAGAAGCAAGCGACGGTTGGCGGCTGAGCCGCCAACCTGGACCCCATGAAAACGTGGACTTCCTAAGCCGGATCTTCCGCGCCCTGCCTTGCCAGATAGCGCTGGTCGATTTCCGGCAGAGGCTCGCCCAGCAGCGTCGCCTCGAAGGCGCGCAGGCGTTTGTGCACCGACTGCAATTCGACGATGGTCGACCATGAGGTGAGCAGGAACTGCAGCGAACCCGTCACCTTGCCGAAGGCGTTCGAGATCTGGTTCAACGCGCCAAACGTAATCTTGTGCGCAACCAGCGACGGTCCGAGAATCAACAGCGAGAAAATGTTGTCGGCCTGCAGGTAGGTGTACCGGACGACATTGAAATAGATGTAGTGGAAATAGAGCCGGAAATAATTGTGCCGGACGTTGGCGAACAGCTCGGCGGTGGTGGCGGGTTGCGCCCTGTCCGCATGGTCCTCGCCATAGACCAGTTCCTTGCGGTAGGCGGCTTCGACGCGCTGGTTGCGGAACTGCAGCCCCGGGAGTTTCAGGCCCGCGATCATGACCGAGATCGTGCCGAACAGACACCAGGCGAGCGCGGCAACCACCAATGGCTGCGGGATCGCGCCGATGATCGGCAACTCGCTGATATGCGCCTGCAACTGGATCATGACCGGCAGGAAGGCGATCAGCGTCATGATCGACTGGACGAAGCTGGAGCCGAGATCCTCCATGATCTGCGAGAACCGCATCGTGTCCTCCTGGATACGCTGCGAGGCGCCCTCGATGTGCCGCAGCCTGCCCCAGTTCTCGATGAAGTAATTGTTCATCGCCGTGCGCCAGCGGAAGATCCAATGGCTGACGATGAAGGCATTGACCACCTGCACGTTCATGCCGACCAGCGCCAGCCAGGAGAAGTCGGCCAATCCGGTGTAGAACTCCGCGTTCGTCGACTTTCCGGTCCCCGACATCAAGCCCTGCACATAGTCAAAGAACGGGCCATACCAGGCATTGACGGCGACGCTGACCTGCACGTTGAAATAGATGAAAAACAGGATGACTGCCGTCATCAGGATCGACCAGCGCTGCCATGGATGCGGCGAATACCAGCTCCAGAACGCGTAGAAGATCGCCACGCAGAGCGCGAAATAGATGTAGAACCAGAGGAACGGTTTCGACACGAGAACGGCGATGCCGATGATGGGCGGCGCCCCCGCGGCTGCCGGCGGCAGGCCTATGAGGCTCCCCAATTGCTCCCCGCCGAAAAACCAGAACAGGATCGCCGCAAGGCTCCAGATGGCGGCCGAAGAGAAAAAGAGCTTCGGCTGCGGGAAGAAGGATACGAACACTGTGGCGAATTCCTCGATCTATGTGCAAATCAGGTGGTTCGGCGGGCATAAGGTCACACATTAGGAGGAAAGAAAATGCCCTGCCCGACGCCGGGTGCAGAGCAAGACCACAAATCATGGCGATTTTGGCGCGGCCGACCATGTGACGGCGCCGGAGACGACCAGCACGGCCGCGGCGACGATGGAGGCGAGGAAGAAATCGCCCGACGCCTGGGCCAGCAACCCGGCCGCGATCGGGCCGATGATCTGGCCAAGACCGAAAGAGGCGGTCATCAGGGCAAAGATGCGCCGGGGTGACGCTGGCGCCTGCTGTCGGGCCGCCTGCAGGCCAAGCGCCGTGATGGCAATGAAGGTGCCGCCGAGGAGTATGCCGCCAAGCAGTGGTCCCGTGCGCCCGCCGGCGGTCACGCTCGCGGTCACGCCGACAACTTCGACGAAACATCCCAAGGCATAGGTGGCATAGAGCCCGATCCGCTCCGCTATCTTCTGCCACAACCAGACCGAAGGGAAACCGGCAAGGCCGGCAACCATCCACACCACCGCCTCGAAGACACGGCTGCCGCCGCCCTGGCGGACGATGGCGACGAGGAAGGTCGCCGTCACCACATAGCCGAAACCGAAAAGGCCATAGGCGACGATCACCTTGATCAGCGACCGGTCTTTCGGCAGCGCCGGTTCACGGGGGGCTGCGCCATCGGTGAGCGGACCCTCATTTGCCAGCAGTGCGACGGCGACGAAGCCGCAAGCCGAAATCGCACCCGACCACAGCCAGCCCTGCTCCCAGCCGGCATGCTCGGTGACCAGCACCGCCATCATCGCCGCCGATATCGCGATGCCGAGACCGACGCCGCCGAAATGCCAGGCCTGCAGGTCGCCGCGCCCGGCCGCCGCGATGTGGCTGAAAACGATGCTGGCCATGAACACCATGACGAAGGCGCTCGCCAGGCCGGCGAGAAAACGGATGGCGAGAAAGGCGGCCACGGCGTCGGTCAGCCCCATCAGGACGGCCAGCACGGCGTTGGCGCCGAGGGCGGCCAGCATCAGCGAACGCTCGCGTCCATGCGCCCAGTTGCCCGCCGCGACCAACGCGCCGACGAGGTAGCCGAGATAGTTGGCTGAGGCGATCCAGCCGGCATCGGCCGGCGACAGATGCAGTTCCTCCATCATGCCGGGCAGGATCGGCGTGTAGACGAAGCGGCCGATGCCCATGGCGACGGCCATGGCGATCATGCCGGCGAAGGCGTAGCGAAGCGCTGTCGATGGGGCCGATGTCATTGCAGTGCACAATAAATGTGCTGGCAGATGAAACAATCCGCCTTGTGTTGGGCCAGTACCGGGATCGCGGTTCAGCAGCGCCCGCCGAAACCGGCGTTCAGCGAAACGGTCTCATGCATTGTCCGGCACGCCGTCAGCCGGAACGGGACATCGCCGAGCTCCCGCTCCGACATCGCATCAAGCGCAGGATGCGCGAGCGGATCGGTCAGCCAGCTCAGCGTATCGATGTCGCAGCGCGTTTCATGTGACGAAGCGGCGTCGAACAGGACCTTCAGCGACGACAGCATCCTCAGCATTTCTGGCTCCGCGGGTCTGGCTCCCGTCGATAAGTCCGCCGTTTCGGCGTGTCTTTCAATTGAGATTTCGGTCGGATGGGTTTAGAAAATCTCAAATGGTCATGCTCAACCGCGTTCATCTCAACGGCCTGCGCGCCGTGGAAACCGTCGCCCGCCTCGGCTCGCTCGCGACCGCCGCCAGCGAACTCAACGTTTCCGTCAGCGCCGTCAGCCAGCAGATCAGCCGCACCGAGAAGCAGCTCGGCCAGGCCCTGTTCGAGCGTACGACCAGCGGTCTGGTGCTGACCGAGTTCGGCGCCATCTTCGCGGCCCGTCTTGGCGCTGGATTTCGCGAGCTTGCGCAGGCCGTGGCATTGGCCGACGAGGCGACGCAATGCACATTGGTGGTTTCGGCAGCCCCGGCCTTTGCCTCGAAATGGTTGTTGCCCAGACTTTCGCGGCATTTCGACCGCCATCCCAACGTGCTGTTGCGCATCGACGCCTCGGTGCGGCTGGCCAATCTCGATCATTCCGACATCGACATCGCCATCCGGCTTGGCGACGGCAAATGGCCGGGCGGGAAGGCGGAGCTGCTTCTGGCGCAGGAAGTCTTTCCGGTCTGCGCGCCTGGCATCGCACGAAAACTGAAGTCGATCGGGGACCTTGCGCAGACCTGCGCCATCACCGACGAGCGGGCGATGATCAACTGGGAGAGCTGGTTCGCGGCCGCCGGCGTTCAACCCGTCACCTTCCTGAAAGGTGCACGCTTCACCGACCCGATGCTGTGCCTGGAATCGGCGATCGCCGGCCATGGCGTGATGCTGGGGTGGCAATTGCTGGCAGCCGACGCGCTGGCCGACGGGCGGCTGGTGGCGCCGTTCGGCATTCGCGCCCAGAGCGGGCTCGGCTACTGGCTGGTGACCTCCGCTACCAAGGCCGAAAGCCGCAAGGTGCGGGACTTCAAGATCTGGATCCGCGAAGAGATCGCGGCGACTATGGCGCAGTTCGGATCGGCGGCCGCCGATCCCGGCGGCGCGATCACGGTGGAAAGCACCGCGGCACCGGTCTATGTTCAATCAGACATCCCACGACGACAGGCAGGATCATGACCACACATTCGCGCGGCGTTTCCGCTACGATCGACCCGGTGAAGCTCGACAGGCTGGCGGAAGTCGCCATCAAGGTCGGGCTGCAATTGCAGCCTGGACAGGATCTGGTGCTGACCTCGTCGATCGCGGCGCTACCGCTGACCAGGCGGATCGTCGAACACGCCTACAAGGCCGGCGCCGGGCTGGTGACGCCGATCTTCAACGATGACGAGATGACGCTGGCGCGCTACCGCTTCGGTGCCGACGCCGGTTTCGACCGTGCCGCCGGCTGGCTCTACGAAGGCATGGCGAAAGCCTTCTCCAACAATGCGGCGCGGCTTGCCGTGCGCGGCGAGGATCCCTCGCTGTTGTCGGCGCAGGACCCGGCGAAGGTGGCGCGCGCCAACAAGGCCAATTCGATGGCCTACCAGCCGGCGCTGGAAAAAATCACCGGCTTCGACATCAACTGGAACATCGTCGCCTATCCGGATCTGGCCTGGGCCAGGCAGGTTTTCCCAGGCGATGCCGACGACGTTGCGGTGGCGAAACTCGCCGACGCCATTTTCGCCGCCTCGCGTGTGGATGTGGAGGACCCGCTCGGCAACTGGGCGGCGCACAATGCGGCATTGCGCGGCCGCACCGAATGGCTGAATGGCCACAATTTCCATGCGCTGCACTTTACCGGACCCGGCACCGATCTGACGGTCGGACTGGCGGATGGCCATGAATGGATGGGCGGCGCCTCGACCGCCAAGAACGGCATCACCTGCAATCCCAACATCCCGACCGAGGAAGTCTTCACCACGCCGCATGCGAGGCGCGTCGAGGGTCATGTCTCCTCGACCAAGCCGCTGTCCTACCAGGGCACGCTGATCGACGAGATCTCGGTGCGCTTCGAAGGCGGGCGCATCGTCGAGGCCAAGGCCTCGAAGGGCGAGGACGTGCTGAAGAAAGTGCTCGACACCGACGAAGGCGCGCGTCGTCTCGGCGAGGTAGCGCTGGTGCCGCATTCCTCGCCGATCTCGGCCAGCGGCCTGTTGTTCTTCAACACGCTGTTCGACGAGAACGCCGCCTGCCACATCGCGCTCGGCCAGTGCTATTCGAAGTGCTTCGTCGACGGCGCCTCGCTCAGCCAGGACGAGATCGCCCAGCGCGGCGGCAACAAGAGCTTCATCCACATCGACTGGATGATAGGGTCGGACAAGATCGACATTGACGGCGTCAACAAGGATGGCAGCCGCGTGCCGGTGATGCGCAATGGCGAGTGGGCCCAGGGGCTCTAGACGGTGGAGGTGTGATGGCCTTCGATATCGCGGTCAAGCGCGTCTACGAAGCACCTGACAAGGCCGATGGACAGCGGGTGCTGGTGGATCGGATATGGCCGCGCGGCGTCAGCAAGGTGGACGCCGCGCTGGCGCTCTGGCTGAAGGAGATCGCGCCGAGCGACGAACTGCGCAAATGGTTCGGGCACGAGCCGGAACGCTGGGCGGAGTTTCAGGAGCGGTATCGGGCCGAGCTGGATGGAAATGAAGCAACGGTGGCGCGACTGCGCGCTCTGCACGGCGAAGGCAAGGTGACGCTGCTCTACGGCGCGCACGACGAGGCGCATAACAATGCCGTGGCGCTGGCGGGGTATTTGCGCGGAAAAGGCTGAAGAACGGTGAACTGCTTCAAGGGCCGCAGGCGAAAGCATTCTCAATTAGCGATCGACCACTACGCGTTCGTCATCCCTCGGGCTGACCCGAGGATCCGTGCCGCGGCCTCCGTGGAGGGTGCAGCGGAGCAATAACCTGCACCGTTGCAACGTTCGTAAGTCACGGCATGGATCCTATGGTCCGCGCTGCGTCGCTTCGCTCCTTGCTTCGCCATAGGATGACGAAGTAAGGGGTGCCCTACTTCCCCACCGCCCCCTCATAAACGTCCGGCTTGAACCCGACGAGGACGCTGTCCCCAACCTCCAGCACCGGACGCTTGATCATCGTCGGCTTGGCCAGCATCAGGGCCTTGGCCTTGTTCTCGTCGAGGCCTTGCTTGTCCGCCTCCGGCAGTTCGCGAAACGTCGTGCTGCCTTTGTTGAGCAGCTTTTCCCAGCCGACCTCGCCGACCCAGCCATTCAGCTTGCCCGCCTCGATCCCTTCGGTCCGATAGTCATGGAAACGATAGGGCACGTCACGGCTCTCCAGCCAGACGCGCGCCTTCTTGATCGTGTCGCAATTGGTGATGCCGTACATGGTGATCGTCAAGACGTGCTTCCCGTGGCTGACAGTCGAATCCGTCTCGCAACCTAGAACCGCCCTTGCCGCTTTGCCAGCAGCTCGCGAAATTTGCGCTTGCCAATACTAAGGAATTTACCTAAGTATCGCTCATCACTTTTGGCGATGACCCAGGACCGATCGATGACGAGCCTCCAGAGCGCAAGTCCAAGCCTCCCGCCGATCGACGGCATTTTTCGCGCGCTTGCCGACCCGACCCGGCGGCGCGTGGTCGAGCGACTGAACAGGAGCCCCGCCTCGGTCAGCGAACTGGCGCAGCCTTTCGAGATGGCCCTGCCCTCCTTCATCGACCACCTCAAAATACTCGAAAGCTGCGGGCTGGTTCGGTCGCAAAAGACCGGCAGGGTCAGGACTTACGAGCTTGCGCCTGAACCGTTGAAACTTGCCGAAAGCTGGCTGGCCGAACAGCGCACGCTGTGGGAGCGCCGCCTCGACCAGTTCGACGCCTATGTGATGACCCTCAAGGAGCAGGAAAAATGAGCTATCCGTTCAAGCCGGATCCCAGACTGGACCTGATGCTGGAGCGCGCCATCGATGCGCCGCGCGAATTGCTGTGGAAAGCCTGGACGACACCGGAGCATGTCAAGCAATGGTTCACGCCGAAGCCCTGGTTGATCACCGACTGCGAGATCGATCTGAGGCCGGGCGGGCTGTTCCGGACACGCATGCAGTCGCCCGACGGCAAGGAGGTCAACGACCGCCATTGCTGCTATCTGGAGATCGTGCCGAACGAGCGGCTGGTGTGGACCGATGCGCTATTGCCCGGCTATCGGCCCTCGGGCGAGCCTTTCATCACCGCGGTCATTTCGCTGCACCCGGACGGCAAGGGCACACGCTACACCGCCACCGCCATCCATCGCGACGAGGCGACCCGCAACAGCCATGAAGAGATGGGTTTCTTCGACGGCTGGGGCACGGTGGCCGATCAGCTTGCGCAATATGTGAAGACGATTTGAGCCGCCGCATGATGGCCGGGTATGGCCCCGGCCATCATGCTTGGTTTGCCGACATGGAGCCCAAAGAGCAGGCTCCCGGCCGGTGAGATTCGCGGCTCAATAGTAAAAACGCTCTTCCGTGATCTTGCCGTTCTTGACCGTGTACAGGCCGACTTCATCCATGGTGACACGCTCGCCTGTGGCCTTGGGCGTGACGTCGAACTTGAAGCGCACGGCGAACTGGTCGCCGTTGACATAAGGGCCCTCGACCGAGCCACCGTGGACTTCGTGGTTTTCTTGCCACCATTGGCCCTTTTGCTTGAGAGCCTCTTTGCCATGGGCCACGGCCATTGGTCCTTCCATGGCTTCGTAGCTGACGATATCGTCGGCGTTGTACTTCTCGCCAGCACCGGCGTGATCGCCCTGCTGGAGCAGCTCGGTGAAATCCTTGGCAATTTCCGCGATTGGCATGTGTTCCTCCTGTTCAGACGCATTCGAAGTAGGGAAGCGCTTGCCGGTCCGCCAGCTTTGCCCTGATGACAGCTGACAAGGCGTGTCAGGACGATAGATATAGCGTGGCCGTGTGACGATGATGTCTCACATGCCGGCCAGGGAATCGTCCCGCCCGGTCAATTGCCAGCGTCCACGCTCCTCATAAATTCCCTTGCCGATGAGACTGTGAATCAACACAAAATCCCGCACCCACCACCTGACTGGGTCAATTGATCGTTCGCGAATTTTGGGAGCACGGGCTTCATCGCGAAGCAGCGTGACGTGCGGTTCAATGGACTTTGTGAGAAAGCCTTTTAACGGGCTGTCGGAAATCAGAGCGGCAAGGTTGCGCCAGAACCCCTGCAATGCCGGATTGCTGCCACTGCCACCGCGAAGGACGAGCGAACCTCCGCCAAAAGCCGATAGGCGATCGAACGAAACCTCGAAAGGTTTTGCGATCACCATGGAGCCTATGTGGCCGGCGATTTCGACTAACTTTTGAGGAAACCCGTCATGATCGCCGAGACCGACGAGCGAGATATGGATGTGGTCTTCCGGAACAAGCCAGCCTTGCAACCCCAGCTCCCGCTCGAGGGCGACAGCCTTGCACGCCAGGGGGCCGGCGATAGCGCTCTCGGCCAGTATGGCGAAGAATATCCGGTCGTCAAAATGTCGCTCGGACTCATCCCGTCGGCAAAACATCTGGCCGTTCTTGGCGGTTCCCAACGCAGGTTGCCTACTCATCACTACTCTCGACCGGGCAAGTTGCATCCGGTCGAGAAGTATAGAACATAGCAGGAACAAATCAAGCAGAAAATAGGCCGGCTTTGGCGAGGTCGCGCATCAGATGGCTGGCGCCGTAAGTCCAGTGGGGGCAGTCAGGCGACAGCCGCACGCGGTTGACCAGCGCGCCGAATTTCTCCGACGAGATGGTGACGATGTCGCCGACCTTGTGCGTAAACCCCTTGCCCTTTTCGCCGCGATCCTTCGACGGCACGAACATCGTGCCGAGATAGAGCGCCAGCCCGTCCGGATATTGGTGATGCGGCCCCATGGCGGCGGCAACCAGTTCCTCCGGCGAGCGGCTGATCTCGGCCATCGAGCTCGCCCCCTCCAGTGAAAACCCGTCCTCGCCCTCGACCTTGAGGCGCACGACGGCCTGCTTAACGTCGGCGATGGAGAATGTGTCGTCGAACAGCCGGATGAAAGGGCCAAGCGAGGCCGAGGCATTGTTGTCCTTCGCCTTGCCGAGCAGCAGCGCCGAACGCCCTTCGACATCGCGCAGATTGACGTCGTTGCCGATGGTGGCGCCGACGATCCTGCCGCTCGAGGCGGCGATCATGGCGATCTCCGGCTCCGGATTGTTCCAGGTCGACACCGGATGCAGGCCGACATCGGCGCCGAAGCCGACCGAGGCCATCGGCTGGCACTTGGTGAAGATCTCGGCATCCGGGCCGATGCCCACTTCCAGATATTGCGACCAGGCGCCGCGTGAAATCAGCTTGGCCTTGATCTCCATCGCCTCGGGCGAACCGGGCTTGAGCTTGGACAGGTCATGGCCGATCAGGCCGGCAATGTCGGCGCGGATGGCGTCGGCTTTTTCCGCCGAGCCGCGCGCCTGTTCCTCGATCACCCGTTCGAGCAGGCTGACGACGAAGGTGACGCCCGATGCCTTGATCGCCTGCAGGTCGACCGGGGAAAGGAGAGAGGGTTTTGCGCGGTCGCGCGTGGCTTCGAAACTGTTGGCCGCGATGTCGTCGAGCGAACCTATCGACGTACCCTTGGCCGAGCGCACATGGCCGGCCGGATCGGCCAATTCGCAGACGTCACGCACCGTCGGCGCAGCGCTCGACGTGATGTCGAAGACAGTGCCGTCGCGCACCGTGACCACCATGGGATGCGAGGCATCGCCGCTCCTGGCGCGGCCGACAAACAGGCCCTCGGTGGGCAGAAGCGTCGGATTGGTCATGGCAGCGGTCCTCTGATCATCGAAAAAATGCGGCTTGCCGGATCGGCGCGGCACTTTCACCGGATTTCGGTCAAAGGTCTATCCCATCGATAGTGGTCCAGAGCTTGGTGCCGCGCGTCGGTCGCCGCCTCGCCATCAAACATAAATTGGCTTGACAGTTTCACGAATATGAAAAAATCTAACCGGATTTCAAATTTTCAGGCAGGTCATGTCGGCCATCATTGCAGCCCGAACGCCAGAGGCCCGGTCTTCATCGGGTTTCCGGGCTGCCATGTTACTGCCCGGCGCGCTGGTCACCTTCCTCCTGATCCTGTTCGCGCTTGGCCTCGTGCTGTTTCTCGCTTTCCGCGGCAATGACGGCTCGCTGCTCGGCGTCGGGCTGACCGGCGAAAACTTCCTCACCGTGGCCACCGATCCGCTCTACTGGACGGTGACATTGCGCTCGCTGATCATTGCTGGCCTGGTGACGGTGGCAACCGTCGTCACTGCCTATCCCGTCGCCTACTACCTGGCCTTCCACGCCGGCCGCCGGCGCGGTTTGCTGCTGTTCCTGGTGACGCTGCCGTTCTGGACCAGCTATCTCCTGCGCGTCTTCGCCTGGAAGATCGTGCTCGCCTATAACGGTGTCTTGAATTCGGCGCTGATCGAAAGCGGCATCTGGTCCGAGCCGACGCTGGCCTTCCTCAACACGCCGGCCGCAGTCGTCGTCACGCTCGCCCATGCCTATGCGCCGTTCGCCATCCTGCCGATCTACGTGGCGCTGGACACGATCCCGAAATCCCTGCTCGAGGCCGCTTCCGATCTCGGCGCAAAACCCTTTACCGCGTTCCGTCGCGTCGTATTGCCGAATTCGATGCCAGGGGTGCTGGCCGCTGCCCTCGTCGTCTTCGTGCCGACGGTCGGCGACTATGTCACACCGGCCATGGTCGGCGGCCCGGCCAGCACCATGATCGGCTCGCTGATCCAGTCGCAGTTCGGCAAGGCCAATGACTGGCCGTTCGGCGCCGCGCTTTCGGTCTGCGTCATGCTGGTGATCCTGCTCGTGGTGCTGGTCGCGCGCGGCGCCGACCGCCGGTTTGGCAGCCGCACATGAACGCAGGGCGCGCCAGCATGAAACGGGATGGCCGCTGGCTCGGCCTCTATGTGCTTGCCTATCTGGTCTTCCTCTATCTGCCGGTGCTGCTGATCCCGCTGTTTTCCTTCAACGATTCCATCCAGGCCGCGTTTCCCCTGCAGGGCTTCACGCTGCAATGGTATGCCACGCTCCATGGCAATCCGGCACTGTCGGGTGCGCTCGTCAACAGTCTCGTCATCGGCGCCATCGCGGCCTCGGGCGCCACGCTGTGCGGCATCACCGTGTCCTACATGGATCTCTATGGCCGCTCGCCGCTTGCCGCCACGATTAGCGCCATCGCGCGATTGCCGATCCTCATTCCCGGCGTCATCGTCGGCATATCGCTGCTGATCCTAGTCAACCTCGTCGGCCTCGGGCCATCGCGTGTCGCCATCGTGCTCGGCCATATACTGGTCGCGTTGCCGACCACCGTGGTCGTCATGCGCAGCCGTTTCGCCGCCATCCCGAAGACCGTTCGCGAGGCGGCGCTCGACCTTGGCGCTTCCGACTGGACGACGTTCCGGCGCGTCATGCTGCCGCTCAGCCTGCCTGCCGTGCTGTCGGCCTTCATGCTCGCCTTCCTGATTTCGTTCGACGAGTTCATCGTCGTCTTCTTCCTCGCTGGCACCGAGCCGACACTGCCGCTCTACATATGGAGCCAGCTGCGCTTCCCCCGCTCGCTGCCGACCGTCATGGCCTTGGGGACGGCGATCCTGGCAGTTTCCTTCATCATCGCCGGCACCGCCGAGATCCTGCGCCATCGCGGGCTTGGCGCCACGCGACGCAATCCAGCCTGAACCAAAACAAACAGAGAGGAGAACGAAAATGGCATTCCACCTGAAATCGCTAACCGGACACAAGGCCAGGGCCGGCCTCGCGGCCCTAGCGCTCGCACTGTCGTCGACCGTGGCGCTCGCCGCCGAGAAGCTGCAATACTTCACCTGGTCGGGCTACGAACTGCCCGATTTCAACAAAAGCTTCCTTGCCGCGCACCCCGATAGCGTCGAGGCCTCGATCTTCGGTGACGACGACGATGCCTTCACCAAGGTCAAGGCTGGCTTCCGACCCGACATCGCCCATCCCTGCTATGACAAGGTGGCGCGCTGGAACAAGGAAGGCTTGCTGCAGCCGATCGACACCAAGCGCATCAAGAACTGGGATTCGATCTTCCCGGTGTTCAAGAACCTGCCAGATCTGCAGGCCGGCGACGGCAAGGTCTGGATGGTGCCGTGGGACTGGGGCAACACCTCGATCCTCTACCGCACCGATCTGGTGAAGAACCCGGAAACCAGTTGGAACCTCCTGTGGGACAAGCAATATGCCGGCCGCATGGCGACCATCGACGCGGTGCACGACACGCCGATCGTCGCCGCGCTTCTGGCCGGCGTGAACCCGTTCGACATGACGGCCGAGCAGATGGACAAGGTGGCGGCGAAACTGCGCGAGCAACGCCCGCTGCTGTCGAGCTACACCACCGACATGACCTCGGTCGAGCAGGCGCTGGCCAGCGGCCAGCTGGTCGCCGCCATGACCTGGAACGCATCGGCCACGTCGCTGAAGAAGCAGGGCGTGCCGGTCGAGTTCATGAAGCCGAAGGAGGGCATGCTGACCTGGGCCTGCGGCTTCGTCATGCTGAAGGACGCCAAGAATGTCGATCTCGCCTACGACTTCATCAACAGCCGGCTGGATGCCGACTCCGGCAAATACCTGATCCAGTCCTATGGCTATGGCAGCTCGCTCTCGACCGCTTTCGCCGGCGTGCCGAAGGAGGAGCTTGAGAAGCTGCAACTGCCCTCCGACCCGGAAGTGATGCTGAAGAGCACGATCTTCACCGGCCCGATGAAACAGAATGACGATATGGCGAAGATGTTCGAGAAGGTGAAGGCTGGCGGGTAAGCTGAGACAGAGTCGGGTTAATTGCGGAAGTCAGCGCCGCCCCTCATCGCCCTGCCGGGCACTTCTCCCCGTATAGTGACGGGGAGAAGGGGCTGGCCGCAATGTCGGCTCGCTTCTTGCGGCGTTGGCGATTGGCGAAACGAGGGACACAGTGCCCCTCGCCCCGTCACTATGCGGGGAGAGGATGCCGGCAGGCAGGTGAGGGGCAGCGCTGACGTCGCGGTAAGGTTCGGCCCGATTTTGCAGCTGACTTTAGTCAGGCCCGAGCCGCAAATATCGCAACGAGGACGTGCACATGGACATGCTGGACGAAGCCGCCGAAGAACCCAAGGACGATGCCGACATTCGCGTCGGCCGGCGCGTGCGGGCGCGCAGGCTGGAGCGCCGTCTGTCGCTGGCCGATCTCTCGGCAAAAGCCGGCATATCGATCGGCGCCCTTAGTCAGATCGAGCGCGGCATGTCCTCGCTGCGCGTCAAGGTGATCTGGCCGCTGGCGGCTGCCCTCGACATCGAGCCGTCGGCGCTGATCGCCGACGGCAATGACGCTGTCAACGATCTCTATTGCGTGCGCGCCGACAAGCGGCGGTCGATCCCCGTCAGGTCGGAAGGCATCGCCAAGGCGCTGCTGTCGCCGCCCGGCGCCACGCTGACCGGCATGCTGGTGACAGTGGAGGCCAATGGCGGCACCGCGGAAGCCTATGCGCATGCCGGCCACGAGTTCGGCTTCGTGCTTTCGGGTGAGGTTGAACTGGTGGTGGATTCGACGAAATACGGGCTGAAGAGCGGCGACAGTTTTGCGTTCAAGAGCACGCTTTTGCACGCCTTCCGCAATCCCGGCGCGGAGCAGTGCCAGATCCTCTGGGTCAACACGACCAAACCCTCCGAGGTTCGCGATGGCGCTTGATCCCCTCGTGCGGCTGCGGGCGGTGTCGAAAGTATTTCCGGGCGGCATCGTCGGGCTCGATGCCGTCGATCTCGACATCGTTGGCGGCGAATTCCTGACCCTTCTGGGACCGTCCGGTTGCGGCAAGACCACCAGCCTGCGCGTCATCGCCGGCTTCGAAAGCCCGTCGAGCGGCGAGGTGCTGCTCGGCGGCCGCGACATCACCGCGCTCCGGCCCTTCGACCGGCCGGTCAACACCGTGTTCCAGGACTACGCCCTGTTTCCCCATATGAACGTTGCCGAAAATGTCGGCTTCGGCCTGTCGCTGCGCAAGCTGACCGGCGGCGAACAGGCAAGGCGCGTCGCCGAGGCTCTCGACATGGTCGGCCTTGCCGACAAGCTGCGCGCCCGCGTCTCCGAATTGTCGGGCGGCCAGCGCCAGCGCGTCGCGCTTGCGCGTGCCATCGTCTGCGAGCCGCGCGTGCTCTTGCTCGACGAGCCGCTGTCGGCGCTCGACGCACATCTGCGCGAACAGATGCAGGTCGAACTGAAGCGGCTGCAGTCGCGGCTTGGCACCACCTTCGTCATGGTCACCCACGACCAGACCGAGGCGCTGTCGATCTCCGACCGCATCGTTGTCATGAACAAGGGCGGCATCGAGCAGATCGCGCCGCCGGCGACGCTTTACGACCGGCCCGCGACGAAGTTCGTGGCAAGTTTCATCGGCACCATGAACCTGCTGCAGTCGCGCTTTGTCGGCCGCGATGGCGAGCGCCTGAGGTTCACCGCCGGCGCCCTGCCGCTGGAAGCTGTTCCCGACACGGCCGATCAGCCCCAGGAGGGCGAGGTCCGCACCATAGGCGTGCGCCCCGAGGATCTGCTGGCGGCCGCCGAGGCCGCGCCCGGCACGGCGCCGGCGCGGGTCAACAGCATCGTCTTCCATGGCCGCACGTTGCGCCTGCATGCCGAATTGGGGCAAGGCATGCCCGTCGTCATCGACGCGCCGCGCCAGGCCGAGGGCGTTCAGTTCAGCGCGGGCGACGTGGCGCATATCAGCCTCCGCCGTGGCGCCAACTGCCCCATGCTGCCCAGCTAACTGCCGAAAGCATAGGGATCGCACCTGCTCTAAGCGGTTCTTCGGGGGCTTTCGCCCCAGGTGACCGCCCAAACATGATCGGGACAGTCCGCCGGCTGAGCCTCGGCGACAATCATCCGACCGCCCGGGAAAAATCATCCCAACTGATGCGATCTGATGGGGTCGTTGATGGCGTCGCGTCAGGCGCCAACTACATCTGCAGATGGAGGCTTGCCATTCGTCGAAAAAGGGGATGCTCTTGAGGCTCCGAGCGGCGCTGGCAAAAGACGCGGGTCCGGCCGAAGCCGGAACAAGGGACGGATCATCTTCAACCGGGAGGAAATCAAATGCTGACAAGACTGAGACTTGTGCTCTACGGCCTGCTTATCGCGCTGACCGTCATTCCGGCAGCCGCGCAGGCCAAGACGTTCTACTGGATCTCACATGGCGGGCCGGCCGACCCGGTCTGGACCTACTTCCTTGCCGGCGCCAAGCAATGGGCCAAGGACACCGGCAACACCGTCAACACCTCGTTCCACAATGGCGACGTCGCCTCGCAGCAGGAAGCGGTTCGCGCCGCCCTCTCCGCCAAGGCCGACGGCATCGTCACCACCAGCCCCGATCCGGGCAGCCTTGTCGAGATCGTCAAGGAAGCGCGCGCGGCCAACATCCCGATCATCAACTTCAACACGCCCGATCCCAAGGCCAATTTCAACGCCTATGTCGGCGGCGACAACGTCACCTTCGGCAAGCACTGGGCGCAGTATCTGGTCGACAAGGGCCTGGTGAAGAAGGGCGATTTCGTCTGGATGCCGGTCGAAATCCCCGGCGCCACCTACGGCGTGCAGGAAGAGGAAGGCATCAAGAGCGTCTTTGGACCGCTTGGCATCACCTATGAAGTGACCGAGGCGACGCTGGACCAGGCCGAGGTGATCAACCGCATGGTCGACTACCTCACCGCCCACAAGGGCAAGGTCAACGCCATCATCGGCCTCGGCGACCTCGTCACCGGTTCGATCAAGCGTGTCTTCGACCAGGTCGGCGTCAAGCCGGGCGAAATCCCGGTCGTCGGCTGGGGCAACTCGCTCGACACCACCCAGGAAGTGCTGAACGGCTATGTCAACGCCGGCCAGTGGCAGGATCCACAGGCGACCAGCTATGTCGCGCTGTCGCTCGCCAACATGGCGGCTAGCGGCATTCCTCCGGGCTTCAACGTCATCACCGGCGCGCTCTACGAGAAGGACACCGCGGCGGTCTACGACAAGATCCTGTCCGGCAAGTAATCCGCGATCCCTGGCGCCGCGCATTTCGGCGTGGCGCCAGACATCTCCCTGCGCCGCGACATGTCCGCCCGATGCGGTGGAGAGTGCGGCCCGCTCCAACCATGTCGCGGGTTCCCAGTGGAAAATCATTCGCTCATCCAACGCCTGATCGCGCGGCCGGAATTCGGACCGTTCGTGCTGCTCATCGCCGAGATCGCCGTTTTCTGGGGTTTCAACCACGACTTCCTGTCGCCGCAGAACATCTCCAACACGCTGGCCTTCACCGTCGAACTCGGCCTGATCGCACTGGCGATGACGCTGCTGATGACGTCGGGCGAATTCGACCTTTCGGTTGGGTCCCTGTTCGGCTTCTCGCCGGTGCTGATGTGGACGCTGTTCAATGCCGGCGTCACCTCGCTGGAAATGGGCTTCGTCGTCGCGCTGCTGGTTGCGGCTTTGATCGGCCTGGTCAATGGCTGGTTCGTCACGCAGCTCAAGATCCCTTCCTTCCTGGTGACGCTCGGCATGCTTTTGGTGGTGCGCGGCAGTGCGCTTTTCATCACCGACGGATTTCCGCAGCGCACCTGGAGCGCCGAGGGCAGCTGGCTGGCGGAGGCGCTGGTCGGCGACTTCTTCATCGGGCCCTTCCGCATCTACATGTCACTGTTCTGGTTCATCGCAGCGGCGATCGCGCTCGGCTATGTCCTGACGCAAAGCCGGACCGGCAACTGGATCCAGGCGGCCGGCGGCAATCCCAACGCGGCGCGCGCCCGCGGTGTCAACGTCAACCGCGTCAAGGTCGGCCTGTTCGTCCTGTCGTCGGTCATGGCCTCGCTTGCCGGCGTCATCTCCTCGCTGCGCACATCCGCCGCCAACCCCAACAGCGGCACCGGTTACGAGCTCGAGGTGATCGCCATGGTGGTGATCGGCGGCACGGCGCTGACCGGCGGGCGCGGCACCATCATCGGCACCGTGCTCGGCATCCTGATCCTGCGCGTGATGCGCAACGGCATCGTGCTGATCGGCGTGCCCGGGCTTGCCTACAACATCTTCATCGGCGCCATCATCCTTGGCATGATGGCGTTGCATTCATGGCTGGAACGCCGGCACCAGGCGGGGACTTGAACCATGGCCGAGCCATTGATCCGCATGCAGAACATCCGCAAGTCCTATGGCCGCGTACAGGCGCTGGTGGATGCCAATTTCCATGTCAACGAGCGGGAGATCGTCGGCCTGCTGGGCGACAATGGCGCCGGCAAATCGACGTTGATCAAGGTCCTCTCCGGCGCCGTGCCGCTGACCAGCGGCGACATCTTCATCCGCGGCAAGAAGGTCACCTTGCGCAGCACCAGCGATGCCATCGCCCACGGCATCGAGACCATTTACCAGGACTCCGCCTTGGTCACGCAACTGTCGATCGCGCGCAACCTGTTCCTGGGACGTGAGCCGATCAAGCCGCCGCGCTTCCTCAACCGCATGGACCAGGAGGCGATGAACACGGTCGCCCGCGACCTGCTCAAGCAGGTCGGCATTTCCAAGAACATCCCGCCGACGACGCCGATCGGCTCGCTCTCCGGCGGCGAGCGCCAGGCGGTGGCGATCGCGCGCGCCATGCATTTCGACAGCGACCTCATCATCCTCGATGAACCGACCAACAATCTCGGCGTCGCCGAAACGCAAGGCGTGCTGAGCTTCGTGCGCAGTGCCCGCGATTCCGGCCATTCCTGCATCTTCATCGCGCACAACATCCACCATGTCTTCCAGGTGGTCGACCGCATCGTCGTCATGCGCAGGGGCAAGGTGGTTGCCGACAACATCGATCCGAAGACGACCACCGTGACGGAAGTCGAGCGCATCATCACCGGCATGTCGGACAAGGACATTCGCGACGCCCTCGGGCACTGAGGGAGCATCGACGCATAGGGTCGCGGCATGAAGGCCACCGTCTCCGACATCGCCAGGAATTGCGGGCTGTCGACCGCGACGGTCGACAGGGTGCTCAACAATCGGCCCGGAGCGAGCGCGGCCAACCGGCAACGTGTCATGGAGGCCGCCAAGCAGCTCGGCTACCTGCCGGTCGCCGGCCAGGTGACGCTGCCATCGAAACCCGCAAACCTCGAATTCTTCCTGCCGATCGGCTCCAACGCCTTCATGCAGGATCTGGCGAAGCACATCGAGGACTACGCCTCACGGCTGCCGCTTGTGGCGTCCTGCCGGATCCACAATCTAGCCGGCATCTCGCCCAATGCCCTGCAGACGGCGGTCGAAAAACTGTCGCTGCGGGCCAATGGCGTCGGTGTCATCGCCGTCGATCATCCCAGGACACGCAACATATTGCGCGACGTGGTCGAGGCCGGCATCCGTCTGGTGACGCTCGTGTCCGATATTCCGACAGCGCCGCGCTCGGCCTATGTCGGCATCGACAACCGCGTGGCGGGACGGACGGCGGCGCTTTTGATGGGACGCTTCCTCGGCGGCCGCGAGGGGCGGCTGGCGATGGTGGTCGGCTCGCGCTCCTATCGCGGCCATGAAGAGCGCGAGATGGGATTCCGCTCGGTGCTTGGCGAGGAATTTCCCAACCTCACCGTCAGCAGCGCCGTCGAGATCAATGACGAGCCTGACGCCAGCTATGCGGAGACCATGAAGGCGTTGCGCAACGAACCGGAACTGCTCGGCATCTATTGCGTCGGCGCCGGGCGCTCCGGCATTGCCAAGGCGATCAGGGAAGCAAGGCCCAACCGCAAGCCGGTGTTCATCTGCCACGACCTGACCAGGGAAACGCGCGGCTATCTCGTCGACGACCTCGCCGACGTCGTCATCGACCAGAACGCCAGGCTGATCGCGGAACAGTCGGTCATCCAGTTGCTCGGCTCGATCGCATCGTCGGCGCCCTATCTCACGCGCAAATTCATCGAGCCGCGACTGATTTTCAGGGAAAATGTGCCCGTCCAGTGAGACCGGGCGGCCTGGGCAAACCGCGTTCCCATATTGGTATGATAATTGGCACGGCAAATCTGCACAGCAGCTATGCACAATTCATTGTTGCCGAATCATTGGGCAACTCGTAGGTTCTGGTTGTCGGCCATCTACTCCTCCCAGATGCGATGCCGACGCTGAATGGGGTGCACCTCCTCCCGCGCCACATTCGAAATCGAGCCCGCTGCCACCTCCTCCCGGCAGCGGGCTTTTTTCGTTCCGGGCATAATCACGAGCGCCGCCGGCACATAGCTCCGCCAGTCCTCGACCACGGGATCGCGCGGTCGTCGGCAGTCGGGCAAATATCAGCCTGCCGCGGTTCCCCTGAAGGAAACGATCAGCCCTTCGGCCATACGCACGAACTGCGTGCTCGGACCCTCGGCACCGACGGTCTGCACGCTGACCCGCGCGCCCTCGAACAGCAGCGACAGCGTATCGGCGAGAAGCTCGGCCTGGCCGATGCCGGCATCCCGGCAGAGGCCGACCAGGCGTTCGCGCTGGGCTTCCTTGAGTTCCTTGATCACGCGCCTTGCCGGATGATCGGGCTCGGTCAGCTCAGCGGCGGCGTTGGCCATGTCGCAGCCGCGGCCGTCGGTGTTGAGCATGGCGGCGGCCTTGCGGACCCAGGCGTGAAGTTGAGCGAGTTTGTCGCCCGGATGCTCGGCCTCGAACGCCTCCCACATCGAGCCAGCTTTCAACGCGTTGGCACGCAGGCATTCGACGATCAGTTCGTCCTTGGACTCAAAGTGACGATAGAGCGTCATCTTGTTCGTGCCGGCGGCCTCGGTGATGGCGTCGACGCCGACGCCCTTGATGCCGTGCTTGTGGAACATGTCGCGTGCCGTCTCCAGGATCCGATCCCGGGGACGAGAGCGCTCCACGACGCCGTCTGTCATCATGATCTCCTTTCGTTTCCAAAAAACCCTCGGCCACCTCTTGACTAGGGTGTTACCGGTCTGTAACTTCCAGCATGTTACTTACTGGTAACACCTATAGCGTCCGTCGTCAATAACAAGGTCGTGAACTGGTCCTACCAGATCGAGATGGACGAAGAGATTGCCAATCATGCGGCCTCGGCCGGTGACGAGATGAAAAACGGTTCGCGAGCATGGGCTGCGAATCGACAGACAAGGAGCCGGCCAATGCCACAGCGCCGCGATCTTACCATAGATGAGGCCGTCCGGGATCCGATGATCCGGCTGGTCATGAAAGCAGATGGGGTCGACCCCCGCGCCTTCGAGAAAATGTTGCGCTCGCTCGCCGATGGGCAGCGTCGCGAAGTGCCGTTGCTGCGTTCACGGGAAGTCTCCCGTGACGGGCAGGGCCAGTTGTCCAGGGTCGCCAGCGCCTTCGGGCGGGCAAGAGCGGCCGGAGAGGCGTGCGTGTCGTGGTAAACTTCTTCATCCATCGTCCGATCTTCGCCTCGGCGATCGCCATCATCATGGTGCTCGCCGGGACGATTTGTTATTTCCTGCTGCCCGTCTCGCAGTTTCCCGACATCACGCCGCCCCAAGTCGTGGTCAGCGCCCACTATCCAGGCGCCAGCGCGCAAGTGGTGGCCGATACGGTGACAACGCCGCTGGAGCAGCAGATCAACGGCGTGCAGGGCATGACCTACATGTCGTCGACAAGCTCCAATGACGGCTCGTCGACCATCACCATCACCTTCGATGTCGGCTATTCCTTGAGCACCGCCGCCGTCGACGTCCAGAACCGCGTCTCGCAGGCCGCCTCCTCGCTGCCGGCGATCGTCAACCAGGGCGGCGTGACGATCAAGAAGCAGAACCCGAACTTCGTTCTCATCGTCAACCTGACCTCGCCCGACCATTCCGTCGATCCTGTGGCGCTCTCCAACCTTGCCTATCTGCAGGTGGTGGATCCGCTGAAGCGACTGCCGGGCGTCGGCGACGTGCAGATCTTCGGCGAACGGCGCTATTCGATGCGCGTCTGGCTCGATCCCGACAAGCTCGCCAATCTCGGCATCACAGCCGTCGATGTGCAAAATGCCATCGCCGAGCAGAACGTCCAGGTGGCGGCCGGCAAGATCGGCCAGTCGCCGGCGCCTGCCGGCACCGCCTTCGAAATGCAGGTCAATGCCGTCGGGCGGTTGAGCGACCCCAAGGAGTTCGGCGATATCGTCGTGCGTGCCAACACCGATACGGGTTCGCTGGTACGGCTGCGCGACGTCGCCCGTATCGAGCTCGGCGCGCTGCAATATTCGTCGTCGGCCTTCTTCGGCAAGGACCCGACCGTGGTGCTCGCCGTCTATCAGATGCCCGGCTCCAACGCGCTCGATCTGCAGCAGCGCGTCAAGGACAAGATGCAGGAACTGTCGGCGCGTTTTCCCAAGGGCGTCGACTATGCGATGCACTACGATACGACGCGCTTCGTCTCGGCCTCGATGCATGACGTGCTGATCACGCTCGGCGAAGCCCTGGTGCTCGTCGTGGCGGTGGTGTTCATCTTCCTGCAGAGCTGGCGCACGACCATCATCCCGACCATCGCCATCCCGGTGTCGCTGGTGGCGACGCTGGTCGTCATGGAGATGATGGGTTTCTCGCTCAACATGCTCTCGCTGCTTGGCATGGTGCTGGCGATCGGCCTTGTCGTCGACGACGCCATCGTCGTGGTCGAGAATGTCGAACGACAGCTCGAGGCCGGACTGAAACCACTGGCGGCGACAAAAGCCGCCATGGCCGAAGTCACCGGTCCGATCATCGCCACGACAGCGGTGCTGATGGCCGTGTTTGTGCCGGTTGCCTTCATTCCCGGTGTTTCCGGAAAGCTCTACAACCAGTTCGCGTTGACGGTGGCGATCTCCGTCGGCATCTCGGCCTTTAATTCGCTGACGCTCAGCCCGGCGCTGAGTGCCGCCTTCCTGCGCCATCGCGGCGAGACGCAGTTTGTTCTGTTCCGCTGGTTCAATACGGGCTTCGACAGGCTGTCACATGCCTACGCCCATGGCGTGCGCTTTCTCATCCGGCTGCGCTGGATCATGCTCGGCCTGTTCGCGGCCGGCCTGGTCGCCACCTACTTCGTCTGGCAAAAGCTGCCCTCGACCTTCCTTCCGGTCGAGGACCAGGGTTATTTCTTCGTCGTCATCCAGTTGCCGGACGGCGCCTCGCTGGAGCGCACCGATGCGGTGGCCCAGAAGGCGCGCGATATCCTGCAGGCGACGCCCGGTGTCGACATCGTCGGCTCGATCAGTGGCCTGAACTTCCTGACCAGTGCGGCGCAGTCGAACTCGGCGGTCGAGTTCGCCATCCTCAAGCCATGGGAGGAGCGTGGCCCCGACCAGAGCGCATCGAAGCTCGTCGCCGACGTGCGCGGCAAGCTGATGCAGATTCCGGAAGCCTTCGCGCTCTCCTTCGATCCGCCTTCCATCCCCGGCATCGGCACCACGGGCGGCTTCGAATTCGTTGTCGAGGACCTTACCGGCCGCGGCAGCACAGCCCTCAACGACGCCACGCAAGCGGTGATCGCCGAGGCGCGCAAGCAACCGGAAATCAATCCGCAGCAGCTGTTCTCGCCGTTCTCGACCTCGACGCCGCAGTTCAACTACGATCTCGACCGTGCCAAGGCGAAGCTGCTCGGCCTCAACCTCCCCGACGTCTTCAACACGCTGCAGATCTACCTCGGCTCGCTCTACGTGAACGACTTCAACCTGTTCGGCCGCACCTTCCGGGTGACCATCCAGGCCGACAAAGATTCACGTGCGGGTGCCGCCGATATCTCACGGCTCTATGTGCGCAATGCTTCCGGAGGCATGGTGCCGCTCAGCACGCTGGGCAAGCTGGTGCCGTTCGTCGGCCCGGAAACCGTGCCGCACTACAACAACAACGCCTCGGCCACGATCAATGGCGGCGCCGCGCCCGGTTATTCGTCCGGACAGGCGGTCGCCGCGATGGAACGGGCCGCCGCCACTGCACTGCCCAGGGATTTCGGCTTCGAATGGACCGGCATCACCTTCCAGGAGCTCAAGGCGGGCTCGATCGCGTCGGTTGTCTTCGGCCTCGCCATCGTCTTCGTCTTCCTGATCCTGGCGGCGCAGTATGAGAGCTGGGCGATGCCGTTCATGGTGCTGCTGGCGGTGCCGCTCGCCCTGTTCGGCGCGTTCGCCGCGCTTTGGGTACGCGGCATGCAGATCGACGTCTATTCGCAGATCGGCTTCGTCATGCTGATCGGCCTGGCGGCCAAGAACGCCATCCTGATCGTCGAGTTCGCAAGACGGCGGCGCGAGGAAGGCCTCAGCATCGTTGAGGCGTCGATGGAAGCCGCGCGGCTGAGGCTGCGGCCGATCCTGATGACCGCGTTTGCTTTCATCCTTGGCGTGGTGCCGCTGATGATCGCCACCGGCGCGGGTGCGGCAAGCCGTCAGTCGATCGGCACCACCGTGTTTGGCGGCATGGTGGCGGCGACCATACTGTCGCTGGTGTTCGTGCCGGTCTTCTACGCGGTCATCGAACAGCTGCGCGAACGGCGCGGCGGCGACGAGCCCGCTTCTCAACACACTGAACCAACTGCCGAAACCGCCTTCCCTCCCCTGGCGCAAGCGGCTGAATAAGATTGGAGAATCACTATGCGTAAATGGAAAATCGCGTTGGGAACGGCTGTCGCGCTGGGTGCGATCTCGGTGGCCAGCGTCCACCTGCTCGACATGGGCAATCTCAGACTCAGCGCCGGCACGGCCGGAGCGGCGACGCCGGCTCCAGCCGCGTTCGTGATGCCGGTGCCGGTGGCGAGCGTCGTCAAGAAGACCATTCCGATCTACCTCGACTACGCAGCGCGGACCGAGCCGATCCGCAGCATCACGCTGCAGGCGCGCGTCCCCGGCTATCTGCAGGAACAGACGGCGCAGGATGGCGCCGATGTGCGGCAGGGCGACATGCTCTACAAGATCTCGCCCGATGACTTCCAGGCGGCGCTCGACCAGGCGAAGGCACAGGTTCAGCGCGATACGGCGACGCTCGATTATGCGCGTTCCAATCTCGGCCGCGGTACCGAGCTCGCCAAGAGCGGTTACCTGGACAAGGACAGCTTCGACCAGCGCACCTCGACCTTGCGCGAGGCGCAGGCGTCGCTGGCGCTCAACCAGGCTGCCGTGCGCACCGCCGAACTCAATCTGAGCTACGCTGAAATCCACGCACCGTTCCCAGGACGCCTGGGCCGCAACCAGGCTTCGGTTGGAACGCTGGTCAGCGTTGCCGGCACCGTGCTCAACACGCTGGTGCAGCTCGATCCGATCTACGTCACCTTCAATCCGAGCGAGACGGATCTGGCCCAGATCGAAGAGGCGCGCGCCGCCGGTCCGATCGAGGTCGAAATCCTGCTTCCGGGTGAGACCGAAGCCCACCAGAAGGGCGAACTTACCTTCATCGACAACACGGTCGATCACTCCACCGGCACGATCACCGCACGCGCCACCATCGGCAACGCCAAGTTCACGCTCTTGCCCGGCCAGTATGTCCGCGTGCGGCTGCACGTCAAACAACAGCCCGATGCGCTGATGGTACCGCAGGTCGCACTGGGCTCGAGCCAGCTCGGCAAATATGTCTATGTCGTCGGCAAGGGCAATACGGTCGACCAGCGGCTGGTTTCGCTGGGGCCGACCAATGGCGACATGATCGCCATCCTCAGCGGCGTCGCCGAAGGCGACCAAGTGATCACAGGCAATCTGCAGAAGATCGGCCCCGGAATGCCGATCTCGCCTCTCCCACAGAAACCGGCCACCTGACTCCCCCGCAGGCCCGGTTTCCGCGCGGCGCCCTCGACCTTTTCTCAGGTCGCGGGCGCCGTTTTCACGAGCAGGCCAAGCAGAGCGGCGACGTCGGCACGGTCGGCCTTAGCCGGCGGCATGAAGGCGCAATATGGGTGCCCCAGGCGCACCGAGACGGAAGAGAGCGCAATCAGCCGGCCCGCATCCAGATCGGCCTGGGCCATCACCCGCTGTCCAAGGGCAATGCCGAGGCCCAACCGAGCCGAGGCTATCGCCAGGCTTGACAGGCCGACGCGGCGCCCCTGCGATGGGTCGGCCGACCGGTTGGATCCGGATGCCGCGAACCAATCGGCCCAGCTCGGGTGCGAGGCATAGTTCGGTCCCCAGTTGGTGTGGATGAACAGGCTCTCATGCAAATCGGTAAGAGCCGCATCGCCTTTGCCGTGCCGATGCCAGAATTCCGGCGCGCAGACCGGCAGCACATCGTCATGGACGAGGCGGACCATCCGCAGGCCGGGATAGTGATAGTCGCCATAGCTGATGCGCAGGTCGACGTTCTGGCGCCTCAGGTCGATCGGGTCATCCTCGGCGCGCACGTCGATCGCCATGTGCGGGAAGGCATCTAGGAGGAGAGCCAGCCTCGGCGCCAGCCATAGCTCGGCCAGCGAGAACGGCACGCTGACGACAAGCCGCGTCCTCAGGCCGCCTTCAAGCATGCGCTGGCCGATGGCGGCAATGTCGCCAAGCGCCCGCGCCGTCTGCGGATAGATGGCGTGGCCGGCGTCGGTCAGCGCGATGCGATTGCCCGTGCGCACGAACAGCTGCTTGCCGAACCAGTTTTCGAGATTGCGTATCTGCTGGCTGACCGCCGCCGAGGAGACGCCAAGCTCGCTCGCGGCCAAGGTGAAGCTGCCTGCGCGAGCGGCGACCTCGAAGGCCTTGATCGCATTCAGTGGCGGCAGCCGGTCCATATCAGGCCTTCAGAAGTTTTTCTTGGCCAATCCTAATAATTTTATCCGTTGAGAGAAAGAATTTTTTGCCGTCTTCTGTGCCCAGCCTTTGGGCGCCCGACTGGAGCACACGCCATGAAAGACATTCTCGACCTTGACCGCTATCCGCTCGACCGCGAAGGCAGCCCCGAATGGGATCGCCTCGTCGAGCAGTCCATCGCGGCGCTCGCAGCCGACGGCATGTTCAATCTCGAAGGCTTTTTGCGACCCGGCGTCGCCGAACAAGCGGTGCGGGAAATCAAGCCGGTCATGGACACGCGGTCGCATGTCCACAAGCGCATGCACAACATCTACTTCAAACCCAACATTCCCGAATTGGCGCCAGACCACCCCGCGCTGCGCAAGGTGGAAACCATCGGCCACACCATCTGTGCCGACCAGATTCCCGGCAGCATGGTGATGGCGATCTACGAGTACCACCCGCTGGTGCGTTTCCTCGCCGCGACGACGGGCAAGGCGAAGCTGCATGTCATGCAGGATCCGCTGGCACGCACGAATGTGATGGCCTACCGCGCCGGCGAAGCGCTGAACTGGCACTTCGACCGCTCGGAATTCACCACCACGCTGCTCCTGCAACAGGCGGAGCGCGGCGGCGACTTGGAATACCGCACCAATCTCAGATCGGATGAGGATCCAAACTACGATGGCGTCGCCAGACTGCTCGAAGGGCGTGACCCCGAAGCCAGGATCCTGCGCATGAGGCCCGGCACGCTGAACGTGTTTCGCGGCAAGAACACCGCGCACCGCGTCACCACGGTCGAAGGCGAACGCGAACGGATGATCTCGGTGTTCTCCTACTATGAGAGGCCAGGCGTGATGTTCAGCGCGGAAGAGCGTGTCGGGTTCTACGGCCGCGCGGCTTGACCAGCCCGACGGCATCCGACGGGGCTGCCCGGTGACGATGAAAATCCAAAAAAGCCCTTGTTAGATTGTCGACAATCTGATTGTCTTGTCTTCTCGTCTCGCTGGAGTGGGTCGGATGGTGAAGACGGAATTCAGCCCGATTGCTGATACAACGCGCCGCGCCGAGATCGTCGCGCTGTTGCGACGCGCGATCCTGACCGGACAATTGGAGCCCGGACAGAAACTCAACGAGCTCCGGATTTCCGAACAGATGCGGGTCAGCCGCGCGCCGCTGCGCGAGGCGATGCGGGAGCTGGTGCAGGAGGGCATCCTGACCAGCATCCCCTATGCCGGCACCTTCGTCATCAATGTCACGGCCAAGGACATCGACGATGCCTATTCGCTCAACAAGGTGCTGGACGAATTCGCCATCGAACGGATGTGGAAGCAGCGCGACCAGCGTTTCCTCGACGAGCTCGACCAGCGCCACGAGGCGGTGAAGCAGGCGACCCGCGAGCGCGACACCACAAGGCAGATCGAAACCGCGCTGCAACTGCATGGTCTGATCCATGAATGGGCCGACAATTCGGTGCTCCTGGAGACCTGGCAAAGGCTGACCAGCCGCTTGCAGATGTACTTCGCCCTGCACCAGCAGGCGCGCAAGGAAGCCGTGCCGGCCGAAGATGTCCACGAGACCTATGTGGCGCTGCTCAAGGGCCACGACATGCGTGCCGCCCAGCGCCATGCCCGCGAGCATATCGACCTCGATTTCGAAGAGCTTCTTGCCTATGCGCGCGGCCTCGAACGGCGCCCGTCGAAAGGCGCCTGATCCCTCCCTCATCGCGGACAATGGATACCGACGTGCAGATCGAAACCATCAAAGCCTATCATGTCGTGCAGCCCTTCGTGGACGGCCCCTACCGCATGTCCAAGGGACGCGTGGCCGACTGCTTCAACGCCGTGATCGTCTCCATCACCTCCGACAGCGGCGTCACCGGCTGGGGTGAAATGGCGCCGCTGGGCAATTTCTATTCGGCCGCCTTCCCGGCCGGCGCGCGGGCCGGCGTGCCGGAGATCGCGCCACACCTCATCGGCCAGGATCCATGCGGGCTGGCCAGCATCGGACGGCTGATGGACACCGTGTTCAAGGGCCATCCCTATGTCAAATCGGCGCTCGACATGGCCTGCTGGGATCTGGCCGCGCGCGCGGCCGGCGTGCCGCTGGTGACGCTGCTCGGCGGCAAGGAAAGCGACATGGCGGAGACCTACCGGGTCGTCACCCACGGCACACTCGATCAGATGGCGGTTTTGGCCAAGCGGATCATCGCCGAAGGCTGCCGCCGCCTGCAGGTCAAGGTCGGCGGCAATGTGCATGACGATATCGAGCGCGTAACGACGGTGGCCTCGGCTGTGCCGAAGGGCACGGTGATCTTCTGTGACGCCAATGCCGGCTGGACGCCGTATCAGGCGCGGCAGTTCGCCGATGCAACGCGCGGCATCGACTACACGTTCGAGCAGCCCTGTACGACGCTCGACGAGAACATGTCGGTGCGCCGCATGCTCGACAAGCCAATGGTGTTGGATGAATCCGTCACCTCGCTCGGCGAGATGCTGGAAATCCACCGCCGCGGTGCCGCCGATGGTTTGACGTTGAAGATCTCGCGGCTGGGCGGCGTGACGCAGACACGGCTGATCCGCGACGTCGCCGTCGATCTCGGCTTCATGATCACGGTCGAGGACACAGGCGGCGCGGAGATCGATACGGCCGCGATGGCGCATCTGTCGCTGTCGACGCCGGCCGAGCGCCGGCTGCACGCCATCGCCTTCCACGAATGGGTGACGGTGCGCACGGCCAGGAATGCACCACCGGTGACCGGCAGCCACATGGGCATCCCCGACGGCCACGGCCTTGGCATCGATGTCGATCCGAGCCTGCTCGGCGAACCCTTCTTCGAGACCGGCCGAACATGAAGATCAAGCGCATCAAGGCAACACCGATTAACTACCGGCTGGAAGCGCCATACGTCTGGGTGTTCGGCGAACTCGACGGTTTTTCACCGACCATTGTCGAAGTCGAGACCGAAGACGGGCTCACCGGCATCGGCGAGGCGCCGACGGCTGGAGCCGCCGCCGTCATCAACGACGTGCTGGCGCCGCGGCTCGCGGGCCGCGACGCCTTCGACATAGCCGGCGCCGAGGAAGTCTGCCTGCCCTTCTGGAGCGGCGTGCAATCGATCAACGACCGCACCCGCATCATGGCCTTCGGCGCCATCGAAATGGCGCTGTGGGACCTGCGTGGCAAGGCATGGAAGCAGCCGCTCTACCAATTGCTCGGCGGCGCCGTGCGCAAGGACATCCCGTTCACCGACTATTTCTCGCTGCGCGGCGACGGGGCCAAGGTGCCGGGTGAGAAGACGCCGGAAGCGGTCGCCGACTACTGTGTCGAACTCCATGAGCGTCACGGCACGACCTTCTTCGAAGGCAAGTTCTCGACACAGGACCCGAAGGTGTCGATGAAGATGGTCGAGCTGATCCGCAAAAGGCTCGGCGACGATGCGATGATCCGCATCGATTCCAACCAGGCCTATTCGCTGGCGACCGCCAGGCAGTTGGCGCGGCCGCTGGAAGAGCTCGACGTGCGCAACTGGGAAGACCCGGTGGCGACCATCGAGGAGATGCGGGAGCTGCGGCGCCACACCTCGATCCCGTTCTCGACCCACAACATCGATATCGCCCGCGCCACGGAGCTGAAAGTGCCTGACGCCTTTGTCGGCAACCCGACGGCGCATGGCGGCATCAATCGCATGCTGCGCTTCGTCGGCGCCTGCGAGCATGCCGGCATCGACTATTGGTGCTACAGCGGCGACACCGGCGTCGGCAGCGCCTGCTACTTGCATCTGTGCGCCGCGCTGGGCTGGATCCGGGAGCCCAACCAGTCGCTGTTTCGCATGCAGCCGATGGACATCATCGAGGAAGGCCCGTTCGCGCCCAGGAACAACACCGTGCCGGTCCCCGAAGGCCACGGCCTCGGCGTGACGCTGTCGCAGGAGCGTCTTGCCGCCTGTCATCGCGATTTCGTCGAAAACGGCCCCTGCAACAAATATCACGATCCGGAAAAACCCGGGACTTACCGCAGACTGCCGCTGAATTAGGAGGGATGTCGAAAAGCAAGCAGGATTTATCGGGAAAAAGGCGACTACGGGTCGCCTGTCCGACAGACAATTCATCAAGAAAATCTGACTTTTCCATCCCAACGAGCGGATGGACCGGTCGGAGCCGCATGCTACAGTCCATCGACCGATACCGATGAGGCCCGGGGACAGGAGAACTCCACGGAACTCGTCGATTTTACTGCACTCGCCAACCACAACAACTGGGGAAAGGGCTTAGACCCATGAAGAATTACCGCATTCTCGATCTGCTGCGGCGTGGCCGCTCGCCGCTCGAAAACCATCTGATCGACGGCCTCGTCGACGGGCGCGTCAGCCGCCGCGACTTCATCCGCCACGGCAGCCTGCTCGGCCTGTCGCTGCCGCTTCTGGGCGGCATCACCACGGCCGCCGGCCTTGGCGCCATGCCGTCGCTCGCCCGGGCCGGGGCGCCTGGCGCCACCATCCGCGTCGGCAGCAGCGTGCCGGCCGCGACGATCGATCCGGTGACCATCGCCGACGCCGGCGGCCTGCTTGTTATGCAGCAGGTAGCTGAATTCCTCTGCGTCGACGGCCCCGACCTCGTGCTCAAGCCGGCGCTGGCCGAAAGCTGGAAGCCGAACGACAAAGGCACGGTGTGGACCTTCAAGCTGCGCAAGGGCGTGAAATTCCACTCGGGGGGCGAGATGAAGGCCGACGACGTCGTCGCCAGCATCGACCGCCTCGCTGATCCGGCGAATTCGTCCAACGCGCTTTCGGTGTTCACCGGCATCCTGCAGAAGGGCGCCTCCAAGAAGGTCGACGACTATACGGTCGAGTTCCACCTCGATGCGCCGAACGGCAACTTCCCCTACATGCTGTCGTCCGACAACTACAACGCCGTCATCATCCCGGCGACCTACAAGGGCGACTACGAAAAGAGCTTCGACGGCACCGGGCCGTTCAAGATCGAGAAATATACCGCCAAGGTCGGTGCGTCCTTCGTCCGCAACGAGGATTATTGGGGCGAGAAAGCGTTGCCGGATCGCACCGAATTCACCTTCTTCGCCGACATGCAGCCGCAGATCCTGGCGCTGCAGGGCGGGCAGATCGACATCATCAACCAGATGCCGGTTCTGTCAGGTGTGGCGCTGCTCAACGACCCCAATGTCGACATCATCAGCCTGAAGTCGTCCGCCCACCAGCAGCTGCATATGCGCTGCGACGACGGCCCGTTGAAAGACGCGCGCGTGCGCCGCGCCATCGCGCTCTGCCTCGACCGCGACAAGCTGGCCGCCGGCCTGATGAAGGGACGCTCGGCGCTCGGCAATGACAGCCCGTTCGCCGCGGTCTATCCCTCGACCGACACAACCATACCGCAGCGCAAGCAGGACATCGCCCAGGCCAAGCAGCTCATGGAAGCAGCCGGCGTCGGCCAGGGCTTCAAGGTGACGCTGACCACCGAGCGCTACCTCGAGATCCCCGAATACGCCCAGCTCATCCAGAACTGGGTCAAGGAGATCGGCGTCGAGCTCGAGCTGAACATTCTCGACCAGGGCGCCTATTACGGCGATGCGGTGTTCGGTAAATCGAACTGGCTGGATTCGGTGATGGGCATCACCGACTACGGCCACCGCGGCGTGCCGAACGTCTACCTTGCCGCGCCGCTGAAGAGCGAAGGCACCTGGAACGCGGCGCACTTCAAGAACAAGGACTACGACGCGCTGGCGACCAGCTATATCGCGGCACTCGACCTCGAGGCGCAGAAGGCCGACGCTGGCAAGATCCAGAAGCTTCTGCTCGAGGAAACGCCTGTCATCTTCGGCTATTTCTACGACTACCTGACGGCGACGGCCAAGGGCGTGACCGGGGTGCAGCCGACAGCGATGTCGCAGCTGTTCCTCGAAAAGGCATCGAAGGCCTAAGTGGACCGAAACTAGCCCATCCCGCGACGGCCAGCCCCGCCGGGGCTGGCGGTTTCGCGGCCGGTCAAGGCAAGGTGCGTCGCACCCGCCAGACGCCGAGCCTCGCTGTGCGGGACGAGCTATCGTTGACCCGTCCCATGGAGTCCGAGACGCTGCTCACCACCATGCATTGGGGGACCTACGAAGTCCGCGCCGAGAACGGCAAGCTTGTCGGCATCGACCCGTGGAGCGGCGACCCCGATCCTTCGCCGATCGGCAAGTCCATGCTCGACACGGTACAAGGCGACCTGCGCGTGTCCCGCCCGGCCATCAGGCGCGGCTGGCTGGAGGGTGGCAGGTCCAAACCCACGGGCAGGCGCGGCGGCGAGGCTTTTGTCGAAATCCCTTGGGAAACCGCGCTCGATATCGTGGCGGCGGAACTGGAGCGTGTCCGCGTCGAGCACGGAAATGCCGCGATCTATGCCGGTTCCTATGGATGGGCGAGCGCGGGGCGATTCCATCACGCGCAAAGCCAGGTCCATCGCTTCCTCAACACGATTGGCGGCTATACGAGCTCGGTGCTCAGCTATTCCTACGGCGCGGCCGAGGTCATCCTGCCGCATGTGCTTGGCGGGACGGACGGCCTGACGGGCAATCATTCCACCTGGGACGGGATCGAACGACATAGCGAACTGATCGTCGCCTTTGGCGGCCTGCCCTGGCGCAACGCGCAGATCCAGGGTGGCGGCGCGGCCCGTCACGAGGCGGCGGCGGCCTTGCGCAACGCGGTCGGCAACGGCGCCCGGCTGATCAATGTTTCACCGGTGCGCGACGACGCGCCGCGCGGCGTCGAGACCGAATGGCTGCGGCTGCGGCCGAACAGCGACACCGCCCTGATGCTTGCCCTGTGCCACGTCCTCATCAGCGAAGGCCGCCATGACGAGGCGTTCCTGGCTCGCTACTGCACGGGCTTCGAGGCGGTGCGGGCCTATGTCATGGGTGAAACCGACGGCCAGCCGAAGGACCCTGCCTGGGCTGCCGCGCTGAGCGGCGTCGCCGAGGCGACAATGCTCGTCCTGGCCAGGGAGATGGCCGCCAAACGCACGATGCTGATGGTCAGCTGGTCGCTGCAGCGCGCCGACCATGGCGAGCAGCCCTACTGGGCGGCGATCACGCTTGCCGCCCTGCTCGGACAGATCGGATTGCCGGGTGGCGGATTTGGCTTCGGCTATTCGTCGACAAACGGCGCCGGCAGGCCGGAGATGGGGTTCCGCTGGCCGTCCCTGCCGCAAGGCAAGAACCAGGTGCCGGACTTCATTCCGGTCGCGCGCGTGGCCGACATGCTGCTCGATCCTGGCGGCGCTTTCGAATTCAACGGCGCCGCGATGACCTACCCCGACACCAGGCTGGTCTATTGGGCGGGCGGCAATCCATTCCATCACCATCAGGACCTGAACCGCCTGGTCGAGGCATGGCAACGTCCCGAAACGGTCATCGTCCATGAACCCTTCTGGACGGCGACAGCGCGCCATGCCGACATCGTGCTGCCGGTCACCACGCCGCTGGAGCGGAACGACCTCGCCTTATCGAACCGGGAAAACCTGGTCGTCGCCATGAAGCAGGCGATCGGACCCGTCGGGGAGGCGCGCGACGATTTCGCCATCTTCGCCGCTCTGTCGGCGCGGCTCGGCACCAGCGAAACCTTCACCGAAGGGCGCAATGCCGGCGAATGGATCCGGCTGCTTTACGAGCAGGCCCGGGGAGTTGCCGCCACGGCCGGGGTCGAGATGCCGTCCTTCGACCGTTTCTGGCAGGACGGCCACGCCGATCTTGTCCGCCAGGTCACGTCGCAGACCTTGCTTGGCGCCTTCCGCGCCGACCCGGAGCGGCACCGGCTGGCGACGCCGTCAGGCCGCATAGAACTCTTCTCCGACACGATCAAAACGTTCGGCTATGACGACTGCCCTGGCCATGCCGTGTGGCGAGAACCACGGGAATGGTTGGGAAGCGATCTTGCCGGCCGGTTTCCACTGCATCTCTTGTCCCCGCAGCCGGCCGACAAGCTGCACAGCCAGCACGATCAT
Organism: Mesorhizobium sp. ES1-6; assembly: GCF_020164775.1. Lineage (NCBI taxonomy): Bacteria > Pseudomonadati > Pseudomonadota > Alphaproteobacteria > Hyphomicrobiales > Phyllobacteriaceae > Mesorhizobium > Mesorhizobium sp. ES1-6. The sequence goes on from NZ_JAIUGU010000004.1 coordinate 135,355, forward strand.
GGCTCGGTCAGCCGCGCCGGCAAGGTGTCGGGCCGCGCACCGCTGTGGATCAATCCGGCGGATGCCGCGGCACGTGGCATCGTGGACGGAGCGGTCGTTCGCGTCTTCAACGAGCGCGGCTCCTGCCTTGCGGGTGCCGTGCTGACGGACGGCTTGATGCCGGGCGTCGTCCAGTTGCCCACGGGTGCCTGGTTCGATCCGTCGGAGCCTGGACGGCCGCACAGCCTGGAAAAGCATGGCAATCCGAATGTCCTGACAGCCGACCGAGGCACATCGCGCCTTGCGCAATCGCCGACCTGCAATTCGACGCTGGTCGAGGTGTCGCGATTTGACGGCGCCGTTCCAACGGTGACAGCATTCGATCCACCTGCCACAGTGTGTTTAGCCGACGTGTCCGGCATGTCCGAACCCCAGCCCCACCATAAGGAGGCCTAGCCATTCTCTCCTTCTTTGCCCGGCGTGTCTCGCTGTCGCTGGTGACGCTGTTCCTGCTCAGCGTGATGGTGTTCCTGGGTGGCCAGGTCCTGCCCGGCAATGTCGGGCGCGCGATCCTGGGACCGTTCGCCGACCAGCGCGCGGTCGACGCGCTCAATCACACGCTCGGCGTCGATCGCCCGCTTCTCACCCAGTACTGGAGCTGGATTTCCAATTTCGTCCAGGGTGACATGGGCACCTCCTATATCTTCCGCTCGCCGGTGGCGCCGTTCGTCATCGATGCGCTCGGCAATTCGATGAAGCTGGCGGCCGTCGCCTTCGTGCTGGTGGTGCCGATCGGCATCCTGGGCGGTGTGATTGCCGCGCTCAACCTCAACCGCCCGCTCGACCGCATCATCAGCCTCGGCGGCCTGTCGGTGACGGTACTGCCGGAATTCGTCACCGGCATCATCCTGATCCTGATCTTCGGTGTGTGGCTGCGCTGGCTGCCGATCTCGGCGGCATGGCCGAAGGACGCCGGCTTCTTCACCCAGCTCTATTACCTCATCCTGCCGGCCCTGCCGCTGTTCCTGGTGCTGTTCGGCTATATCGCGCGCATGGCGCGTTCGGGCATGATCGAGGCGCTCGATTCCGACTATACGCGGACCGCGGTGCTGAAAGGGCTGCCGTGGCGCACGGTGATCTGGCGCCACGTGCTGCGAAATGCGCTGCTGCCGACCATCACCGTCATCGCCACCCAGACCGGTTACCTCATCGGCGGTCTCGTCGTGATCGAGACGCTGTTCCGTTACCAGGGCATCGGCTCACTGATCTTCACCGCCGCGCGCGGCAAGGATTTTCCGATGCTGGAATCAGGCATCCTCACCATCGGCATCGTCTATGCCGTGGCGACATTGGTCGCCGACTTCCTCTATTCCGTGCTCAATCCGCGCATCCGGCTGGGGTCAGACCAATGAGCGCCGTTCAGACCCCCTCCCCCGCACAGGACGACACGCGGCGCCGCGGCCCGCTGGCCGAGGTCCTGTTCTCGCTGCTGCGCTCGCGAACCTTCCTCGTCGGCATAGCCATCGTGCTGTTCTGGGTTGTCTGCGCCCTGTTTGGCGAACATTTTGTCCCCTACGATCCGCTCGCCGACGACATCATCAACGCGCTGGCGCCGCCTTCGCGCGAACACTGGTTCGGCACCGACCAGATCGGCCGCGACGTCTTCTCGCGCGTCATCGTCGGCTCGCGCGATATCCTCACCGTCGCGCCGCTGGCGACCTTGCTGGCGACGGTCGCGGGCACCGCGCTCGGCTTGCTAACGGGCTACTTTCGCGGACTGGTCGACGATGTCGTCAGCCGCATCCTGGAAGCCTTCATGGCCATCCCCGTGGTCATCGTGGCGCTGCTCGCCATCGTTGCGCTCGGCACCTCCAAGACCACCGTCATCGTCGTCATCGGCCTCAGCTTCGCGCCGATCATCGCGCGCACCGTGCGCTCGGCGGTGCTGGCCGAGCGCGAACTCGACTATGTCGCTGCCGCACAACTCAGACATGAGAACGCGCTTCATACGATGTTCGTCGAGATCCTGCCCAACGTCATCCCGCCGATCCTGGTCGAGACCACGGTGCGGCTCGGCTACGCCATCTTCGCCGTCGCCACGCTGTCCTTCATGGGCTTCGGCATCCAGCCGCCGTCTCCGGACTGGGGGCTCTCCATCTCCTCGAATTACGGCATGATCGGCGGCGGCTTCTGGTGGACGGTGCTGTTTGACGCACTCGCCATCGCCTCGCTGGTGATCGGCGTCAATCTGGCCGCCGACGGCGTGCATGGAGCGTTCAATGACTGAACCCGCCAAGGCAAGGAACGCATTGGAACTCAGCGACCTGTCTGTCGCCTACCGCGTCGGCGGCCGAAACCGGGCGGTGCTGCGCAATCTCAGCCTCACCATCGGCCAGGGCGAGGCCTATGGGCTGGTCGGCGAATCCGGCTGCGGCAAGTCGACAGCCGCGCTCGCCGTGGTGCGCTATCTCCCGCGCAATGGCTCGATATCAGGCGGTGCCATCGCGCTCGACGGCCAGGATGTCATGAAGCTAGATGCCGAGGCGCTGCGGCGCGCCCGCGCCGAAAGCGTCTCCATGGTCTATCAGGATCCGGGCAAGGCGCTGAATCCGTCGATCCGCATCGGCCGCCAACTGACCGAGATTTTCGAGCTTGCCGACGTTTCCGGCCAAGCGGCCACCGATCGCGCCATTGCCATGTTGAACCGCGTGCGCATCTCCGATCCGCCAAGCGTCATGCAGCGCTACCCGCACCAGCTCTCCGGTGGCATGCAGCAGCGTGTGGCGATCGCCATGGCGCTGGCCAATGACCCTTCGATGCTGATCCTCGACGAACCGACCACCGGGCTGGACGCGACCGTCGAGGCCGAGGTGCTCGACCTCATCGCGCAACTGCGGCAGGAACTCTCGGCCTCGATCCTGTTCATCAGCCACAACCTCGCCGTCGTCTCCAACATGTGCGACCGGGTCGGCGTGCTCTATGCCGGCATGCTGGTCGAGGAAGGGCCGACCGACGTCGTCTTCAACGATCCGCGCCACCCTTATACGGTGGCGCTGCTGCGCTGCCTGCCGCGCGGCGGCCAGCGCAAGGACCAGGGCCGGCTCGACACCATTCCGGGCTTCCTGCCCGGCATCGGCACCGTCATCAAGGGCTGCGCCTTCGCCGACCGTTGCGCGCTGGCCACCGAGCGCTGCCGCACGGAGTTGCCGCCGCTCTACGATCTCACCGACGAGCGCGGGAGGCGGCTATCGCGCTGCCACTATCACGACCAGGCGCAGGCCCTGCCTCGCGCAACGCCCGCGGACGTGGCCACCGCACCAAAGCCGGCAACGGCGCCGGTGCTGCGCGTCGCCGGGCTGAACAAGACCTATGCCAGCCATGGCTATCCCTTGCGCGCCGTCAAGGACGTTTCGCTCGATCTCGGGCCCGGCGAGACGTTGGGGCTGGTCGGGGAATCCGGCTCGGGGAAGACCACTTTCGCCAGGCTCCTGCTCGGCCTGGTGCCACCGGACGCCGGCGGCACCATCGAGCTCGAGGGCAAGGCGCTTGCGCCGAAGCTGGAGAACCGTGGCGACGACCAGGTCAAGGCGATGCAGATCGTCTTCCAGAACCCGGACTCCGCGCTTAACCGTTCGCACTCGATCCGCCACATTCTCGGCCGCGCCTTGAAGCGGCTGGCTGGCCTCTCCGGCAAGGCGCGGGAAGCGCGCCTCGACGACCTCGTCCGCTCGGTGCGGCTCACCGACCGGCATCTCGCGGTCAAGCCGCGCCAGCTGTCGGGCGGGCTGAAGCAGCGCGTCGCCATCGCGCGCGCCTTCGCCGGCGATCCGCGCATCGTCGTCTGCGACGAACCGACCTCGGCGCTCGACGTCTCCGTCCAGGCGGCGATCCTCAATTTGCTTGCCGACCTGCAGTCGAAGGAAGACGTCAGCTACATCTTCATCTCGCACGACCTCGGCGTGGTGCGTTACCTCTCCGACAAGATCGCCGTGCTCTATCTCGGCCGCATCATGGAGATCGGGCCGTCGGAAGCAGTGTTTTCCGGGCCGCATCACCCCTACACCGAGGCGCTGCTTTCGGCCGTGCCCAAGCTCGACCAGACCGAGACGGCGCGCATCCGGCTCGATGGGGAAATCCCCAGCGCCGTCAACCCGCCCTCGGGCTGCGTCTTCCACACACGCTGCCCGCGCAAGATCGGACCGATCTGCGAACAGCAGGAGCCACCGCTGGCCGAGGCGCAGCCTGGACATTCGATCCGCTGCCACATTCCCTATGCCGAACTGGCGCGGCTGCAGAAGGCAGCCGTGGCCGAACCGGCATAGCGAGACACCGCATGGGTGACCGCATTTGCCTGGCCGGTTACACTTGGCCGGCGATGCCCAGGGAACGGTCGCCTTCCGAAAACCCCTGACCTTCCGTCCAGTCCCTGGCCAGCGTGCGCAGCCCGGTCAAAGCAACATCGAGCACATCCGACGAGACCGGGTTCGAGGGATAGGCAAGATAGATCGGCCTCCGGAACACCGGCGTGTTGTCGATGCGTCTCATTTCACCGCGCTCGATATGGCCGCTGACGGCGCTGAGCGGCAGATAGGCGGCGGCGTGCTGCGACAGGAGATGCTGCAGGCCGATGAAGACCAGTCCGGCCGAGATGGCCGGTTTGACCATGCCCGCGAAGGCCCGGTCATGCTCGATGCGGAATTCGAGCCCCCAGTCCATCAGGATGTAGTTCTCGGTCCAGGGCCTGGTCTGCGCGGCATGCTGGACGAGCACTACCTGGTCGACGGCGAGCGTCTCATAGACGATGCCGGGATGCGGCCGCGGCAGATAGAGGATGCAAATGTCGAGCAGGCCTTCCGCCAGTTGGTCGATTGCCTGGTCTGGAAAACTTCCTTCCAGCCGCAGCGCCACGTTCGGCCTTCTGGCGCGCATCCACTCGACCCATGGCGAGGTCATGCGCTCCCAGAGATAGGCAGGGGCGGTGAAGCGCAGAAGCGTTTCATAGCCATCGGGAACGGCGATGTCCTGCCTCGATTGTTCCCAGGTGCGGGTGATGGAGGAAGCGTGCGGCAGGAACTGCCGGCCGGCCGGCGTCAGCGAGACGCCATCGTGATCCCTGACGAAAAGCCTTCGCCCCAACTGCTCCTCCAGCCCCCTTATTCGGGCGCTGACGGTGGACTGCGCGAGATTGAGCCGATTGGCGGCGACAGTGAAGCTGCCATGTTCGGCGACCTCGAGGAAGCTGCGCAGGTTTTCGGTATCCATGCCATCACTCCTCCATCGAAAATTTCGATGGACCCTATCAAAAAATATCGCTTTCCGGTCGCGGTCAACAATGCCCTAAATGGCCGATCTCCCACGGGCAAGCGAGGAATGCAGCCATGCCAAGGCATTTCGTGACGATTGACGCCGCCCGCAAAAGCCTGACCGCAATCGAAAATTCCGCTGTCGACGAATTGCTGGCCGGCAGGCTCGACCGGCGCGATTTCCTGCGCCATGGCAGCGTGCTTGGCCTTTCGCTGCCGTTCCTTGGTGGCATTCTGGGAGCGGCGGGGTTCTCCACGCAAGAGGCCCGCGCCGAAGGCAAGCCGGGCGGCACGGTGCGCGCGGGCGTCGCCACGCCGGGCGGCGCCATCGACCCCGTCACCTTCTATGACAGCGGCAGCTATCAACTGGTCTTCCAGACTGCCGAATTCCTCTGCATCACCCAGCCGGACCTGACCCTGAAACCGGTGCTGGCGGAAAGCTGGTCGCCCAACGAAGACGGCAGCGTGTGGACCTTCAAGCTGCGCAAGGGCGTGAAATTCCACAATGGCGAGGACTTCAGGGCCGACGACGTCGTCGCCACCTTCGACCGGCTGGCCGACCCGAACGGCGCATCCAACGCGCTGTCGGTGTTCAAGGGCCTGCTGTCGAAGGGTGGCGCCCGGAAAGTCGACGATCATACCGTCGCCTTCCATCTCGACGCGCCGAACGGCAGCTTTCCCTATTCGGTGTCGATCGACAACTACAACGCCGTCATCCTGCCGGCGAGCTACAAGGGCGACTACGAAAAGACCTTCGAAGGCACCGGGCCGTTCCGGATGGAGAGCTATACGCCGAAAGTCGGCGCGACCTTCGTGCGTAATGAGGACTATTGGGGTGAGAAGGCGCTGCCTGACCGGCTCGAGTTCAAGTTCTATGGTGACGTGCAGCCGCGCATCCTGGCGCTGCAGGCCGGAGAGGTCGACATTCTCGACGCCGTGCCGCTCGATGTCAGCCAGGTGGTGCTGAACAGCCCCGACATCACGGTGCTGCGGGTCGCCTCGACCGCGCACCGCCAGCTTCACATGCGCTGCGACATGGCGCCGTTCACCGACAAGCGCGTGCGCCAGGCGCTGGCGCTCAGCATCGACCGCTCCAAGCTGGTCGACGGACTGTGCCGCGGCATGGCGGCGACCGGCAATGACAGCCCGTTCGCGCCGGCTTTCCCGGCCACCGACAAATCGGTGCCGCAGCGCGCGCAGGACATCGCCAAGGCCAAGCAGCTGATGGAGGCCGCGGGTCTGGCCAATGGTTTCGATATCACGCTGACGACGCTGCGCTATTCCGACATTCCAGCCTATGCGCAACTGTTCCAGAATTTCGCCAAGGAGATCGGCGCCCGCATCTCGCTGAACATCGAGGACCAGGACAAATATTACGGCAAGGCGGTGTTCGGCCAGTCGGATTGGCTGGACAGCCCGTTGGGGATCACCGACTACGCGCATCGCTCCGTGCCGAATGTCTTTTTGAAGAGCCCGCTGGTCAGCGACGGCCCGTGGAACGCGGCGCATTTCAAGAGCCCTGCCTATGATGGCATGGTGACGAGCTATCTCAAGGCGCTCGACATCGGCGCTCAGCGCGCGGCGGCCTCCGACATCCAGAATCTGCTGCTCGACGAGACACCGGTGATCTTCAGCTACTTCCCCGATCTTCTGGTGCCGGTGCGCAAGAATGTCAGCGGCCTGCCGCCGATCGCCGCCGGGCTGCTGCTCGATCGTGTGTCGCTGGGATAGAGGCTGCTGAGATCATGCTCGAACGGGCGGAGGCCAGATCGGACGGTTCCGTGTTTCGGGCGGTGAGGCTATCCGGCAGCAGGGCCGCGACGAACGATGGGGGGCCATCGTTCCAGCGGCTCGATGCCGGCGACGCCCGCCGCCCGGAAGCCCTGCCCGGCCCTCGGCCCGGCCTCATATCGCCCTAGCCATGCGCCGAAATCCGGCCATGAAAGACAAGAAACGGGAGACTACCATTCGCAAGCCTCACCTGCGCGGTCGCGGACCGCATTTCCCCGTGCTCGACCAGATCGTCCAGTACGAGTTCGAGCCTGGCTATGTCGCCTTCACCATGCCGTCGTTGAAGCGACTGCGGGTGCAGGTGGGATCGATGACCGTCGCCGACACCACCAGGGCGCTGGTGCTGTACGAATCCGACCATCTGCCGGTCTACTATTTCCCGATCGAGGACGTGCGCGAGGAATTCCTGCTGCCCTCGAAGACGACGACGGAAGATCCATACAAGGGCGTCGCCACGCACTACTCGCTGAATACAGGCATCACCTTGGTCGAGGATGGCGCATGGCGCTATCTCGATCCCGTCAAGGGTTGCCCGCCGATCTCGGGCTACATGTCGTTCGTGTGGAGCAAGATGGGCCACTGGTTCGAGGAAGACGAGGAGATCTTCGTCCACGCCCGCGATCCGTTCCGCCGCGTCGACTGCCTGCCCTCCTCGCGGCGAGTGCAGGTCATCCTCGACGGCGAGCAGGTCGCCGACTCACGGCGTGGCGTGTTCCTGTTCGAGACCGGCCATCCAGTGCGCCACTACCTGCCGATTTCCGACACGCGGCTCGATATGTTTTCGCCAAGCCGCTACATTTCGCGCTGCCCCTACAAGGGCATCTCCAACTACTATCACGTGACGACGGCGAAAAAGCGCCACGAGAACATGGTCTGGTATTATCCCGAACCCGTGCACGAAGCGGAGCGCATCAAGGGCCTGGTCTGCTTCCACCACGAACTGGTCGACAAGATCCTGGTCGACGGCGTCGAAATCCCGAAGGAAGCCACGGCCGCCTCCGACGGATACTTCTGAACGGACGATACCGGTCAGGCGCGTGGTGGCTTGATCGAGGCATTGGGTAGCGCATACCTTCCCCGGACCCAGGGAGGGGCTATCGATGGATCTTTTCAAACTCGACGGCGATGTCGCGCTGGTCACCGGAGCCGGCAGCGGCATTGGCCAGGCAATCGCGATCGGGCTGGCCGAGGCCGGCGCCGATGTCGCCTGTTTCGGCCATGCGTCGAAGGGCGGGCTGGACGAAACCGCCCACCGGATCACGGCACTCGGCCGCCGCGCGCTGATGCTAACCGGTACGGTGACGTCGGAGGACGATCTGGCTGCCGCCATCGATCGCGTGGAAGCCGAACTCGGTGCTTTGACGGTTGCCGTCAACAATGCCGGGATTGCCGGCTCCGAACCGGCGGAGACACTGTCGCTGGAGACGTGGCGGAAGGTGCACGAGGTCAATGTCGCCGGCGTGTTCCTGTCCTGCCAGGCCGAGGCGCGCAAGATGCTGGCGCGCGGCAAGGGGTCGATCATCAACATCGCCTCGATGTCGGGCACCATCGTCAATCGCGGGCTGACGCAGGCGCACTACAATTCCTCGAAGGCAGCCGTCATTCATATGTCGAAGAGCCTCGCCATGGAGTGGGCCGATCGTGGGCTGCGCGTCAACGTCGTCAGCCCCGGTTACACGCTGACGCCGATGAACAAGCGGCCGGAGGTGGCCGAACAGATAAAGATCTTCAAGCGCGATACGCCGATGGGACGCATGGCGGCGCCAGAAGAGATGGTCGGACCGACCGTGTTCCTGGCCAGCCGCGCCTCGAGCTTCGTCACCGGCCTCGACCTGATCGTCGATGGCGGCTACGTCTGCTGGTAACAGGGATGCGAGCCATGTCCCGCCGGTGCCGGCCCACTTGGCCCGCAGTCTGAAATTACGGCGCGAACGTAGCGTTAGTCGTTGCGCGGCATGAACGTTGGTATATATAATTTCATCCCATGAAACGGCCTTGGCGAGATGGGGCTTGCCAAGCCGCTGGCCGGAAGCACTTCCGCCGGAATGCTCGGGATCATGGGACCTTGATGGCTCGCACCTTGCAGGGCGCCGCAGGACTGGCAATCGATCCGCGGATGATCGCTATCGCGGCGATCCATCGGCCATGAGACTGGCCGCCCAGGCAGCATCCGTCATCACCGAAATCGAGCATCAACACGCCCGTGCCGCGCCTGGCGGCGCCCGGGCGACAACAGCCTTGCGCAACAGCCAGCCTTTCCAACACAATCAAGAAAAGACGCAAGAAGGGAACGACCAGTAACCGTCACAGCTTGAAGGAGAACCAAGCAATGCCATTTCGCAGTGTGATTTCGAAATTCTCAATGGGAGCTTTTGCACTTGCCGCGGCAAGTGCCATGACGCCGACAGCGCAGGCAGCGGCGCCTGAATCCAACGACCCGATCAAGATCGCGCTGTTCGACTGGACCAGCGTCAACCTCAACGCCAAGATCCTCGGCGGCATCCTGGAAAAGCTCGGCTACACCGTCGAATACCCGACCGCCGATTACCTCTCCAGCCTGACCACCGGCCTCACCAATGGTGACATCGATGTCGGCCTGGAGTTCTGGGACACCACCGCCGGCGAGGCAATGAAAGCCTCCGACGCCACTGGCCAGACCGAGCGGCTTGGCAAGCTCGGTCCGAAAGCCAAGGAAGAATGGTGGTTTCCCGAATATATGAAGGAAAAGTGCCCCGGCCTGCCCAATTGGGAAGCCCTGAAGGATCCGAAATGCGCTGAGGCCTTCTCGACCGCCGAGACGGCGCCGAAGGGGCGTTATCTCGGCGGGCCGGTGACCTGGGAAGGCTTTGACGACGAGCGTGTAGCGGCCCTGAAACTGCCCTTCACCGTCATCCATGCCGGCACCGACGCGGCGATGTTCGCCGAACTCGATTCCGCCTATCAGCGCAAGGCGCCGATCATGCTGTGGATCTATTCGCCGCATTGGGCGCCTGCAAAATACAAGGGCGAATGGGTGCAGTTCCCCGAATACACGCCCGAATGCTACAACGACCCGAAATGGGGCGTGAACCCCGACGCCAAATATGACTGCGGCAAGCCACATGGCGAGATCTGGAAATATGCCTGGAACGGCATGAAGGACAAATGGCCTGTCGCCTACAAGGTGGCCAAGGCCTACACGATCGACACCGACGAGCTCAACAAGATGAGCGGCGAGATCGACCTCGACGGCAAGACGCCGGAAGACGTCGCCGCCGCCTGGATCGCCGCCCATGAGGCAGACTGGAAAGCCTGGGCGCAGTGATCGCTCCGACTGGAAAACGCGAGACCCGGCTGTTGGCCAGCCGGGTCTCAACTCTTGATGCTCCAGAAGGACGACTGAATGACGGAAGCGATTGAACAGCGGGCGGTGCAACCGGGCACGGACGCCCGCCCTGTCAAACTTGCCTGCCGCAATGTGTGGAAGCTGTTCGGAGCGAACGCCGCCAATTTCATCCGCGAGCGCGATGGCAAGGCCAGCATGGCGGATGTGACCGCGGCCGGTCTGGTCGGGGCCGTGCGCGCCGTCGACCTCGAAATCCGCCAGGGCGAGATCTTCATCATCATGGGTCTCTCCGGCTCCGGCAAGTCGACGCTGGTGCGTTGCATGTCACGGCTGGTCGAGCCGACCCATGGCAAGGTCGAGTTCGAAGGCAAGGATCTGCTGAAGATTTCCGATGCCGCGCTGATCGAGCTCAGGCGTCACCGCATGGGCATGGTGTTCCAGAATTTCGCCTTGCTGCCGCATCTCAACGTGCTCGACAACATCGCCTTCCCGCTCAGCATCCAGGGACAGGACCGTTCGACACGCGAGGCGCGCGCCCGGGAAGTCATCGAACTCGTCGGCCTGCGCGGGCGCGAGCATTTCTATCCGCGCGAATTGTCGGGCGGCCAGCAGCAGCGTGTCGGCATCGCCCGCAGCCTCGCCACCAAGCCGGAAATCTGGTTTCTCGACGAGCCGTTCTCGGCGCTCGATCCATTGATCCGCCGCGAGATGCAGGATGAGCTGATGCGGCTGCAGACCATGCTGCACAAGACCATCGTTTTCATCACTCATGATTTCGACGAGGCGATCAGGCTGGCTGACCGCATCGCCATCATGAAGGACGGCGAGGTCATCCAGATCGGCACGCCGGAGCAACTGGTGGTCAATCCGGCGACCGACTATGTCGCCGAATTCACCCGCGACGTCGACCGCGCCAAGGTGATTTCGGCGCGCAGCCTGATGCGCACCTGCGACGGCGCCGAGCATGGCGGCACGGTGGCGCCCGAGGCCAAGATATCAAGTTTTTCCGCCAGCATCGTTGCCGCCGGCAAACCATTCGCCGTGGTCAACGGCAGCGGCAAGCCGATCGGCGAGGTGACGCCACAAGCCGTGATCGGGCTGCTGGCCGGCATCGACAAGCCAAGAGCCGGCGCATGACGGTGACGGCAAGCGCCAGCCAGGCAAGGCCGCCGGTTCAGCGTTGGCTGCTGATCTGGATCCTGGCACTGGCCGCCGTGCTGGTGGTGTTCATGCTGCAGGACAGGCTGCCCTGGGCTGTCAACTATCCGGCCGAGGCTGTCGTGCCCGTCGCCGACTGGGTCAGCGCGCTGATGGGCTGGATCAAGTCGAACCTGTCGTGGCTGACGCGTTCGATCACCACGGTGCTCGGCGTGCCGCTCGATTTCGCGCTCAATCTCTTGGCCAAGAATTTCAAGTTCGGCCATGGCGTGGACGCCTATGTCTTGCCGCGCCTGTCCTGGGTCGGCGTCTGCGCCGTCGCGTTCCTCGCCGGGCATGCCGTGGGCGGCCGAAAGCTGAGCCTGCTGGTCGGCGGCTGTTTCCTCTACATCGCGCTGTTCGGCCAATGGACCAGCGCCATGCTGACCCTGGCGCTGATCTCGATCGCGGTGCCGTTCTGTATTCTCACCGGGCTGTTCGCCGGCATCTGGGCATGGCGCAAGCCGTGGGCGGAGCGGCTCGTCGTCTCCCCTGCCCTCGACTTGATGCAGACGATCCCGACCTTCGCCTATCTCATCCCGATGCTGCTCCTGTTCGGCAACAGCCCGGTCTCGGCGATGATCGCCACCGCCATCTTCGCCACGCCGCCGATGGTGCGGGCAACCATGCTCGGCCTCAACCGCGTGCCGTTGGAGATCGGCGAGTTCAGCGACATGGCCGGCTGCACGGCACGGCAGAAACTGTGGCGCGTCCTGTTGCCGTCGGCGCGGCCGACACTGATGGTCGGCGTCAACCAGGTGATCATGCTGGCGCTCAACATGGTCATCATCGCCTCGATGATCGGCGCAGGCGGGCTCGGCTATGACGTGCTTCTGGCGCTGCGTGCGCTGAAGGTCGGCGAAGCCATGGAAGCCGGCCTCGCCATCGTCGCACTGGCCATCGCGCTCGACCGGCTGAGCCAGGCCATGGCGCACAAGCAGGCCAAGGGCCATCTCCATCAGCAGGCAAACAGGGGCTTGTGGCGGCGCTATCCCAATCTGACGCTGGCCATTGCGATCCTTGCCGTCACCACGCTGCTTGGCCTGTTCGTGCCGGCCTTCGCGGCGGTGCCGAAGGCGGTCACCTTCACCACCGCGCCGCTGTGGAAGGCGGCGGTGAACTGGGTGACGATCAACTTCTTCGACATCATCGAAGCCTTTCGCGTCGCGCTGATCCTCAACGTGCTCAACCCGGTACGCGCCTTTTGCGAGGGCTTTCCGTGGCTGGGCGCGGTGTTCCTGCTCGGCCTTGCCGGCTACCAGCTCTCAGGCTTGCGGCTGGCCGCACTTGTCGCGGCACTCACCGCCTTCTGCGCCGTCACCGGACTCTGGGAAAAGACCATGGCGACGGTCTATCTCTGCGGCATCTCGGCCTTCATCGCTTGCCTGATCGGCATCCCGATCGGACTCGCGGCAGCGCGCAGCGATCGTTTCGAGAAGATAATCACGCCCGTCATCGACACGCTGCAGGTGCTGCCGTCCTTCTGCTTCATCATTCCCGTGGTCATGCTGTTCCGGGTTGGCGACGTCACAGCCATGATCGCCACGGTCGCCTTCGCCGTGGTGCCGGCCATCCGCTACACCAACCACGGCATCCGGCAGGTGCCGCCGGCGCTGATCGAGGCGGCGAAGGTGTCCGGCTGCACGCCGCGCCAGACCTTCTTTCGGGTGCAGCTGCCGCTGGCGCTTCCAGAGATCATGCTGGGTGTGAACCAAACCATCCTGATGGCGCTGGCGATGGTCATCATCTGCGCCATGGTCGGCACGCGCGATCTCGGTCAGGAAGTGTTCATCGCGCTGTCGAAGGCCGATTCCGGCCGCGGCATCGTCGCCGGCCTGGCCATCGCCTTCATCGGCATCGTCGCCGACCGGCTGTTCAGCGCATGGACAGCCAAGGCCAGGGCAAGATTGGGGTAATCCTGAAGATGCGCCGCGGCTATTCCGCCGCGACGCTTTTCACTTCGAGGTAACTCTCCATCGTATCGTCCAGCGCCTGCAGCCACGGCGTGTGGTGCAGCGGCGCCATGGTGCCCGTCATCAGCGAACGGTAGGAATGGTCGCGGAAGCTCATTATGTCTTCCGCCTTGTGGTGCTCCCACTCCATGAAGGTCTGGTTGACCGCCTCGACGTCGAAGCCGGGATAGTCGGTCTGGTCCATCAATTCCTTGGTGTAGTCGCCCTGGAACCAGATCATCTGCTCGGCGTCTTCCAGCGTCTCTTCCCTCGCCCGCCATTTGGCGCCGTGCGCCGCCATCGCCTCGGCGGAGGGCAATTTGATGCGGCCCATGATGACATCGCGCGCGAACCAGGCCTGCGCGTCGAACATGTTGAACGTGTAGAACTGGTCCTGCATGCCGATGTAGGACAGTTTTGGGTTCTTCTCCCAGACGACGCCTTCATAGAGGTCCAGCGGCCACATCCGGTTGGCGGTCTTGAGCTTCAGATCGTCGGTCAGGAACGGGAAGGAATGGAGATAGCCGGTGCACAGGATGATAACGTCGACGTCCTTGGTGGTGCCGTCCTTGAAATGCGCCGTCTTGCCGACGACTTTCTGCAGCAGCGGCACCTCTTTCCAGTTCTCCGGCCATTTGAAGCCCATCGGCTTCGAGCGGTAGCTGGAGGTGATGGATTTGGCGCCGTATTTGTAGCATTGCGAGCCGATGTCCTCGGCCGAATAGGAACGGCCGATGATCAGGATGTCCTTGCCCTTGAACTCCATGGCGTCGCGGAAATCGTGGCTGTGCAGGATACGGCCGTTGAAGGTCGAGAAGCCTTCGAAATAGGGCACGTTGGGCACCGAGAAATGCCCGGAGGCGACGACGACATTGTCGAACTCTTCGGAATAAGTGACGTCGTTGCCGCGGTCATGAGCGGTGACGGTGAACTTCTTCGTCTCGTCCGAGAAGGTGACCATGCGCACCGGGCTGTTGAACCGCACCCATTCGCGTAGGCCCGATTTCTCGACGCGGCCCTTGATATAGTCCCACAGCACGGCGCGCGGCGGATAGGAACCTATCGGCCGGCCGAAATGCTCCTCGAACGTGTAGTCGGCGAATTCCAGGCACTCCTTCGGTCCGTTCGACCACAGGTAGCGGTACATCGAGCCGTGCACGGGATCGCCATGCTCGTCGAGGCCGGTGCGCCAGGTGTAGTTCCACAGGCCGCCCCAGTCCGACTGTTTCTCGAAACAGACGATCTCGGGAATGTCGGCGCCCTTGTCGGCGGCCGATTTGAAGGCCCTGAGCTGTGCCAGGCCGGACGGTCCGGCTCCGATGACGGCAACGCGAGTTTTCATTTCCGGGCCTCCACTTTTTTGATTTCCCCAGCGAAACAAATTTCACTGACAGGACAATAATTAGCCCTTGCGTGCTGTCAACAGCCAACTGCGGGAACGCGTTTGTGTACAACGGATTCCTGGCGAAAAACCGACGAAGGCAGCGCTCCAACGACCGGCGCGCCCGACAGAAGATGGCTTGCCGTCGCCATTGCGCTCCTATATCGGCAGCGAATAAGTTCACCTAGGGTGAAATAAATATTCGAGGGCTCGGACAGACATGGCGAAGACAGATTCCGGTTCCAAGACTGCTCCCGCATCCGCGAAAGCAAAGCCGCAGCCAAAGGTTTCGGCCGATGGAAAGACCATCCGGGCACCGCTGACGCAGAACCCGCACGCCATTCGCGATACCCGCGAAAAAGTGCTGGAGGTCGCGATCGGCCGCGAGGTTCGGGCGTTCCGAAAGAAGCTCGGCATCACCGTCGCCGATCTGGCTGTCGCCACCGACATTTCGCTGGGCATGCTGTCGAAGATTGAGAACGGCATCACCTCGCCGTCGCTGACCACCTTGCAGGCACTGTCGCGGGCGCTCGGCGTGCCGGTCACCGCCTTCTTCCGCCGCTTCGAGGAGGAGCGCAGCGCCGTCTTCGTCAAGGCCGGCCAGGGCCTCGATGTCGAACGCCGCGGCACGCGCGCCGGCCACCAGTACAATCTGCTCGGCCATATCGGGTCAAACACCAGCGGCGTCGTGGTCGAGCCCTATCTGATCACGCTGACCGAGGATTCGGACGTATTCCCGACCTTCCAGCACGAGGGCATGGAGTTCCTCTACATGCTGGAAGGCGAGGTCGTTTACCGGCACGGCAGCAACCTCTATCCGATGAAGCCCGGCGACAGCCTGTTCTTCGACGCCGACGCGCCGCATGGGCCGGAAGAGCTGACAAAACTGCCGATGCGGTATCTCTCGATTATCTGTTATCCGCAGAATAGCGCTGGGTAGGCGGGCCGCCGCTGCTCCCTCACCCGGATTGCCAAGACCGAATTGCAAAGAGCAATTCGGGGCAATCCGACCTCTCCCCGAGGGGAGAGGAGCTGGCTCCAGCTTTGGCGATCTCTTCTCCCCTCGGGGAGAAGGTGGCCGCGTAGCGGCCGGATGAGGGGGCCTGCCTAGTCCGGCCCAAACCCGGGTGACGTCGCACTGCCATCATCAAACTTCGACAGCCACTCCACCAGCGTGGGACGAAAACGCGTCAGGCCCTTGTAGGTGGCGAGTTCCTCCGGCAGGTCGCGTATGACGCGATGCAGGCGCCGTGCCCATTTCGGCTGCGTCACCAGCTCGTCCATCTTGATCAGGTAGCAGCGGATCGGGAAGACGATGCCGTTGGAGCGCGGCAGTCGCCAGAAGCTCTGCAGTTCGACGCGCAGATGCACCTTGTCGCCGACATTCTCGGGCGTCACGGTCGTGCGGTCCGGACCCCATTTGTGGTAGTTTTCGGGGCTGGTATCGAGGCGCGGATTGATGGTCATCGTCCAGTTCAGGCGCCGTGCCGGCTTGCCTTGCTGGATGTTGGTGAGGAATTTCAGCGCCCTGACGAAAATCCCCTTCTCATGCGCCAGCGGCACCGGCGCATGCCACTCGAAGAAATTCATGCCGATGTCGAAATCGAGCGACCAGTCGGCCTGGGTGGTGACCATGCCGGCATCCATCCATAGATTGCCGTCGCGCTGGTCGAGGATGCAGAAATCGCCCTGGCTCTGGCGGGTGATGTATTCCATCGGCCCGTAAGGCAGCGTCGAGGTATCGCCGAAGGTGAAGGTGTCGTCGATGCCGAGCGGCCGGTTGATCCAGCGCCAGCGGTCGCCGTTTCGCTCCAGCGTGAAATGCTCGGGGTAGCCCAGTGCCTGCTGCTCCATCAAGAGCTCCAGCAGGTCCCAGCCGGCCAGCGTCATGTGTGGCAGCGACTGGCAACGCAGCGGGTCCTCGGCCAGCACCATCGCGCGGTCCTGCATTTCGGCGACATAGTGTTCGTCGACGTCGATCAGGTTCTCCAGCACCGAGCCCTTCGGGCCAACGACATGCGGCTCGATGTTGACCGCGTACATGTAGCTGTCTTCGTGGAACGGGAACGGGAACCGCCTGATGTGCTCCGGGCTGTTCCTGAAGGTGAAGTCGTCACGGAAGCTTTCCTTGCGAAAGGTGATGCCCAAGCTCGCCTCCTATCTTTCCAGGACCAATGATTTGCCCTCGAAGCGCGACACGCACGGCATGATCTTCCTGCCGGCACGGTGCTCTTCCTCGCTCAGCCAATGGTCGTTGTGGATGAACTTGCCGTCGCACGAGATGACGTTGGTCTCGCACTGGCCGCAGACGCCGCCCCGGCAGAGATAGGGCGGATCGACGCCGGCGGCCTCGATGGCTTCGAGCAGGCTCTGCTGCTCGCCGACGCGTATGGTCTTGCCACTGACGGCCAGCGTCACGTCGAACGGCAGGCCGGGCTGGGGCGCCGCGAAATGCTCGAAATGTACGGTCTCCGGCGGCCAGCCCAGGCTTGCTGCGCGGTCGCGCACCCAGTTGATCATGCCGGCCGGCCCGCAGACATAGAGATGCGTGCCGAGCGGCTGCGACGACAGAAGCCGGTCGAGCTCGATGCGCTCCTCGAGGTCATCGTGATAGAGCCGGACCCGACGGCCGTAGCGTTCCCTGAGTACGTCGGCATAGGTACCAAGCGAGGCGGTGCGGCAGGTGTAGTGCAGTTCGAAATTGCCGCCCTCGCCCGCCAGTTGCGCGGTCTGCGCCATGAACGGCGTGATGCCGATGCCGCCAGCCAGCATCAAATGTTTCTTCGCCCTGAGATCGAGCGAGAAAAGATTGACCGGATAGCTGATCACCATCTCCAGGCCCGGCTTGACCGACCTGTGCATGAACAGCGAGCCGCCGCGGCCGACATCGTCGCGGCGCACCGAAATGGTGTATTCGCGCGTGTCTAGGGGCGAGCCCATCAACGAATAGGGATTGAGCCTGGTGCGCTCGCCGTCGCGCATCTCGACCACGACATGAGCGCCGCCGGAAAATGTTGGCAAAAGCTCGCCGTCGCGCCTGCGGAAATGAAAGCGGGTGACCAGCTCGTTGACCGGAACGACATCGCTGACGACGACATCGAGCTTGGTGGTGCCGGTGCTCATGGGAAGGCCTCCTCCACGGGAGGAATCTCGGAGCGATCCTCGGCATTGATGCAGACGCCCTGGAAGGCGGCGAGGCGCCTCGAATAGTGATCGCGTACCAACAGCAGCAGGCCACAATGCGAACAGGTTGCCGGCTGCGTCGTCACGTTTTCGGTGATGCCCTTGCAGTGGACACACTGCATGCGCCTGGCCAGCGAGCCGCGATGTTCGGTCTGCATGGAGGTGTGGTCGATGCCGGCTTCGAGCGCCACCTGCATGGCCTGCCCGATCAGTCCCTCGGTGCCTGCGAGATAGAGGCGCAAGCCCATATGGGCGTTGGTCAGCGTCTGCTTCAAACGCGGCAGCAGGCTGGCGAAGGATGGCGCGATGTGAAATTGCGCCGGCTTCAGCGCTTCCAGGGCGGCAACGTATTTGCCGTCAGGACCGGGAATGAAGACGATTTCGGCCCCGTCAAAGAACCCGGAAGGAGCCCTGGCGGCCATGTCGGCAATCGCCAGCGCGCCTTCGGCGTCGGCGATAAACAGATGATGCTTGCCGGGCTGCGGAGAGAGAGTTCCGTAAATGGGCCGGCTGATGATGGTCTTGGCTGCCATTCGCTGCTTCGTGCCTTGAAACCCTTCGCTGTCGATTATGCCTCAGCCTTTCGCCGTGCGCTTGGTCTTCTTGGGATCGTCGAACGGCAAGGGCTGCGCCGTCGCTTTGATCGACCCGCTCTTGTTGCGGATTTCGAGCTTGGTGTCCTTGACCGCGCAGTCGACATCGAGGCGGGCGATGCCCATCGATTTCTTGACCAGCGGCGAATACATGGCGCAGGTCACCACGCCGACCTTTTTGCCGTCGCGATAGACCGGCGCGCCTTCATCGGCCGACTCCTTGCCGTCGAGCAGCACGCCAAAGATTTTGAAGCGCTCCTTGCCTTTCAGGCGATAGTGCTCCTCGGCGCCGCGAAAGCCGGTCTTGCCGGGGCTGACGGTGAAGTCGAGGCCAAGCTCCCACAGCGTGTCGCCAGGGCCTTCATTCTCGAACGGATACTTTTGGGAATTGTCGTATGGATAGAACAGCAGGTAGCTTTCGACGCGCAGCATGTCGAGCGTGGTGAAGCGGCAGGGGATGATGCCGGCGCTCTTGCCCTCGTCGAGGATCCTGTCCCAGATCGCGCCGGCATCCTGGCCACGGCAGAAAATCTCGTAGCCGCGCTCGCCGGTATAGCCGGTGCGCGAGATCATGACGGGGAAGCCGAACAGCTGCGTCTGCATATGGTGGAAATAGTTGAGGTCGCGGATGCCGGGCACGTGCTTGGCCAGATAGTCGACGGCTGTTGGCCCCTGCAGCGACAAATCGTGCAGATTGTCGTCGAAGCGCAGCGACACGTCCCGGCCCATCGCCGCCCGCTGCAGTTCCTCATGGCCGGTGCCGGAGCCGTGCACCACCATCCAGGAATTCGGCCCCGTGCGGTAGAGGATGCAGTCGTCGGTGAACTTTCCCGCTTCGTTCAGCATGCAGGCATAGGCCGATTTGCCGGGATAGATCTTTTCGACGTCGCGTGTTGTGGCGAGGTCGATGAGATGCGAGGCGTGCGGTCCTGTGATGTGCACCTTCTTCAGGCCGGAAACATCCATCAGCCCGGCCTTGGTGCGGATGGCGACATATTCTTCATCGGCATCCTTGTCGTAGGTCCAGGCGGTGCCCATACCGCTCCAGTCTTCGAGTTTCGACCCCAAGGCGCGATGGCGATCCGCCAGGGTTGAAAATCTCCAGGATGCCGTCATCCGCTCGTCCTCCGTTCGAAAATCCTGCTGTTCCCTGCTCCTTTGCCCGGGGGCGGAGCTTTGGATGGAATATTGACCGCAAACGCAGGAGGCCTGCAATCCCCTTGAAGCAAATAATTTCATTGTCAGGCAAAATTGTTCACTCGAAGCGAGCGGTTAACTCTACGTAAATTCGTCTTGACAAGTCCGGGATTCGGGCGGAGCTTATGAAAAAAATTTTACTCTCTTGAAAGAGAGCGGCGGGCGGTCAATTCGGAACCGGGCGTCGGCAAAGAAGGGGAAAACCGATGTCAGACCTGCAGCAGCGCATCGAGGCGCTGTACCGTTCCGACGTGCGCGGCTCCGCGCTCCTAATCATCTGCCTGTGGGCGACGATCCTCTTCGTCCTCTTCATGACGTGGCCCTATATCCCGCATAGCGGCATCAAGGCCGTCGTGGCGATCGCCGCGGCCTTGGTGCTGATCTTCAACACCGCGGCCATCCTGGCGATGGTCAAGCACTACAAGGAAGACAAGGACTTCATCTACGGGCTCGACATCAAGAACGCCGACGCATCCCGCAATCGCAAGGCCTGAGGAGCACAGACATGCCGCGTTATACGCCGCCGGAGCAAAGCAAGGCTGGGCAGGTTTTCGATATTGCCGTTGTCGTGGTCGCCATCTTCGTGGCGCTGTGGCTGCCGCTGAAAATGGGATTGGCCGGGGCGGCGAAGTCCATCGACGCGCTTGATGCCAAGACCTGGGAAGCCCTTGGACAGAACCCGACAATGGCCTCGATCTGGGAGAAGCTCGGCTACACGCCGGAGACCGCGCATGACATCATCCAGAACCGGTTCCACTACATCATCGACTGGCCGACACTGATCATCATGGCGGCCGTGCTGATCGGCTATTTCGTCTTCCTGTTCCGGGCATCCGACCGCGAATATCGAGACGTCATCAAAGAAAAGTTCGACGACAAATAAGGTTTGACGACGAAGAATTTGGGGACACGATCATGTGGATGGCGCTCTCTTACGCATGCTGGGGCATTTCGATCGTGCTCGCGCTGTGGATGCTCTACGACTGGTTCAAGGTCGATACAAACTACTCCGAGGACGTTCTGACCTCGTCGCGTGAAGGCGAGCTTGAAGCCGCTTCCGAAAAACACCGGATCTGAGTGGGGATTGATCGATGACGGTCGCGCTTGAAAACACCACCACCACAATTCACGGCGACCGGGTATCGCTGCTTCGGGTGCTTGGCCCGGCCCATGTCTGGGCGCTTGGTGTCGGCATCGTCCTGGTCGGTGAGTTCACCGGCTGGAATTTCTCGGCCGACAAGGGCGGCGCGCTGGCGGCGCTGATCGTCTGCTGGATCGTCGGGCTGCTCTACACCTCCGTCGCCATGATCGATTCCGAAGTCACCTCGACCGTCGCCGCCGCCGGCGGCCAATACGCACAGGCCAAGCACATTGTCGGGCCGTTGATGGCGTTCAATGTCGCGCTGTTCCTGGTGTTTGCCTACACCATGCTTGAAGTGTCCGACGCCATCCTGCTCGGCGACACTATCGTCGCCAAGGCGGGCGTCGAAGGGCTCACCCACAATTCCTTCATCGCCGCCACCATCGTGGTGCTGGCGTGGCTCAACTATCGCGGCGTGTTGATGACGCTCAACGTCAACTTCGTCATCACGGCAATCGCCTACGTCTCGATCGTCATCCTGTTCTTTTCGGTCAGCCCGTGGACGCAAGGGGCGGTGCTGAAGCTCAACGAACTCGTGACGCCGGGAAATGCGCTGCCCTATGGCTGGATCGGCGTCATCGCCGCCTTCCAGTTTGGCATCTGGTACTATCTCGGCATCGAAGGCACGACGCAGGCGGCCGAGGAAGTGCGTTCGCCGGCCCGCTCGCTGCCCTACGGTACCATGGCCGGAATGATCACGCTGCTGATCGCAGCCGCCATGACATGGTATGTCTGCGCCTCGCTGATGCCCTGGGAATATCTCGGCATCACCTATTATCCGCTGTGGGACGCCGGCAAGCTGACCGGCAGCCCGTTGCTGGAGAACCTTCTGTTCGTCGCCACGTTGCTGGCGGCGTTGGCTTCGGCCAATGGCTGCATCAACGACGCCGCGCGCGCCTGGTTCTCGCTCGGCCGCGACCGCTATCTGCCAAGCTGGTTCTCGGCGGTGCATCCGAAATACCGCACGCCCTACCGCTCGATCCTGTTCCTGCTGCCGATCGCGCTCGCCTTCGCCTTCATCGCCGACCTCAACCAGGCGATCACCTTCTCGATCCTGTCGGGCGTGCTGCAGTACACTTTCATGAGCATCAACATCATGATGTTCAGGAAGAAGTGGCCGCTGGGCTCGATCCGCCGCGGCTATACGCACCCCTTCCATCCGCTGCCGGCGATCGTGCTGTTCTGCTTGTGCGTGGTGACCTTCTTCGCCATCTTTCTCGGCTTCGGTTCGCAGTTGATCGCGATGACCATCTTCTATTTCCTGATTTCCGTGTGGTTCCACTTCTACCGCTACAAATTCGTGCGGCGTGGCGACCAGTTCACCATGCCGTGGCCGAAACCGCAGGGCTATTGATCGGAGCAAAGGAAGCTCGCCCGAAGCAGGGCGAGCCATCGTGAGGTGCGTGACGTGACATCCATATTGCTTGTCGGGGCGATTGCCCTGGCTCTCGTCTTCCACCTCGCCTTCATGGCGCGTGCCAATCACAACAAAGCGCTGGCCGCGCTGGCTTTCGATACGGCCAGCATCCGCGCCGTCATTGTGGACGCTGCCAATGTCTCCGATGGCACCGCGGGTGTTTTGACCTGGGAAGGCTCCTGGAACAGCCGTCGGGTGCAAGTGCACACCATCGTCGACACGCTGGCGACGCGAAAGCTGCCGACGCGCTGGCTTTCCGTCTCGATCACCGAAAAGGTTGCCGTGCCTGCCACTTTCGACATGATGATGCGGCCGGGCTCGCCGACCACATTCTCCAATTTCGACCATCTTGCGCACACGCTGCCGAAGGCGCCGGGCTTTCCCGCCGAGGCGGTGCTGCGGACCGACCACAGGGGCACGCGTTTTCCGCAGGGCATCATCACCGGTCATCTCGAAGTGTTTTCGGATGGCCGCGCCAAGGAGTTGCTGATCACACCCAAGGGCGTACGCATGGTCTGGCTGCTGGCCGAGGCCGAACGGGCGCGCTACGGTGTCTTCCGGCAAGCCGCGTTCGGCGACACACGGATCGATGCGATGCTGATCGAGCGGCTGCTCGTATCGCTGTCCGAGCTGCGCGACGCCATCAACCGAAGCGAACGGCAGGCCGCATGAGCACTTCAAACACTTCGCCGGCGCCAGTGAGCCCTTATCTCGTCCTGGGCGCGGCTATCGCGCTGCCGGGCAGCGGTCATGTCATTCTTGGCGTGCCCGTGCGCGGATTGCAGTTCCTTTTCTTCATGGTCATCCTGGCCTGGGTAACCGCCAAGATCTCGCCGCCGGATGCCAGCTTCGTCGGCCGGCACGCCGGCGGCTTCCTGATCTATGCGCTGTCGATCCTCGACGCCTACAAGCTCGCCCGTATCCGTACCGCCAAATGGGCTCATAATGCCCGACCGGGGAGCGACGACATGCAGAGCGGCATCGAGCCACATACGTAACCAGAGGAAAATTTTTTTCATACCATTGAATTCGAGGATTTCATTCGGTACATCATCTCATGGTCACAAACGTCGGGAGGCTGACATGTGCGGAATCGTTGGACTTTTCCTGAAGGACAAGACGCTGGAGCCGAAGCTCGGCGCGATGCTGTCGGAGATGCTCGTATCGCTCAGCGATCGCGGGCCGGACAGCGCCGGCATCGCCATCTATGGCGCGACATCAGGCAACGAAGCCAAGATCACCATCCAGTCGCCGAAGCCTGACCGCGATTTTCGCGGGCTGGACGCCGAACTCGCCAAGGCTCTCGGGGCGCCGGTGAGCATTGCGGTGAAATCGACACATGCGGTGGTCAGGACCACGCCCGACAAGGTCGACGCGGCGCGTGAGGCCCTTCAGTCGCTTCGTCCCGACGTGCGCATCATGGGCGCCGGCGAAGCGGTGGAAATCTACAAGGAAGTCGGCCTTCCCGAAGCCGTCGTCGACCGCTTCGAGGTGCGCAAGATGACCGGCACGCATGGCATCGGCCATACCCGCATGGCGACGGAATCGGCGGTGACGACGATGGGCGCGCATCCGTTTTCGACCGGCGGCGATCAGTGCCTGGTGCACAATGGTTCGCTGTCCAACCACAACAATGTGCGGCGCGAACTGGTGCGCGAAGGCATGAAGTTCGAGACCGAGAACGATACCGAAGTGGCGGCCGCCTATCTGTCCTCGCAGATGGCGCATGGCAAGAACCTCGGCGAAGCGCTGGAAGGCACGCTGTCGGACCTCGACGGCTTCTTCACCTTCGTCGTCGGCACCAAGAACGGCTTTGGCGTGGTGCGCGACCCGATCGCCTGCAAGCCCGCCGTGATGGCCGAAACCGACCAGTATGTCGCCTTCGGCTCGGAATATCGCGCGCTGACCAAACTACCCGGCATCGACAATGCGCGGGTCTGGGAACCGGAGCCCGCAACCGTTTATTTCTGGGAGCATTGAGTTCATGCCGGCAACCTCCAAGGCAACGCGCGAAAGCCATGCGCGCGTCTTCGACCTCGACGTCCAGTCGTTGCGCGAACTCAACCAGGCGCTGCACCAACTCACCCCCGGTTCCAACGAGACGGCGTGGGAAGTGCTCAACCCGAAAGGCAACCACTCGGTCGCCGTCGGTGTCGACCAGCCAGTCAGCATCGATGTGCGCGGCAGCGTCGGCTACTATTGCGGCGGCATGAATTCGGGCAGCGCGATCACCGTGCACGGCTCGGCCGGACCCGGCGTCGGCGAAAACATGATGGCGGGCTCGATAACGGTGAAAGGCGACGCCAGCCAGTATGCCGGCGCCACCGGCAAGGGCGGCCTGCTGGTCATCGAGGGCAATGCGTCTTCGCGCTGCGGCATCTCGATGAAGGGCATCGACATCGTCGTGCACGGCAATATCGGCCACATGTCGGCCTTCATGGCGCAGTCCGGCAACCTCGTGGTGCTGGGCGATGCCGGTGATGCGCTCGGTGATTCCATCTACGAGGCGCGGCTCTTCGTACGCGGCAAGGTCGACAGCCTGGGCGCCGACTGCATCGTCAAGGAGATGCGGCCCGAGCACCTGGAATTGCTGCAGGGCCTGCTCGACCGCGCCGGCGTGACCGGCGTCAAGCCGTCGGAGTTCAAGCGCTACGGCTCGGCGCGCACGCTCTACAATTTCAATATCGACAACGCCGACGCGTATTGAGGCAAGATGACGTACCGCAACCCGCCGACGACACCGCGCAAATCCGCGACCTTCGACGACTACACGCTTTCCGAAATCCGCCGCGCCGCGGCGACCGGCATCTATGATATCCGTGGCGCCGGCGCCAAGCGCAAGCTGCCGCATTTCGACGATCTCCTATTCCTCGGCGCCTCGATCTCGCGCTATCCGCTGGAAGGCTATCGCGAGCGTTGCGACACCTCGGTGGTACTGGGCTCGCGCCACGCCAAGAAGCCGATCGAGCTGAAGATCCCGATCACCATCGCCGGCATGAGCTTCGGCTCGCTGTCCGGCCCGGCCAAGGAAGCACTCGGGCGCGGCGCGACGCTGTCGGGCACCTCGACCACGACCGGCGATGGCGGCATGACCGAGGAAGAGCGCGGCCATTCCAAGCAACTGGTCTATCAATACCTGCCATCGCGCTACGGCATGAACCTGCGCGACCTGCGCCGCGCCGATGCCATCGAAGTGGTCGTCGGCCAGGGCGCCAAGCCGGGCGGCGGCGGCATGCTGCTTGGACAGAAGATCTCCGACCGCGTCGCCGAAATGCGCACGCTGCCGAAAGGCATCGACCAGCGCTCGGCCTCGCGCCACCCCGACTGGACCGGCCCGGACGATCTCGAGATCAAGATCCTCGAACTGCGCGAGATCACCGACTGGGAAAAGCCGATCTACGTCAAGGTCGGCGGCGCCCGCCCCTATTACGACACCGCACTCGCGGTTAAGGCCGGCGCCGACGTCGTCGTCGTTGACGGCATGCAGGGCGGCACGGCGGCGACGCAGGAAGTGTTCATCGAAAATGTCGGCCAGCCGACGCTCGCCTGCATCCGGCCGGCCGTGCAGGCGCTGCAGGATCTCGGCATGCATCGCAAGGTGCAGCTCATCGTCTCCGGCGGCATCCGCAACGGCGCCGATGTCGCCAAGGCGCTGGCGCTCGGCGTCGACGCGGTCTCGATCGGCACGGCGGCCCTGGTGGCGCTCGGCGACAACGACCCCCGCTGGGAGGCGGAGTATAACGAGCTTGGCACCACCTCTGGCGCCTATGACGATTGGCACGAGGGCAAAGACCCGGCCGGCATCACCACCCAGGATCCCGAGTTGATGAAGCGGGTCGACCCGATCGCGGCTGGACGGCGGCTCGCCAACTACCTCAAGGTGATGACGCTCGAAGCTCAAACCATTGCCCGCGCGTGCGGCAAGAACAGCCTGCACAATCTCGAACCCGAGGACCTCGTCGCCCTCACGATCGAGGCAGCCGCCATGGCCGGCGTGCCGCTGGCCGGCACCAACTGGATACCGGGAAAAAACACCTTCTAAGCCTTCAGCAGACATAAGCGAGGAACTATAATGGGGAACGATCTCGCCGCTTTCGCCAAGAAGAACGGCGTAAAGTATTTCATGATTTCCTACACCGACCTGTTCGGTGGCCAGCGCGCCAAGCTGGTGCCCGCGCAGGCGATATCGGACATGCAGAAAGATGGCGCCGGCTTTGCCGGCTTCGCCACCTGGCTCGATCTTACACCGGCGCATCCCGACATGCTGGCGGTTCCGGATCCGGATTCGGTGATCCAGCTGCCATGGAAGCCCGAGGTTGCCTGGGTCGCCGCCAATTGCATCATGGACGACAAGGGGGTCGACCAGGCACCCCGCAACACGCTGAACAGGCTGATCGCCGAGGCCGCCAGCGAAGGCATGCACGTCAAGACCGGCGTCGAGGCCGAGTTCTTCCTGATCTCGCCCGACGGCAAGGCGATCTCCGACGAGTACGATACGGCGTCAAAACCCTGCTACGACCAGCAAGCGGTGATGCGCCGTTACGACGTGATCGCCGAAATCTGCGACCATATGCTGGCGCTGGGCTGGGGGCCGTATCAGAACGACCATGAGGACGCCAACGGCCAGTTCGAGATGAACTGGAACTTCGACGACGCGCTGGCGACCGCCGACAAGCATTCCTTCTTCAAGTTCATGGTCAAGTCGGTCGCCGAGAAGCACGGCCTGCGCGCCACCTTCATGCCAAAACCCTTCCAGGGCCTGACCGGCAATGGCTGCCACGCCCATATTTCGGTGTGGGACAAGTCAGGCAAGACCAACGTCTTCGCCGACAAGTCGATGGAGCTTGGCCTGTCGGCCAAGGGCAGGAACTTCCTCGGCGGCATCATGAAACATGCCTCGGCGCTGGCCGCGATCACCAACCCGACGGTCAATTCCTACAAGCGCATCAACGCGCCGCGCACCATCTCTGGCGCGACCTGGGCGCCGAACACGGTGACCTGGACCGGCAACAACCGAACCCACATGGTGCGCGTGCCCGGCCCCGGCCGCTTCGAACTGCGCCTGCCCGACGGTGCGGTCAACCCGTATCTGCTGCAGGTCGTGATCATCGCCGCCGGCCTCGACGGCATCCGCTCGCAGGCCGATCCGGGCAAGCGCTACGACATCGACATGTACCAGCACGGGCATACGGTGAAGGGTGCGCCGAAACTGCCGCTCAACCTGCTCGACGCGCTACGCGAGTTCGACAAGGACAAATCGCTCAAGGCGGCGCTGGGTGAGGAATTCTCGTCGGCCTACCTAAAGCTGAAGCACCAGGAATGGAATTCCTATGCTTCGCACTTCACGCAATGGGAGCGCGACCACACGCTGGACATTTGATCGTCTTTAGCGGTGCGAGCGACCTCGGAATGAACTGATGAAATACTCGATCTTCTCGCTCGCACGCGCCGCCCTTTCAGGCCACAAGAATTGGCAGCGCACATGGCGCGACGCCACACCGAAAGACCGCTACGACGTGGTGATCATCGGTGGTGGCGGCCATGGGCTGGCCACCGCCTGGTTCCTGGCCAGCGAATACGGCATCAGGAATGTCGCCGTGCTGGAAAAGGGCTGGATCGGCTCCGGCAATGCCGGCCGCAACACCACCATCATCCGCTCCAATTACGGCCTGCCCGGCAATACCGGCTTCTACGAATTGTCGATGAAGCTGTGGGAGCGGATGGAGCAGGATCTGAACTACAACGCGATGGTGAGCCAGCGCGGCGTTCTCAATCTCTACCATTCCGACGCGCAGCGCGATGCTTATGCGCGGCGCGGCAACACGATGCGCATCAACGGCATCGATGCCGAACTGCTCGACCAGGCAGCGCTGAAGAAGATGCTGCCGTTCCTGAACTTCGACCATGCGCGCTTCCCCGTGCAAGGCGGGCTCTTGCAGCGGCGCGGCGGCACGGCGCGCCACGACGCGGTGGCCTGGGGCTACGCCCACGCCGCCAGCGAACTTGGCGTCGACATCATCCAGAATTGTGAAGTGACCGGCTTTGTCAGGGACGCCAATGGCAAGGTGGCCGGCGTCGAGACCTCGCGCGGCAGGATCGGTGCCGGCAAGGTCGGCATGGCGGTCGCGGGGTCCTCGTCGCGCGTCGCTGAGATGGCCGGCCTGCGCCTGCCGATCGAGAGCCATGTGCTGCAGGCCTTCGTCTCCGAGGCGATCAAGCCGCTCATTCCAGGCGTCATGACATTTGGCGCTGGACATTTCTATGTCAGCCAGTCGGACAAGGGCGGCCTCGTCTTCGGCGGCGACATCGACGGCTACAATTCCTACGCCCAGCGCGGCAATCTGCCTGTGATGGAAGATGTCTGCGAGGGCGGCATGGCGATCATCCCGATGATCGGCCGCGTGCGGCTGTTGCGCCAGTGGGGCGGCATCATGGACATGTCGATGGACGGCTCGCCGATCATCGACAAGACGCCGGTCGACGGGCTCTACCTCAATGCCGGCTGGTGCTATGGCGGCTTCAAGGCGACGCCGGGTTCGGGCCTCGTCTTCGCCCACCTGATCGCGCGCGACGAATCGCACAAGGAGGCCGCCCGATTCCGCCTCGACCGGTTCCGGACCGGCGCCATGATCGACGAAAAGGGCCAGGGCGCCCAACCTAACCTGCACTGAAGACGGCTGGAACCATGCGCATTACCTGTCCCTTCTGCGGCGAACGCGAACTTGGCGAATTCACCTATCTCGGCGACGCCAAGCCCGCGCGGCCGGCACCTGGAGCGTCGGAAGACGAGGTCTACGATTACGTCTATCTGCGCGACAATATCGCCGGCGTCATGGACGAGAGTTGGTATCACGGCG
The DNA here is from genome assembly GCF_020164775.1 of Mesorhizobium sp. ES1-6. Taxonomy (NCBI): domain Bacteria; kingdom Pseudomonadati; phylum Pseudomonadota; class Alphaproteobacteria; order Hyphomicrobiales; family Phyllobacteriaceae; genus Mesorhizobium; species Mesorhizobium sp. ES1-6. The sequence continues at coordinate 164,671 of NZ_JAIUGU010000004.1, forward strand.
GCGGTTGCCGGGCCTGGCTGAAGGTCACCCGCAACACGCTGACGCATGAGATTTCGGCGGTTGAACCGGCGCCGGGTGCCGGGGCGAGGCAGGCTGTGAGATGACTTATTCTGTCCAGGTCAGCGCCGCCCCTCACCTGCCTGCCGGCATCCTCTCCCCGTATAGAGACGGGGAGAGGGGCGCCCTTATCAACGGTTTCGCCAATCATCAGCGTTGCAAGAAGGGCGCCGCAGCCGCGGCCAGCCTCCTTCTCCCCGTCACTATACGGGGAGAAGTGCCCGGCAGGGCGATGAGGGGCAGCGCGGCGCTCCCGCATGAGGGCCAGGCATCGTGACTTCTTCCCAAGCCAATCGCCTTGCATCGGGCGGTCTCGTCGACCGTGCGGCGCCACTGAATTTCAGCTTCGACGGCAAGAGCCTCTCCGGTTTCAAAGGCGACACGCTTGCCTCGGCATTGGTCGCCAACGGCGTCAAGCTGGTCGGCCGTTCGTTCAAATACCATCGCCCGCGCGGCATCCTGACGGCGGGCTCGGAAGAGCCGAACGCGCTGGTCGAACTGCGCAGCGGCGCGCGGCGCGAGCCGAATACCAAGGCGACGACGGCCGAACTCTATGAAGGTCTTGAGGCCGCCAGCCAGAACCGCTGGCCGTCGCTCAACTTCGACGTCATGTCGGTCAACCAGCTGTTCGCGCCGATCTTCGTCGCCGGCTTCTACTACAAGACCTTCATGTGGCCGGCGAAGTTCTGGGAAGCGATCTACGAACCGGCGATCCGCCGCGCCGCCGGCCTCGGCCGTGCCGCCGTGGTTCCCGACCCCGACCACTATGACAAGGCCTGGGCGCATTGCGACGTAGTGATCGCCGGTTCGGGGCCGGCCGGCCTGGCTGCGGCTTTGGCTGCCGGCCGCAGCGGCGCGCGGGTCATCCTGTGCGAAGAGGATTTCGTGCCCGGCGGCCGCCTGCTTGCCGATGGTGGCACGATCGACGGGCTGCCGGCGGCCGAATGGCTGGCGCGAACGCTGGCTGAACTTGGCTCCCTGCCCGACGTGCGCATCATGACGCGCACAACGCTGTTCGGCGTCTATGACGGCGGCACATATGGCGCGATCGAGCGGGTCAACGATCATCTGCCGCAGCCGCCCGAGCATCAGGTGCGGCAGCGTCTGTGGCGGATCGTGGCCAAGCGCTGCGTCGTCGCGGCAGGTGCGCTCGAACGGCCAATCGTCTTTGCCGGCAACGACACGCCCGGCGTGATGATGGCGTCCGCGATGCGCAGCTACATCAATCGCTACGCCGCAGCGCCGGCCAAGCGCATCGCGCTGTTCGCCAACAACGAGGATGGCTGGCGCACGGTCGAGGCAGCACTCGGCGCCGGATTGCAGGTCGCGGCGGTGATCGACGCCCGTGCGGAGATCTCGCCGGCGCATCGCTCGCTTGCCGGCAAGGGCGGTTTCCCGGTGCTGCACGGCTCCGTCAGCGGCGTCGACGGCGGCAAGACCGGCGTGCGCAAGCTTTCCGTTTCGCTGACCGGCGGCGCACGTGCCGAGGTCGAGGCCGACGGACTTGCCGTGTCCGGTGGCTGGAACCCGGCGGTCGGGCTCACCTCATACCATCGCGGCCGGCCGAAATGGCGCGACGACATCGCCGCCTTCGTGCCGGATGGCGCGCCCCCGGGTATGGTTGCCGCAGGCGCGGCCAACGGCGCCTTTGGCCTAGGCGCTTGCCTGCGCGAAGGCTTCGAGGCCGGTGCGGCGGCTGCACGTGATGCAGGACGCGCCGGCAACGCGGGATCGGCGCCTGTCGCCAACGACGAGGCCTTCTCGCTGACGCCGCTCTGGCATGTCGCCGGCAAGGGCAAGGCCTTTGTCGACCAGCAGCACGATGTCACCGCTTCCGACATCGAGCTGGCGCAACGCGAAGGTTTTGAATCGGTCGAGCACCTGAAGCGCTACACCACGCTCGGCATGGCGACCGACCAGGGCAAGACCTCCAACGTCGCCGGCCTCGCCATTATGGCGGCGGTCACGGGCAAATCCATTCCCGAGACCGGCACGACCATCTATCGCCCGCCTTACGTGCCCGTCGCCATCGGTGCCTTTGCCGGCCACCATCGCGACGAGAATTTTCATGCGACGCGGCTGACGCCGTCGCATCACTGGGCAGCCGAACAGGGCGCTATCTTTGTCGACACCGGTTTATGGAAACGGGCACAGTGGTACCCCCGCGCGGGCGAGAAGGACTGGCTGGAATCGGTGACCCGCGAGGTCAAGGCGGTGCGCGGCGGCGTCGGCTTCTGCGATGTCTCGACACTCGGCAAGATCGACGTGCATGGCGCGGACGCCGGCGCCTTCCTCGACCGCGTCTACATCAACACCTTCTCCAATCTTGCCGTCGGCAAGGCGCGCTATGGGCTGATGCTGCGCGAGGACGGCATCGTCTATGATGACGGCACCACGTCGCGGCTGGCCGAGGACCACTATTTCCTGACCACCACGACGGCCAAGGCCGGGCTGGTGATGCAGCACCTCGAATTCTGCCGGCAGGTGCTGTTTCCGGAACTCGACGTGCAACTGACTTCGGTCTCCGACCAGTGGGCGCAGTTCTCCATTGCCGGACCCAAGACCCGCGACCTGTTGAAAGAGATCGTCGATCCTTCGGAAGATCTCTCCAACGAAGGTTTCCCCTTCATGGGCGCGCGCGAAGTCGCGTTGCGCGGCGGCGTCAAAGCGCGGCTGTTCCGCATTTCCTTCTCCGGTGAAATGGCGTTCGAGATTTCGGTGCCGGCGCGCTACGGCGAGGCGATGGCGCGCAATCTGATGATTGCGGGCCAGCCGTTCGGCGTGACGCCTTACGGCACCGAGGCGCTCGGCGTCATGCGGGTCGAAAAGGGCCATGTCGCCGGGCCGGAACTCAGCGGCACGACAACCGCGGCCGATCTCGGCCTCGGCAAGATGATGTCGACCAAAAAGGACTTCATCGGCCGCGTCATGGCCGGCCGCGAGGCGCTGGTGGCCCCGGACCGGCAGGTGGTGGTCGGCATCAAGCCGACCGACAAGGCCCGGCGCTTGCGTTCCGGCGCCCACATCATTCCGAAAGGCGAGATTCCCGGCCCGGACAATGACCAGGGCTATGTCACCTCGGTCTGCTTCTCGCCGACGCTGGACCAGTGGATCGGGCTGGCGCTCATCGAGCGCGGCCGCGAGCGCATCGGCGAAACCGTGCACGCGCACGATCCGTTGCGCGGCGAGGACTATGATGTCGAGATTTGCAATCCCGTCTTCTACGATCCGGATGGAGGGCGCCAGCGTGGCTGAGTTTTCCTGGGAGACCCGCGGCCCGCTTCATCGCGCGCTCGTTGCCGGCCGCCACGGCGCGCAGGGTGACGCCGGCGTGTCGCTGAGCGAGATCCGCGATTTCGATCTCGTCCAGGTGATGGCGCGGCGCGGCAAGGCGGCCGAGATGGCGACGGCCGCACAGGTGCGGTTCGGCGTCGCGGCGCCGGAGACGCCAAAGGCGGTCGGCAGGGCGGACGCCACGCTGATCTGGTCGGGACCGGATCAGTTCATGGTGCTGTCGAAGGGCGGCAAGCACACGATGGAGTCGCTCGCTCCCGTTTTCGCATCCTGCGCCTCGCTGTCGGACCAGTCGCATGCGCGCGTGCTGATCAGCATCTCCGGCGCGAAGGCGCGCGCGATGTTGGCCAAGCTCTCGTCTATCGATCTGCATTCCGATGTGTTTGGCGTGGGTGCCGCCGCAGCGACCTCGATGGATCATACCAGCGTTACGCTATGGCGAGGTGCGGATCGCGACGGACAGGTGGTGTTCAATCTGCTGGTCTTCGCGACTTTCGCCGAAAGCCTGTGGCACACGATGCTGGATTCGGCGGCGGAGTATGGCGTGGCTATCGGGCATTCCGTGGAGCTTTAGCTGCCAATCAGCAGAACTCGGCGCTGCCCCTCATCTGCCTGCCGGCATCTTCTCCCCGTATAGTGACGGGGAGAAGGGGCTGTCCGCAACGGCGGCGCTCCGATCTGTGACGTTGGCGACTGGCGAAATCGACGGCGGCTGCGCCCTTCGCCCCGTTTACGGGGAGAAGATGGCGGCAGCCAGCTGAGGGGCAGCGCTGACGTTCGAAGACCACGCGACCGGCAAGGATGCACCAAAACGATAGCACCAATAACGGCGCCTCCGCTTGCCAAACTCACCGACACTGCTATTCTTGCTGCTAAAATAATTTCACACACAGGCAAACTTGTTTCTCGAACCGCAAGGCTGAGATGAGCCAGTCGCCCTACCCCACAGTCGCAGCCGGACCGCCCAGGCCAAGCCTCATCTTGAGGCCCGGCCAGATCACGCTGCCGCCGGGGATGGAACGGTACACGATCCAGGGCAATGGCGCTGTGCTGATCGAAGTCGAGGCCGGCGATGCGATTACGGTGCGCAACGTCGAAGGCGGCCAGGCCTGCGAGTTGCTGGCCTGGGACAAGTCAGGCGTCACCGATCCAGGCATTCTCGGCGAGGAACCCAACAGCAATGCCGCCGGCATCAAGGCGCTGCTCGCCGAGGGCGATGACAGCATCGCATCGCTGCGGCGCGGGCTCGAGCGCCGGCAGGTTCAGCTTGATCAGCCCAAGGCGGTGCGCGTATTCGGCGGCTCGACGCCTGCCGGTACCGAGCAAGCGTTTTCCGTCCAGCGCGATGGCGCGATGCTGATTGCCGCGCCCGGCGGGCCGATGCTGGTCGACGGCCATGACACGGCGACGCCGCTGAGCATCATCGTGCGGCGCAACACGATCCGCCTGAAATCAAGATCCCGGCTTGCCGATCCGCTCGCCGATCCGGTGCTCGACCTGCGTGTCCATTCGGCGACGGCGGAATCCTATTTCGTCAAGGCCGGCGATTATCTGCAGATCATCGATGTCGACGGGCGCCAGTGCACCGACTTCCAGTGTTTCTCGGCGCGCAAGCTCGACATGGGGCTCGACCATCCGCTTGATGTGACGACGACGCGCACGCTGATGGGCGCGAGCTATCCGATGCCCGGCCTGCATTCCAAATACTACGACCAGGACATGGAGCCGCTGGTCGAGGTGGTGCAGGACACGTGCGGCCGGCACGACGCCTTCGCGCTCGCCTGTGCGGCGAAATATTACGACGACATCGGCTATCCCGGCCACACCAACTGCTCGGAGAATTTTAATCGCGCGCTCTCCGACAAGGGTGTGAACGCCCGCGCCGGCTGGATGGCGATCAACTTCTTCTTCAACACGGCGATCGACGCCCATGGCGTGATGGTGTCGGACGAGCCATGGTCGCGCGCCGGCGACTATGTGCTGCTGCGCGCGCTGACCGACATCGTCTGCGTTTCCTCCGCCTGCCCCGACGACACGACGCCGGCCAATGGCTGGGACCTGACCGACATCCACGTGCGGACCTATTCCGGCCAGCACAAATTCTCGCGAGCGATCGCCAGACGCATGACGCCCGATTCGGAACCGAAAATGACCCGCGAGACAGCCTTTCACCAGAGCTTTGCCAAGCACACACGCGACTTCGTCGAGTACAGGGGCTATTGGCTGGCCAATTCCTTCGCCAAGGAAGGACCTATCGCCGAATACTGGGCCTGCCGGCAGGACGCGGTGATCATGGATTTGTCGCCGCTGCGCAAATTCGAGGTCACCGGCCCGGATGCCGAAGCGTTGCTGCAATACACTCTGACGCGCGACGTCAGGAAACTCGGCGTCGGCCAGGTCGTCTACTCCGCCATGTGCTACGAGCATGGCGGCATGATCGACGACGGCACGCTGCTGCGGCTCGGCAAGGACAATTTCCGCTGGGTCGGCGGCGACGATCTGTCCGGCGAATGGCTGCGCGAGACGGCGACTAAGCTCGGCCTCAACGTGCTGGTGCGCTCGTCCACCGACCAGATGCACAATGTCGCCGTGCAGGGGCCAAAGAGCCGCGACATCCTGAAACAGGTGATCTGGACCTCGCCGCTGCAGCCCTCGATCGAGGAACTCGAATGGTTCCGCTTCGCCGTGGCGCGCATCGATGGCGGCAACGGCATTCCCATCGTCGTCTCGCGCACCGGCTATACCGGCGAACTCGGCTATGAGGTCTGGTGCCATCCGCGCGACGCCGAAAAGGTGTTCGACGCCATATGGGAAGCCGGCCAGCCGCATGGACTGAAGCCGATGGGTCTGCAGGCGCTCGACATGGTGCGCATCGAGGCCGGACTGATCTTCGCCGGTTATGAATTCTCCGACCAGACCGACCCGTTCGAGGCCGGCATCGGCTTCACCGTGCCGCTGAAGAGCAAGACCGACGATTTCATCGGCCGTGAAGCGCTGATCCGGCGCAAGGATCATCCGCAGGCCAAACTAGTCGGCCTCGACATAGACAGCAATGTCGCCGTCGGCCATGGCGACTGCGTCCATGTCGGACGCGCCCAGATCGGCGTCGTCACGTCGGGCATGCGCTCGCCGGTGCTGAACAAAAACATCGCGCTGGCGCGGTTGGACGTCACCCACGCCGCCATCGGCACCGAGGTCGAGATCGGCAAGCTCGACGGCCATGCCAAGCGGCTGCCGGCGCGCGTCGTCGCCTTTGCCCACTACGATCCGCAAAAGACCAAACCACGTTCGTAGAGCGGCAACCCTTGCCTTCTCCCCTTGTGGGAGAAGGTGGATCGGCGCGCAGCGCCGAGACGGATGAGGGTTCCAGGGAACGCCAACGCCTCACTTCGCTGGAACACCCCTCATCCGTCGCCTTCGGCGACACCTTTTCCCACAGGGGGAGAAGGGAAGAGCATGTTTTGCAAGCGTGATGTGCACGGTTTCACAAATCGCTTGACGTGAAAGCGCGCCGGATCAATCTTCACTCTTAAGAAAAAAATACGACTGAGTGGAAACACCACAGCCGGAACGATCATTTGCCGGGGAGCAAGCTTCGCGTAGCCGAGGCATCGCTGGCGGGGAACATCGAAAAAGGGGAACTCATCGACATGAGCACGATAAGCACGGTCCTGGACCAGCCTGCCGAAAGCAAGCTGCTCAGGCATATCGACTGGCGCGGCGCCTTCTGGGTGGCGAGCGGCGTTCCGGCACTGGTCCTGTTCTCGATCGGCGGCATCGCCGGCACGACGGGAAAGCTGGCCTTCCTGATCTGGACGGTGTCCATGATCATGGGCTTCCTGCAGTCCTTCACCTATGCCGAGATCGCCGGCCTGTTTCCGAACAAGTCCGGCGGCGCCTCGATCTACGGCGCCACCGCCTGGCTGCGCTATTCCAAGTTCATCGCGCCGCTCTCCGTGTGGTGCAACTGGTTCGCCTGGTCGCCGGTGCTGTCGCTCGGCTGCTCGATCGCCGCCGCCTATATCCTCAATGCGCTGGCGCCGGTGCCGCTGTTTACCGAGACCTCGCCCGATGTCGTCGCATACATCGCCGCCCATGCCGGAACGGCGCCTGCCGACGCCATCACCGCGGTGACCACCGCCGCGACACCGGCGATCCGCAACTGGACGCTGTGGAGCCATACGCTGGGTCCGGTGTCCTTCACGCTCAACGCCACCTTCTTCATCGGCGCGCTGCTGATGCTGATCATCTTCTCGATCCAGCATCGCGGTATCCTGGGCACCGCCAGCGTGCAGAAATATATCGGCCTGCTGGTCATCATTCCAATGCTGATCGTCGGCGTGGTGCCGATCTTCACCGGCCAGATCGACTGGGCGAACTTCTCGCCGCTGGTGCCGCTGGCGGCCGCCTACGCGCCGGACCCCGGCTCCTGGAACATCGCCGGCTGGACGCTGGTGCTCGGCGGCATGTTCATCGCCGCATGGTCGACCTACGGTTTCGAGACCGCCGTCTGCTACACGTCGGAGTTCAAGAATCCCGGTACCGATACGTTCAAGGCCATCTTCTATTCCGGCCTGCTGTGCATGCTTCTGTTCATCCTGGTGCCCTTCACCTTCCAGGGCGTGCTGGGCCTGAACGGCATGCTGGCAACGCCTATCGTCGACGGGTCAGGCGTGGCCGATGCGCTGGCCGGCATGGTCGGCGGCGGCAAGATCATCCATAGCCTGCTGGTGATGCTGATGATCCTGGCCCTGGTGCTGTGCATCATGACGGCGATGGCCGGCTCCTCGCGCACGCTCTATCAGGGCTCGGTCGATGGCTGGCTGCCGCGTTATCTCAGCCATGTCAACGAACATGGCGCCCCAACGCGGGCCATGTGGACCGATCTCGTCTTCAACCTGATCGTGCTGGCAATCGCCTCCGCCGACGCGACGAGCTTCTTCTTCATCCTTGCCGTGTCGAACTGCGGCTACATTATCTTCAACTTCCTCAACCTCAATGCCGGCTGGATCCACCGCATCGACAACGGCCATATCGCCAGGCCGTGGCGGGCGCCGTCCTGGCTGCTCGGCATCGGAGCGATCTTCGCCTATGTCAACGCCATCTTCATGGGCGCGGGCGCCAAGGTGTGGAACCCGATGGCGCTGTGGGCCGGCCTGATCACAGCGGCACTGATCATCCCGGTGTTCTGCTTCCGTCACTACATCCAGGACAAGGGCAAGTTCCCCGACCACATGCTGGCCGACCTCGGCATGGCGGGCGCCGACCTTTCGGTCAAGAAGGCGGGCATACTGCCGTATCTGACGCTGATCGCCGGTGTGGCGGTCATGCTCATCGCCAATTGGGTGTTCGTCATCTGATGGCCTGACTGCGAGGCGTCCAAGCCACTGCATCAAGGAAAACCGGCCGGTCGCAAATCGACCGGCCGGTTTTTTCTCATTCCGCCGCCAACGCCAGTTGCGGCCGCTCGATGCCTTCGATCTCTCCTGGCTCCGGGGCCTGCTCATCGGTCTTGGCCTTCTTCGGCTCGCGGCCGAAGAACAGGGCGTAGCCCGCCGGCAGCACCAGGATGGTGAGCACGGTGGCGACCAGGATGCCGCCCATCATGGCATAGGCGAGCGGGCCCCAGAAGACGGCGCGCGAGATCGGGATCAGCGCCAGCACCGCCGTCATCGCCGTCAGCACGATCGGCCTGAAGCGGCGCACGGCCGAACCGATGATGGCCTCCGAGCGTTCCATGCCCCTGGCGATGTCCTGGTCGATCTGGTCGACCAGGATGATCGAGTTGCGCATGATGATGCCAAGCAGCGCTATGACGCCGAGAATGGCGACGAAGCCGAACGGCGCGCCGCTGATCAACAGGGCAGCAGCAGCACCGATGATGCCGAGCGGGCCAGTCGCCAGCACAAGCATCGCCTTGCCGAAGTTCTGCAGCTGGATCATCAGCAGCACGACGATGATGGCCAGCATGATCGGTGCCTTGGCGGCGATGGAGGCCTGGCTTTCAGCCGAGTCCTCGGCACCGCCCTGGATCTCGATCTTGTAGCCGGGGGCGAGGCCATCGCGCAGGCCCTGCATGTCCTTGTACATCTTGGTGACGACGTCGTTGGACTGCACACCGTCGGGCAATGTGGCGCGCACCGAGATGGTCGGCAAGCGGTCGCGGCGCCATTCGATGCCTTGCTCCAGCACAGGCACCACCTTGGCGACCTGCGACAGCGGCACGAAGCCACCGAAATCAGTCGGGATATAGACCGAGTCGACGGAGGACAGCAGGCTGCGGCTGGCGTCCGGCTCGCGGGCGACGATGGACACCGTCTCCTCGCCGTCGCGGAAGTCGTCGAGCGGCGCGCCGGACATCGCGGCCTGCAGCATCTGGCGGATGCGCTGCGAGGTGACGCCGAGCGCACGGGCACGGTCCTGGTCGATGACCAGCTTCATCGCCGGCACCGGCTCCAGCCAATCATCATGCACGGCACCCAGCAACGGATCCTCCCGGAACTTCGCCTTCACCTGGTCGGCGATGCGGCGCACTTCCTGGCGGTCCGGACCCATGACGCGCATCTGTACCGGCCAGCCGGTTGGCGGTCCGAGGAAGAGGCGGTCGACCTTGGCGCGGATCGACGGGAAATCCTGGGCCAGGATGGTGCGCAGCTTGACGATCAGCCGCTCGCGCGCCGGTTCGTCATTGGCCATGACAAGCATCTGGGCGAAGTTCGGGTTACGCAGTTGCTGGTCGAGCGGCAGGAAGAAGCGCGGCGCGCCCTCGCCGATATAGGTGGCGATGAACCGCTTGTCCTTGTCGTCCATCATCTTGGCTTCCAGCGTCTTGGCCTGCGCCTCGACCTCCTTGATCGAGGTGCCCTCCGGCAGCCACAGATCGACCAGGATTTCCGGCCGCGACGATTGCGGGAAGAAGTTCTGCGGAATGAACTGGAAGGCCCACAGGCTGGTGCCGAAGGTCACCAGCGTCATCACCAGCACGATGATGCGGTGGCGCACCGCCCAGCCGACGGTCGAGCGAAGCCGGCGATAGAAGCGCGTGTCGAAGGCGTCGTGATGGCTGCCCGCGTGCTTGCGCTGTTTGAGGATCATGTTGCCCAACCACGGCGTGAAATAGACCGCCACGAACCACGACACGATCAGCGCGATGCCGACAACGTAGAACAGGGTGCGCACATATTCGCCCGCGGTCGAAGCGGCGAAGCCGACCGGGATGAAGCCGGCGGTGGTGATCAGCGTGCCGGTCAGCATCGGGAATGCGGTCGAGGAATAGGCGAAGCTCGCCGCCTCGATCTTGACCAGCCCCTCCTCCAGCTTTCGCTCCATCATCTCGACGACGATCATGGCGTCGTCGACGAGCAGGCCGAGCGCGATGATCAAGGCACCCAGCGAAATGCGCTGCAGATCGATGCCGAGCTCGTACATGATGGCGAAGGTGGCGGCCAGAACCAGCGGTATGGCAATGGCGATGACCAGGCCCGAACGCCAGCCGATCGACAGGAACGAGACGACAAGCACGATCAGCAGCGCTTCGCCGAGCGCATGCATGAACTCGCTGACAGCATCCTTGACGACTTCGGGCTGGTCGGAAATCTGGTCGACCGAGACGCCATAAGGCAGCGCCTCCTCGAAGCGCTTGTAGGTCGCTTCGACATCCTTGCCGACGTCGGTGACCTTGAAACCCTTGGCCATGACGACGCCAAGCTGCACGCTGTCGTGACCATTGAAGCGATATTTGCGCTGGAAGGGATCTTCGAGCCCGGAGGTCACGGTGGCGATGTCGCCGAGACGGGTGACCTGTCCGCCGGCGCGCAGGCGCAATTCCCTGATGTCGGCGGCCTTGGCGACGTCGCCTTCGACGGAGATGCGCACCGAATTGACGCCGGTGTCGACGGAGCCAGCCGGGTCGACATTGTTCTGGCCCTTGATCGCGTTCTGCAGGTCGGTCAGCGTCAGGCCGCGTTCGGCCAGCGCCTTGGACGAGACGTCGATATAGAGTTTTTCCGGCTGGTCGCCGATGATGACGGCCTTTTCGACGCCAGGTGTCGTCAGAAGCATGTCGCGCGCCTGGATGGCGAACTTCTTCAGCTCCGGATAGGAGAAGCCGTCACCGCTGATCGAATGCAGCGTGATGAAGGTGTCGCCGAACTCGTCGTTGAAATAGGGGCCGAGCAGGCCCTGCGGCAGGTCGCCTGATATGTCGCCGACCTTCTTGCGCACCTGATAGAAGGCGTCCGTCACCTCGGCGGCGTTGGTGTCGCCCTTGATCTGCACGGTGATGATGGCGCTGCCGGCGCGGGTGAAGGAACGCACGAAATCGAGATGCGGCGTCTCCTGCAGCTTGCGCTCGATCTTGTTGACGACCTGGTCCTCCATCTCCTGGATCGAGGAGCCGGGCCAGATCGCTTGCACGACCATGACGCGGAAGGTGAAATCGGGGTCTTCCTTCTGGCCCATTCGCATCAGGCCGAGCCCACCGGCGATGATGATCAGCCCGAACAGGAAGCGCGCGATCGAGGGATGGCCGATCGCCCAGCGCGACAGATTGAAGGGCCGCTTTTCTTCAGTGGAGGTCGTCATCGGTGCTGGTCCACGTTGCTTGGTTGCCGGCGCCTGGTGCTTCGAGGAAGCGCGGCGCGCGGAACGAAATCATCTGCATTCGATACTGGCTTCCGGGCGGCGAGCTTTCCGAGCGCGGAGACACTCATCGCGGTGGGACGCGAGGATCGATGCGGGGGAACATCGGCCTTGACGTCTCGACCTTCGGGCACGCCGCCCGGAAACCTGCGGCCGCGGGAACGCGCGGCCGACCTGTCTGTCGTCAGCGCAGCTGGCTGGCGTCGTCGCCCTCGGCCGAGGCGGACTGCTGCGTCGTGCCTCCGGCGAGCTTCACCTTCAGATTCTCGGTCATGAACTGCGTGCCGGCGGCGACCACGACATCGCCGGGTTTCAGCCCCTCGGCGACACGCACGCCGTCGGCGGCGAACTCGGCGACCTTGACCGGACGGGCATGAACCGTGTCGGCGCCACGATCGACGGTCCAGACGATCGACTGGCTGCCTTGCTCGGCGAGCGCACTGAGCGGGATGGAGACGAGTTGCTTTTCGTTGGCCGCCGACGCCTCGATATTGGCGGTCATGCCGAGCAGCACGCGCGGGTCGTTGGGCAGGCTGACGCGGACGGCAAAGGTGCGCGACTGCGCATCGGCGCTGCCGGCGACCTCGCGGACCTTGCCGTCGAGCGCCAGCGCCGCGTCGGACCAGAAGCCCGCCTTGACGTCCTTGCCCGGCTTGAACTCCGCGATCTCCATTTCCGGAACCGCGATCAGCACTTCCTTTTCGCCATCGACCGCGACGGTGACCACCGGCGTACCCGAGCCGACCACCTGGCCGACATCGGCATTGACCGCCGTGACGATGCCGTCCCTGTCGGCCTTGAGGTCGGTATAGCCGACCTGGTTCCTGGCCTGTGCGAGCGTCGAGCGGGCGGAGTCGCGCGTGGCGACGGCCTGGTCATAGGTCAGCGTCGCCTGTTCGAGCTGCGATTTCGGCGCGAAATTCTTGGCGAAAAGCTGTTCGGCGCGCTTGCGGGCGAGTTCGACCGTCTCGACCTGCCGTTCGGCGGCATCGAGTGCTGCCTGCGCGCTCTTGACCGACAGTTCGTAGTCGGAGGGATCGACGCGGGCGAGCACATCGCCGGGCGCCACGCGCTGGCCAATATCGACGAGACGCTCGGTGATCTTGCCGTTGACGCGGAAACCCAGCGCGCTCTCGGTGCGGGCGCGCACCGATCCGGAATAGGACAGCGTGCGGGTGTCATGCGCCTTTGCGATCTCGACGACCTTGACCGGCCGGATGATGTCCTTCACCTCCGCTTTTTCCTGGGAGCAGCCGGCAAGCCCAAGCGATGCGACGATCAGGCCGGCAACCGGCAGCTTGCGAAGGATGGAACTGGACAAAAACATCTTGGTATTCCCGACTGGAGGCGGACTGTCGACACCGGTTGGCGGCGGCTATTTCAAGGCTCTGATGGCGTAATCGATGAGCTCGTCGGGCATCGCCCGGTTGGTCTTGGCGAGGCACTGCGCCACCATCTGCGGATGGCACAGGATGACGGTGGCGGCGCCGAAACAGCGCGACGCGATCACCGGGTCCTGTTTCCTGAACTCGCCGGCCTCGATGCCATCGCGGATCGTCTCGGCGAAGAGATCGTGAATGCTGTCGACATGCTTGTCGATGACGCCCCAGTCGCGTTCGAGCGCGACGATGACCATCTCGTGGACCTTCTGGTCGTCGAGCATGACCTCCATCGTCATCTTGTACTGCGCATGCACGTAACGCCGCAGCCGTTCCTCGGCACTGACCGGCAGGTGCATGATCTCGTAGGCCATCTTGTAGCTGGCGCCGAGCATGCGGCCGCAGACGGCCTGGTGGATTTCGACCTTGGAGGCAAAGAAACGATAGATGTTGGCCGGCGACATGCCGAGTTCGCGGGCAATATCGGCGACATTGGTCTTGCCGTAGCCATAGTGCCGGAACAGGCGCTCGGCGCAATCGAGGATGCGCGTCACATTCTCCTGTCGGGCGGCATCGGCGACAATGTTGGCGGCTTCGGACATGGCGCTTTCGTTTGATGAGTGACGAATTTCAATTTTCGTCAGTCGTAAATCGAACGCCATGAGGAGTCAACGCCAAATCGACGTACACGTATAATTGGTGACAGATGGTGACAGTGACAAGGAGGGCAATGAGCGCCGTTGGTGATTGGCCCATGACGCCCGTACCGTCGTCATCCTAGGCGGCGCAAGGAGCGCAACGACGCGGCGCAGACCCTAGGATCCATGCCGTGACGCCTGCCGAAGAACGAGGCGAATCAAAGAGTTACACAGATCAGCGCCGACAGCCTGCGGGGAGCCGTTGAGCACGGCTGAGAGGTCACGGAATGGATCCTAGGGGGTTTCCGCGACGTCGCTTCGCGACTGCTCCACCCTAGGATGACGAAGTCACGGAGGTCCGCGGCAAATTGTCGAGGCCATGGCAAGGAGGTCAGCAGAATGACGGTGCAGCTACGCCACCTTCGCCATTTCCCGGAGCCTAAACTTCTGGATCTTGCCCGTCGACGTCTTCGGTATCTCGGCAAACACCACTGCCTTCGGCACCTTGAAGCGGGCAAGCAGCGCGCGGCAGTGCTCGAGGATCTCGGCCTCGGTGGCAGCTTTGCCCGGCTTCAGCTCCACGTAGGCGACAGGCACCTCGCCCCACTTTTCATCCGCGCGCGCCACGACGCCGCAGGAGGCGACCGACGGGTGCTTGTAGAGGGCGTCCTCGACCTCGATCGAGGAAATGTTCTCGCCGCCGGAGATGATGATATCCTTGGAGCGGTCCTTGAGCTGGATGTAGCCGTCCGGGTGCATGACGCCGAGATCGCCGGAGTGGAACCAGCCGCCGGCGAAAGCCTCGTCCGTCGCCTTGCGGTTCTTCAGATAGCCCTTCATGACGATGTTGCCGCGGAACATGACCTCGCCGATGGTCTCGCCGTCGGCTGATGTCTCCGTCATCGTCTCGGGGTCCATCACCGTCAGGCCTTCGAGCGCGGCATAGCGCACGCCCTGCCTCGCCTTCTTGCCCGCCCTCGCCCCCTTGTCGAGCGCGTCCCAGCCATTATGCCATTCGTTGACGACAGCGGGACCATAGGTCTCGGTCAACCCGTAGAGATGGGTGACGGCGAAGCCAGCATCGGCCATGCCCGACAGCACCGCCTCTGGCGGCGGCGCGGCCGCCGTGTTGAAGGTGACCGTCTGCGCAAACGCGCGCTTGTCTTCTTCCCTGGCATTGATCAGCACCGACATGACGACCGGCGCGCCGCAGAGATGGGTGACGCCATGATCGGCAATGGCGTCGTAGATCGGCTTCGGCCGCACCCAGCGCAGGCAGACATGCGTGCCGGCCTGGACGGCGAGCGTCCAGGGAAAGCACCAGCCATTGCAGTGGAACATCGGCAAGGTCCAGAGATAGACCGCATGCTTGGCCATGCCGGCATGGATGGTGTTGGTGTAGGCCATCAGCGCAGCACCACGATGGTGATAGACGACGCCCTTGGGATTGCCCGTCGTGCCCGAAGTGTAGTTGAGCGAGATGGCGTCCCACTCATCGTCCGGCATCGACCATGCGAAATCCTCGTCGCCCCCGGCGACGAACGCCTCATAGTCCACCTTGCCGATCCGCTCGCCTTTGCGATAAGGCGCGTCGGCGGCGTATTCGGGATCGTCGTAGTCGATGACCAGCGGCTTGACCTTGGCCAGACCGAGTGCTTCTCGCACGACATCGGAAAACTCGCGGTCGACGATCAGCACCTTGGTCTCGGCGTGGTCGAGCTGGAAGGCGATGACCGCGGCATCGAGGCGCGTGTTGAGCGAATGCAGCACCGCCTTGGTCATCGGCACGCCAAAATGCGCCTCCAACATCGGCGGCGTGTTGGAGAGCATGACCGTTACCGTATCGCCCTTGCCGATGCCGTGTTTTGCAAGCGCCGAAGCCAGCTTCAGCGAGCGGCGCCAGAAATCGCGGTAGCTGATGCGCTGACTGCCATGGATGATGGCGATATGGTCGGGATAGGTTTTCGCCGCGCGCTCCAGATAGGTGAGCGGCGTCAGCGGCTGGTGGTTGGCGGCGTTCCTGTCGAGATCCTGTTCGTAGGGATTGGCCATCCCGTCCTCCCCAAAGTCTTTTCGAGCTTTCTAACCCTAGGTTCGTCGTCACGCTATCCCCCCTGAATGGCTGAAAATGCTATGCTGCGCCGACTTGCTGGAATGGTGATCTCGATTGAGCCGCGCCGGCGGGAGCTAGCTTCCTGCTCATGCAAATTTGACTTTTGTCGAGAGCCGTGACTATTGTCAGCCGAGGAGGCGGCATGGCGATCCGACCGGCAGAACAGCTCATTCACAAGGCGGCCTGGCTTTACTATGCCCATGGGCTTCGCCAGGACGAAGTGGCCAATCAGCTCAATATTTCGCGCGCCTCGGTCGCCATGTATCTGCGCAAGGCGCGCGAGACAGGCATCGTCAACATCTCGACCTCGACGCAGCTCTTCACCGACGACGTCATGGCGCGCAGGCTGGAAGACGCCCTGAAGCTCGACGCCGTCTGGATCGCGCCTGAAAACGCCTATCTCGCCGACCCGTCGACCGATATCGCGGTGCTGGCGGCAAGCGTTTTCCTGGAACTCGTCGGGAAAGGCGACCGCATCGGCGTCGCCTGGGGCCGTACCGTCTACACCATCGCCGACATCATGTCCTATGCCGACCTGCAGGACGTCACCGTGGTTCAGCTCTGCGGCAATCTCGGCGCGCCCTACTCCTACCGGCCCGACCAGTGCACGATGGAAATCGCGCGCCGGCTCAATGCCAAGGGCCTCAACTTCTACGCGCCCCTGGTGCTGTCGACCGAGGAACTGGCGCAAGGCCTGCGCGCCGAGCCGGTGATCCGCGACCAGCTTGCCGGGATCAGCGACTGCGACCTTGCGCTCTACTCCATCGGCGCGGTCGATGCCGACAGCCATCTGGTGAAGTGCGGCGCGCTGACGGCGGCCGAGATGGCGGCATTGCGCAAGGAGGGTGCCGCCGGCGTCATCGCCGGGCAGATCATCGACGCCGATGGCGAATTGCTGGATTGTAGCTACAACCGGCGGGTCATTTCCGCGGGGCTCGCCTCGCTGCGCGTCATCGAAAAGCGGCTGATGGTCGTGCAGGAAGACAGCAAATTCGAGCCGCTGCTCGCGGCGATCGCCGGCGGCCTCTGCACGCATCTGGTGGTCGGCGCGCATATGGCGCAGCGGCTGCTCGATCATGCCGGAGCGTCAGCAGAAAAGGCATCCTGAAAAACCCTTTGCCGACGCATTGTCATCAAGGCGTCGCGGCATTCCTGTTTCACCACCTAAAGACAGCAACTGGACGAAGCGAACATGAACAACCTGTGGAACGACGACGCGGCCGAAAAACTCGTTGCCGACTATGCGAAGAAAGGTATCGGCCGCGACCTCGCCTTGCGCGTCTACACGACACGGCTTCTGGGCGGCGTGCCACAGTTGGTCCTGCATGGCGGCGGCAACACTTCCTGCAAGATCAAGGCGACCGACCTGGTCGGCGACGAGTGGGACGTGCTGTGCGTCAAGGGCAGCGGCTGGGACATGGCCATCATCGAGCCGCAGGGCCTGCCGGCGGTCAAGATGGGCGCCCTGCTCAAGGCACGCAAGCTGGACAGGCTTTCCGACGAGGACATGGTTGCCCTGCAGCGGGCAAACCTGATCGACCCCGCCTCGCCCAACCCTTCGGTCGAGACGCTGCTGCATGCCTTCCTGCCGCACAAATTCATCGACCACACCCACTCGACCGCTATCCTGGCCATTGTCGACCAGGAAGACAGCAAGCCGCTGGTGGCAAAGGTGTTCGGGACGAAGATGGGCTATGTGCCCTACATCATGCCGGGCTTCGATCTCGCCAAGGCGGCGGCCGACGTCTTCGACGCCGACCCTAAGGTGGAAGGCTTGATCCTCGACAAGCACGGCATCTTCACCTTCGGCGACGATGCCAAGCAGGCCTATGACCGGATGATCCACTATGTGAACGTGGCGGAAGACTATGTGGCCAGGCACGCCAAGCCGCGGCAGGCCAAGGCAGCATTGCCGGCAAGGCTGGCGACGCCGGCTTCTATCGCGCCCATGCTGCGCGGCGCTGTCGCGGCGCCACGCGGCGAAGGCCGCTTCGACCGCATGATCAGCGATTTCCGGACCTCGGACGCGATCGTCGATTTCATCAATTCGGCTGATATCGCCGACTATGCCGGGCGTGGCGTGTCGACGCCGGACCTGTCGATCCGCATCAAGACCGGACCGATGGCCGTGCCGGCGCCCGATGCCGACAAGGCCGGCGACTACAAGGCCGTCATCAAGAGCCATGTCGACGCCTTCGCCGGCGATTACCGCGCCTATTTCGAGACCAATGACGCGCGCGACGACGTCAAGCGCATCATGCTCGATCCGATGCCGCGGCTGACGCTGGTTCCGGGGCTCGGCATGTTCGGCCATGGCCGCACGCTGAAGGATGCCAGGATCGCGTCGGATGTCGGCGAGATGTGGATCGAGGCGGTGCGCGGCGCAGAGGCCGTCGGGCGTTTCCATCCGCTCTCCAAGGCGGACCTGTTCCCGCTCGAATACTGGTCGCTGGAACAGGCCAAGCTCGCCTCCAACAAGCCGAAGCCGCTCACCGGCCATGTCGTGCTGATCACCGGCGGCGCCGGCGCGATTGGTGCGGCGACCGCGAAACTGTTCGCCGACAATGGCGCGCATGCGGTGGTCGTCGATCTCGACGCCGAAAAGGCCGCCGATGCCGCCAAGAAGGCCGGCAACAATTCGATCGGTGTCGGGGCAGACATCACCGACCCGGCGCAGGTGCGCGCCGCCTTCGACAGATCGGTCGCCGTGTTCGGCGGCGTCGACATTTTGGTGTCCAATGCGGGCGCTGCCTGGGAAGGCCGCATCGGCGAACTTGACGATGCGCTGCTGCGCAAGAGCTTCGAGCTCAATTTCTTCGCCCACCAGTCGGCGGCGCAGAACGCGGTGCGCATCATGCTGGAACAGGGAACGGGCGGCGCTCTCCTGTTCAACACCTCCAAACAGGCGGTCAATCCAGGCCCGAAATTCGGTGCCTATGGCATACCGAAAGCGGCGACGCTGTTCCTGTCGAGGCAATACGCGCTCGACTACGGCGCCCATGGCATCCGCTCCAACGCCGTCAACGCCGACCGCATTCGCTCCGGCCTCTTGACCGACGCCATGATCGCCAGCCGCTCCGGCGCGCGCGGCGTATCGGAGAAGGAATACATGTCCGGCAATCTGCTCGGCCAGGAAGTGACGGCCCAGGATGTGGCGCAGGCCTTCCTGCATCACGCGCTGGCCGATCGCACCACCGCCGATGTGACGACGGTCGACGGCGGCAACATCGCCGCGGCGCTGCGTTAGGCAAAACGTTGCCGCTCACTACCCCTGCACGTGGCAGGGGGTAATGAGGTCCTAACAAAGATGTTAGCTTTTGTGGGGCGTGTTATAAGGCTGGGATGAAAACCGAACCGATGCGCACCTTGACCATATCGCTCACGCCTCAGCAGGCCGCCCGCCTGCAGAGGGCCGTTGACGCTGGCGGATACGCCTCCAACAGCGAGGTTGTTCGCGAAGCCTTGCGCCTGTGGGAGCAGCGCGAAGAGCTGCGTGTCCTTGAACTCGATCAGTTGAAACGTGCCTATGCCGACGGCATGGCCAGCGGCAAGCCGGTGGATGTCGAACCGGCTGAATTCTTGCGCAGCCTGAAGGCAGAACGCCGCGCCCGTGGCTAGATACCGGCTTACTCCGCTTCGCAGGATCTGCGGGACATCTGGAACACAATTGCAATCGACAATGAAAAGGCAGCGGACAAGCTGCTGATACGCATCTTCGACAAACTAGAACTGGCGGCAGAGCATCCCAGGATGGGAACCGCCCGGCCCGAGTTGAGCGTGACCGCCCGCGTGCTCATCGAGGGCCGCTATATCGTCATCTATGAACCGCAGACAGATGGCATCCTGGCCGTGGCGATTGTCCACGGGATGCGCGATCCGGAACACTGGCTGTAACCGGAAAGGCTGCGCGTTAAGCAAAAAGGGCGGCTCGTGGCCGCCCTTTTGCTTCCTATTGGAGCCGCGCTTACTTCGCGTTCGGGTTCGGCATCCAGGCGGGCATTGCGACATCGGCATGGGCGAACTGCGGCAGCTTGACAGACAGGTCTTCCATGTTCTTGATGTCCTTGTCGATCAGCTCTTTCTGCGTGATCAGCGTCGGCGGCACGATGACGTTGTGGCCGGGATCTTCACCGGCGAGCAGTTGCGCCAGAGCGCGCACCGAGACCTGGCCGACGACGGCCGGGTTGGTGGCGGCGGTCGCCGCCCAGGCGCTGTCGGGCTCGCGCATGGCAGCGATGTCTGAAGTCGATATGTCGGCCGAATAGATCTTGATCTTCTTGTTCAGGCCGGCTTCGTCGACGGCGATCTTCACGCCCTTGGCGAATTCGTCATAGGGCGCGAACATCACGTTGATGTCGGGGTGCGCCGACAGCACAGAGCGCGCCTGATTGGCGACCGAATTGGCGATCGGATTGTCGAGCGTGCCGAACATCGCGGCTTCCTTGATGCCGGCATATTTCTTCTTCACGTCGACCCAGGTCTCGTTGCGGCGGTCGAGCGGCGCGATGCCGGCGACATAGACATAGCCGGCGTTCCAGCTTTCGCCATTGTCCTTCACCGCCTGCTCGAGGGCGAGCCGCGCCAGATCCTTGTCCGACTGTTCGATCTGCGGGATTTTCGGGTTTTCGACGTTGACGTCGAAAGCCACCACCTTGATGCCGGCATCGACAGCGCGCTGGGCGGCATCCTTCATCGATTCCGTCAGGCCGTGCTGGATGATGATGCCCTGCACGCCAAGCGCGATGGCCTGGTCGACCATGTCGGACTGGAGGGCGGCGTCCTGGCGGCTGTCGAGCACGCGCAGGTCGATGCCGAGCGCCTTCGACTGCGCCTCGACTCCCGACAGATAGGCCTGGAAGAAGTCGCCGGTCGAAAGATAACGCACCAGCGCGATCTTGACGCCGGGCTTGTCGAACGGCGCCGGCTTGTCGGCGGCCAACGCCGGGACTTGCATCAGCATGGTTGCGCCGGCCAGCCCGAGCGCCACTTTCCCCAGAAGTCGTCTTGTGATGTTCACCTTGTTTTCCTCCACTTTTGTTGAGCCCAAAACCAATCCGGCCGAATGCTAGCCCCTGCCCCTGCCCGAAAGGGCAAAGGTGAAGACAAGGGCGACGACCAGAACCACGCCCTTGACGAAATCCTGCGTGTAGTAGGGCGCGTTCATCATCGTCAGGCCCTGCAGCAAGATGCCGACGAACAGCGCGCCGACGGCGGTGCCGAAGGCGTTCGGCTTGGCGGCGCCAAGCACCGCGTAGCCGATCAGCGCCGCGGCGACCGCATCGAGCAGCAGATTATTACCCGAGGCGATGTCGCCGCGTCCAAGCCGGGCAGCGAGCAAAATGCCGCCGATCGAGGCAAAAACGCCTGAAATAACGTACGCCCAGATCTTGTATGCCTTGACAGGCGCGCCGGCGAGTTCGGCGGCGCGCTCATTGGAGCCGACGGCATACATCATGCGCCCGAAGCGCGTGTATTCGAGGAAGAACCAGATCAGCAGCGCCAGCACCAGAAGCACGACCACCGACACCGGAATGAGGTTCGGGATGAAGAAGTCGAAGCGGTGGCGACCAAGCGCCAGGAAGGCGTCGGAGAACTTGCCGTGGGCGACCGAACCATCGGGCATGGTCATGCCGGTGGCGATCGAGCGGCCCTCGGTCGGGATACGCTGCAGGCCGACCAGCAGGAACATCATGCCGAGCGTCGCCAGGAGATCGGGCACGCGCATGTAGACGATCAGCCAGCCATTGATCAGGCCGACAAGAGCGCCGATCAAGAGACAGGCGATGACCGCGACGAGAGCGTTCTGCTCGAGCACCACCATGACATAGGCCGCCGCCATCATGGCCGAGGTCGCGACCGAGCCGATCGACAGGTCGAAGCCGCCGACCACCAGCGTGGCGGTGACGCCGAGCGCCAGCACGCCGGTGATGGCGACCGACTGGAAGATGAAGACGGCACTTTGCGGCGAGACGAACCCGTCGGCGGCGATCGCGAAATAGGCGACCAATCCGAACAGCAGCACGATGAACCCATAGCGTATGGCATAGTCGCGCAGCGTCATTCAGCGCACTCCAGCGCCGCTGCCGTTTTTACCCAACTCGAAGCCATTGTCTCTCCATTCCAATTCCATTCACCGCCACGCTCAGGCAGCGTCGTGCAGCGGTCCGCCGGCGACCTCGGCCAACAGGCGGTCGAGGTCGACATCGGCATTGCGGTGTTCGCCGACGATCGTGTGCTCCGACATCACCAGGATGCGGTCGGCCGTCTCCAGCGCCTCGTCGAGTTCGGTGACGAACAAAAGCGTGGCGCGGCCATTGGCGCTTGCCCTCAGCTTGGCTGCGATGTCGCGCCTTGCCGAAATGTCGACGCCCTGGAACGGCTCGTCGAGGATGAACAGCGCGGCATCCTGGGCCATCCAGCGGGCGACCATCACCTTCTGCTGGTTGCCGCCTGATAGCGCCGACATCTCGTCCTTCTCCGAGCGGCAGACGATGCCGAGTTGCTCGATCTGCCGGCGCGCGGTGGCGCGTTCGAGGCGGCGCTTGAGCACGCTGAAATTCGACATACGCTTCAGGAAAGGCAGGCTGACATTGCGCTCGATGTTGAAGCCACCGATGATGCCGCTGGTGGCGCGATCCTTGGCGACGAGGAACACGCCGGCGGCGATCGCGTCGCCCGCCGAGCGCGGCGCGTAGGGCTTGCCGTTCATCGTCATGGCGCCATCGAGCGGTCGGCGCACACCAAACAGCGTTTCGGCAAGAGCAGTCTTGCCGACACCGACGAGACCGGTGATGGCGACGACTTCGCCATCGCCAAGCGTCAGCGAAATCGGCTTGGCGCCCTGGGCGATGCGCAGCCCTTCGACGCTCAGGACCGCCCTGGCCGAACTCCTGGCGACGATCTGGTCGAGATGGATCTTGCGGCCGAGCATGGCGTTGACCGCGCCTTCATAGTCGAGCGGCTTGGTGTCGAAGGCGCCCGAGACGACACCGTCGCGCATCGAGACGATGCGGTCGGCGAGCCGCCTGATGTCCGACATACGGTGCGAGATGTAGAGGATCGCCACGCCTTGCTCGCGCAGCCGGTCGACCAGCGCGAACAGCCGCTCCGCCTCGGCACTGGAGAGCGAGGAGGTCGGCTCGTCGAGGATCAGCACTTTCGGCTGGTGGGCGAGCGCACGCGCAATCGCCACCATCTGGCGGTCAGCCAGCGACAGATCGCTGACGCGCGCCTTGAGATCGATGGCCAGTCCCATGCGGTCGGCGACCGCCTTGGCCTCGCGGCGCACGCGGGCAGGATTGAACAGGGTCGGCGCGCCACGGCCGCTCAGCCTGTCCAGAGTGAGATTGGTGGCGACATCAAGGTCGGCGACAACACCGTCATTGATGTTCTGGTGCACGGTGACGACGCCTGCGCGGATCGCTTCCGCCGGCGTGTTCGGCGCGAACTCCGCACCCGCCAGGGTCATGGTGCCGCCGCCACGCTCGTAGACGCCGCTGACGATCTTGACCAGGGTGGATTTGCCGGCGCCGTTGGCGCCCATCAGCACGGTCACTTCACCGGCATGGAGGTCCAGCGCGATGCCGCCAAGCACCTCGTTGCGGCCAAAGGATTTCCTCAGTCCCTCTACGCGGAACACGGCATTGCCGACCATGCATTCCTCCCTAACGCCGACGCTATGGTCAATATCGGCAATTGTCAACACGATTGACAATTGCCAGACAGCTTCCTAGCTTGGACCCGCCGCCAAGGCTCCCCTATGATCGGAGCACACAGGCGGGAGGGACGAGGATGACTGGAAAATTGCCGTTCGAAGCATTGTCGGTGGAGACGCTCGCAACGCGTCTCGGCACGAACGAGGCGTTGTGCGCGAAGATCGGCAAGGACGCGAGCGCCTGGAAAGTCCGCGAAGTCGGGGACGGCAATCTGAACCTGGTGTTCATCGTCGAAGGCGCCAGTGGCGGCGCCATAGTCAAGCAGGCCCTGCCCTATGTCCGCCTCGTCGGCGACAGCTGGCCCCTGCCGCTGAAGCGCTCTTTCTTCGAATACCACGCGCTGACCCGGCAGGAGCGCAGAGCGCCCGGCTCGGTACCGGCGATCTATCATTTCGACGAAGGCCAGGCGCTGATCATCATGGAGTATCTGGCGCCGCCGCACATCATCCTGCGGCGGGCGCTGATCGAGGGCCGGCAGCTGCCCAACATCGCCAGGGATATCGGCCTGTTCATGGCCCGCACGCTGTTCCGCGGCTCGGACCTTTCAATGGTGGCTCGGGAGCGCAAAACCGATCTGGCGTTGTTCGCCGACAATGTCGAACTCTGCGACATTACCGAGAACCTGGTTTTTTCCGATCCCTATTTCGATGCCAAGCTGAACCGGCACACATCGCCGCAACTCGACGGCCTGGTCGCCGAACTGCGCGCCGACCGCGACCTCAAGGTGGAGGCGCAGCGGCTGAAGCATATCTTCGCCGCGAACGCGGAGACGCTGCTGCATGGCGACCTACATTCGGGCTCGATCATGGTCACCGATACAGAGACCCGGATGATCGATCCGGAGTTCGCCTTCTACGGCCCGATGGCGTTCGACGTCGGCATGCTGCTTGCCAATTTCTGGATGTCGTTCTTCTCGCAGCGCGGTCATGAGCAGAACGGCAAGCGCGACGCCATGCGCGCCTATCTGCTCGGCGTCACGGCCGAAACCTGGGCCGTGTTTCGCGCCGAGTTCTCGCTGATGTGGCGCACCGAGCGGGACGGCATGCTCTATCAAAAGAGCCTGTTCGAGGATCAGGGCGACAGGCTGGGGTCCGAGCAGGCGCTCGACAATGTGCTGCACCAGATCTGGGACGATCTGCTCGGATTTGCCGGCATCGAAGTGCATAGGCGCATCCTTGGCCTCGCCCACAATGCCGACTT
The DNA here is from genome assembly GCF_020164775.1 of Mesorhizobium sp. ES1-6. Classification (NCBI taxonomy): domain Bacteria; kingdom Pseudomonadati; phylum Pseudomonadota; class Alphaproteobacteria; order Hyphomicrobiales; family Phyllobacteriaceae; genus Mesorhizobium; species Mesorhizobium sp. ES1-6. Next base: position 189,707 of record NZ_JAIUGU010000004.1, read on the forward strand.
CGAAGCCATTGCCGATGAAGATGTGCGCGCCACTTGCGAGGCGAAGGCACTGAAATTCGGCCGTCAAATCGCCGTCAACCGGCGCCAGATTCACAGCATCGACGAGGTCAACAACCTGGCCGCGCTGATCGAACAGGAGAGCAGCATTTGAACGTCGGTGACCGCCACTACCGGACCATCTGGCTGAGCGACGACGGGCGCTCGATCGAGATCATCGACCAGCGCTGGCTGCCGCATGAGTTCCGCATCGAGAAGCTCGGCACGGTCGCCGCCATCGCCACCGCGATCCGCGACATGTGGGTGCGCGGCGCGCCGCTGATCGGCGTCACCGCGGCCTATGGCGTCGCTATGCAGATGGCGGTCGATCCTTCCGATGCAGCTCTCAACGACGTCTGGGAAACGCTGCACGAGACGCGGCCGACGGCTATCAACCTGCGCTGGGCGCTGGACGAGATGCGGCGTTTCCTCAAGCCGCTGCCAACGGCACAACGCGCCGCGGCCGCCTATAAGCGCGCCAGTGAAATCGCCAACGAGGACGTCGGGCTGAACCGCGCCATTGGCGAGAACGGCCTTGAAATCATCAAGCAGATCGCGGCGCGCAAACAGCCGGGCGAGACGGTCAATATCCTGACCCACTGCAATGCCGGCTGGCTGGCGACGGTCGACTACGGCACGGCCACGTCGCCGATCTATCTCGCCGTCGAAGCCGGCATTCCGGTTCATGTCTATGTCGATGAGACACGCCCGCGCAACCAGGGTGCCCAGCTCACCGCCTGGGAAATGGCCGGCCACGGCGTGCCGCATACGCTGATCGTCGACAATGCCGGCGGCCATCTGATGCAGCATGGCGCGATAGACATGGTCATCGTCGGCACCGACCGCACGACGGCCGATGGCGATGTCTGCAACAAGATCGGCACCTATCTCAAGGCGCTCGCAGCCGCCGACAATGACGTGCCGTTCTATGTGGCGCTGCCCTCGCCAACCATCGACTGGACGGTGGGCGACGGCCTTGCCGAAATTCCGATCGAGGAACGCTCCGGCGACGAGGTGTCGCTGGTCTGGGGCAAGACCGCCACAGGCGAGATCGCCCAGGTGCGTGTGTCGCCCGAAGCGACGCCGGCAAAGAACCCCGCCTTCGACGTGACGCCGGCGCGGCTGGTTACCGGGCTGATCACCGAGCGCGGCGTCGCCAAGGCATCGCGCGAGGGGTTGAAGGCGATGTTCCCCGAGCGGGGATAAGCGGACCGAGCTCACGGCTCGACGTTCGGGACCTCCAGCGCGTTCACAAAATCCAGCGAGCGCCGCAAGGTGCTCCGAATGGTGGCGATGTCGACGGGCGTGTCGCGCCGCTGGGGTGCGCGGCGCCCCGGGCGCTCCAGTCGCAAGGGCAGTTCGACGCTGACCGGCAGCGCGGCGGGCAGCATCGCCCAGTAGGATGCATAGTCGACAGAGCCGTCGCCGATGGCGCAGAACGCCCATCCCGCCCCGCTGCTGACGACATCTTTCAGATGCGCATGGCCGACCATGTCGATGGCATCGGCGATGTCTTCTGCCGGCTGCATCGTCTCGCCGCTGTAGGTGAAAATGTTGCCGGCGTCGTGGTTCATGCGGACGTGCCGCGATCCGATTTCCCTGACGAAGCCAGCCCCGGATCGCGCGCTGCCGAGCAGATCGCCGCTGCCATGTCCAGGATTCTCGAGCGCCAGAACAATATCGGCCTGTTCCAGCCTCGGCAGAACGGCCTCGATCGTCGCGCGGATAGCAGCCCGGTTCACCGCCGGGCCGGCGTTGGTAATCAGGAAGGATGCGCCGAGACCGGCGGCAAAGCCGATGCGTCGGGACAAGGCCTCGATGGCATCGGGCCCCGACAGGTCGAGATGGGCCGACACGGCATTGATGCCAAGCCCCGCATTTTGCGCCGTCCGGCGCAGCTTGAGGCCATTCGCCTCGGCAAACATGCCCTCATCGAAATCGACATAGCCGCGGATGAAGGCCGGCTCGACATGGGCCGCACCCGCCGCCGCAATCTCCTCGACGGCCAGGTCCATGGAATAGCCGTCGAAGAGCGCGGTCGATACCGACAGGATGCGCGAAGGCAGGGCTCAGGCCCCCTTGCCGTAGACGATCAATTCGGAGGCTTCCTTGACCTTGGCCGGCGAGAGCGCCTCGCGCCAATCGTCACGGACCACGACGCCCTTGGCGAACCGCATCAGGCGCAGCGCAGCATCCGACGGCACTTTCGGCGAGAAGCCGAACCACATGGCGATCTCGACGTTCAAATGGCCGATCAGGAAATCGAGCGCGGCTTGCCTGGGAATGCCGTATTCGCGCTCGCACTCCTCGACCGCCTCGACCATGGTGTCGACGAAAGGCATGGCGATCATTTCGGACAGGCCCGGTTCCAGGATCGCCAACTGCTCGACCGTGACGCGATGGCTGTCGATGATCGGCGACCACATCGCCTTGCACACCTCCTCGCCAAGCGCGTAGTGCTCCTCAGGGCCCTGCATCAGGGCGCAGACGATCGACTGCCTGGCGATGCCGCCATGATAATCGCGACGCGCGGCCCATTCCGTTTCGTCGCCGAACAAGGGCGGATGGCAGGGATGGCCGACGAAATAGGTGAGATCCGGCCGGTCCTTCGGCAGGTCGCCGGCATAGGGTGCGGCGGCATCCAGAACGAGGATCATGGTGCCCTTGGCCAGCATCGGCGAGATTTGCCGCGTGACCTGGCCGATGATGTTGTCCGGCAGGGCCATCACCACGACCCTGGCGCCGGGGATGCCCTCCTCCATGGCGACGGCGGCGATGCCGGCCTCAGCCAAACGCTTGCGGCCCGGCTCGCCGACCTCGACGGCACGGACGTCATAGCCCGCCCCGATCAGCTTGCCAGTGACGCGGAAGCCCATCTTTCCGCCGGCTCCCAGCACGGCCACGGATATCGTCATTTTTTTCTCCCATGTTGATGGCGCGCCGTTGGCGCCGGTTCAGCCGAACGTCAGCAGCGCGGCTTCGAGTTCTGGATGCGTGGCGGCATAGTCGCGCGCGGGAATGCCGGCGGCCGCGGCTTCGAAAGCATCATGCAGGCTTCGAACGCCGGCGGCCGGCCCGCCGGGATGCGCCATGATCCCGCCGCCGCAGCAATAGATGAAGTCGTTCGAGCCGAGCCTTGCATAGGTCTCACCCGCCTGCACCGCAGTCTGTCCGGACGAAAGAACCGGCATGACCGTATCGGGACGGTCGGCACGGCCGAACATCGGCGTCAGGCAGGCATGGGCCGAGGCCATCACCGAATCGTCGGGCTCGCAGAATTTGTTGGACAGCCCATTGACGTGCATGTGGTCGATGCCGGCCAGGCGCCAGAACTTCTGATAGGCGAGATAGCTCATGCCGAGATCAGGCGACCGGCTGAAGAGGCCCCAGCCGGCCCGATGACCGTGTAGCGCGACAGTAGAATGCCGGCGCATCTCGACGACACCCGAGAGGCCGACGGAATTCAGGACCAGCATGGCGCAGGTGCCGCCACGGCGCTCTATCAGATCCAGTTGACGGCGCATGGGGTCGATATCGCCGGAAATGTTGGCCGCGTACATGACCTTGCGCCCGGTCCTGTCGGCGTGCCGGTCGATGACAGCCATGACCGCCTCGAACCGCTGCTCGAACGGCGAATGCGGGGGATCTCCCATCAGTTCGTCGTCCTTGATGAAGTCGAGGCCGGCTGAGATCAGCGTATCGGCAAGCCGCGCCGTCTCTTCCGGCGAAAGGCCGACGCTCGGCTTGACGATCGTGCCGATCAGCGGGCGCCCCTCGACACCAGTCAGCCGACGCGTCCCTTCGACGGCGAAGGCCGGGCCCGGATAGGCATCCGCGAAGGCGTCGGGAAAGGTGACGTCGAGCAGGCGCATGGCCGACAAATGATGCAGCTCGAACAGATTGCCGAGGACCGTCGACCAGACCGAAGCCAGCACGGTACCCGTATTCTCGATGTTCCAGGAAAGACCCACTTTGGCCCGGCGTGGTCTGGTGGAGGTCGCATTTTTGGGCGCACGCGAAAACGGCAGCGCCTCACCTTCGACCTCGCCAATATCCTCGATGAATTCGACACGCGCCCCAAACCTGCGCAGCAGTTCTGGCGTCTCCCCTGGTATGGCGCGGAACGTCCCGCTCGATTGCTCGCCGGCCATCGCAGTTGCGGCAGCCTCCAACGGGTAGCGGGTTTCGATCAGATAAGTGGCGCTGAGGCGACCGGTCAATGCAGAGGTTCCGGCTGGAATGATCTTCATGGCGCGAGCGATAGCACCAAAAAGATATCATGTCATCACATGAGTTTTCCTCGTCAAAAAATTTTGTACGCTGTCAGCCCCCGCCGCCACCAGCCAGTTTCGAATAGAGTTCATTGGCGCGGCCGATGTGGTCGGCCATGGCGGCGCTCGCGCCTTCCGCATCGCCGCTGGCGATCGCCTTGTAGATCCGTTCATGCTCCTCGACGGTCAGACGCTCGGCGCCTTTCACAGCCACGAGATCGCGCTTGAAGCGGGACAGCCATTCGAGCATGCCCTTGGCCACGGCCGCGATCATCGAATTGCCGCTCATCTCCGCGATGACGGCGTGGAATTCCATGTCGGCGGTTACAAATCGCGCCTGATCGCCCTTTGCGTCGCGCAAGTGGCGCAAGGTCTCGGCAAGACGTTCCAGGCTCTTAGCCGTGGCGCGCCGCGTCGCTATCCGAACCAAGCCGGTTTCCAGCAAGAGCCTGACTTCCTTTAGTTCTTCCAGCCCGCGAGAATTCGTTGCCAGCATCATCACCATCGCCGCGGAGACCTGATCGACGATCACCTCCGGCGTCGGATTGATGACGCGCGCACGCTCGCCGTGCGAAATCCGGATAAGCCCCATCTGCTGCAGCGTCAGCATCGCTTCCCGGATCGACGGGCGCCCGACGCCGATCATCGTCATCAGTTCCTTTTCCGACGGCAATTGGGAACCGGGCGGAAATTCGGACGTCGAGATCGCCGCCATCAACCGGTCAAGCACCTCGACATACAACTTCTTCTTCTGGACCGGTTCCATCCGCATCTCTCCTGATCGTTCCCAGGCATACCCGATCCCGAGTCGCACCGACAGGCAAAATCCCGCCATTAATTGACATTACATATATGATGACATAACGTCCAGTCATCGGTCGACGGCAACGCGGTTGTCGGAACAGGCCAGCCGACTGGCCAGGGTGAGGACAGACGAACCGGCGGGCCGCGCCTGGCTGACGTCGAAGCAATCAAATGGGTTCCGGACCGGCTTGCCTATTTGGTATGCTGGTATAACATGTAGATGGTATGGTGTCTTTCGGAAGAGGCGCCATAACGAAATGACAGACGGGCCGATCAGGGTCGGCTGGTGTTTTTTGGGAGGAGACAACATGAAGTTTTCTATTGTAACGGCGCTTGCCGGCGCCGCGCTGGCCAGTGTTTCGGTTTTGCCGGCGATGGCATCGTCGGACAAACCGGTGATCGCGCTCGCCAACGCCTATTACGGCAACACATGGCGCCATCAGATGGTGGAGGCTTTCGAGGCCTCGGCCAAGGAAGCCAAGGCGGCCGGTCAGATCGCCGACTACATCGTCATGAACGGTGACGGCTCGGTGGCGCAGCAGAACAGCCAGATCGCCGAACTGATCCTCAAGAAGGTCGACGTGCTCGCCGTCGACGCCGCCTCGGAAACCGCGGTCAACGGCATCATCGAAAAGGCCTGCAAGGCCGGCATCATCGTCGTTTCCTTCGATTCGGTTGCTTCGGCGCCCTGCAACTACCAGCTCAACTTCGACTTCAAGGGCTACAAGGCGGCCCAGGCCGAGGCCGTCTTCAAGATGATCGGCGGCAAGGGCAACGTCATACAGGTGCGCGGCGTGAAAGGCTCGGCGCCAGACAACGACATGTTCAACGCGCAGCAGTCGGTGCTGGCGAAATATCCCGACATCAAGGTTGTCGCCACCGTCTACGGCCAAGCGACAGCCTCGGTCGCGCAGGCGGCGATCGCCAATGTGCTGCCCTCGCTGCCGCATGTCGACGCCGTGCTCGGCCAGGGCGGCAGCGACGATGTCGGCATTGCCCAGGCCTTCGTCCAGTATGGCGGCGACTATGCCGGCAAGATGCCGATCATCGAAGGCGGCGGCGGCACCGACTTCGTCAAATGGTGGGCCGACGAGAATGCCAAAAACGGCTACCAGACGGTCTCGATGAACACCACGCCGGGCATTGGCGGCGCGGCGTTCTGGCTCGGCCTTTCCTTGCTCAAGGGCGGCAAGGCGCCGAAGCTGATGATCATGCCGGTGGCGACCGTCGATGCCAGCAATCTCAAGGAGTATGCGAAACTGCCGGGCGGCCAGATCATCAGCCCCAGCTATTCGCTCGACTGGGTCAAGCAGAACCTGCTCACCAAGTAAGGTCGCGAATGCCCAAGGACCGGGCGCCCCCAAACGGCCGCGCCCGGTCCTTGCCCGTCCAGAAACGGAGGACGAATGTCCCATCTTGCCGCAGCCGACCCGGAAGATGCCGCCGCCACGATGCCGGCCGCGCGGTCGGACGTCGTCTCGCTGTCGAAGATCACCAAGAGTTTCGGGCCGACCTTGGCGAATGCGGCGATCGACCTCGCCGTCTCGGCCGGCGAAATCATCGGCCTGGTCGGCGGCAACGGCGCCGGCAAGTCGACGCTGATGCGCATCCTGTGCGGGGCAACGTCGCCGACCCTGGGCTCGATCTCGTTCGCCGGCCAGGATGTGAGCTTCGTTGACTACGACACGGCAGAGGCGCAACGGCGCGGCATCCGCATGGTGCACCAGGAACTGTCGCTGTGCGCCAACCTTTCCGTCGCCGAGAACTTCTTCCTGGAGACGCCTGGCGAGGCGGCCAACCGGCCCGGCTGGCGCGCACTCTACCGGGCTCGCGCCCGCGCGGCGCTTGACGCCGTCTTTCCCGCCAACGGCATCGACGTAAATGCCGAGGTCGGCCACCTCTCCATCGCCGAGCGGCAAATGGTCGAGATCGCGCGCGCCGCCGCGACGCCCGGGGTCAAGCTGATCGTACTCGACGAGCCGACCTCATCGCTCGACCTCGATCGCTCCAGGCAGTTGCGGGCCTTCATCCGCGAACGGGCCAGATCCGGCCTCGCCTTCATCTTCATCAGCCACAAGCTGCAGGAAATCATTGATATCGCCACGCAGGTGATGGTGCTGCGCAACGGTCGCACCGCCTGGCGCGGCGATGTCGCCGCCACCTCGATCGGCCAACTTGTGCAACTCATGGGCGGCGACGCCAATTCGATCCACCAGCACAGTGCCGCCGCCGTCAGCAGGGGCGAGGCGCTGGTCAGATTGTCGGGATTCCTGACAGCGGGGCTCGGCCACGACATTGCGATCGGCCGCGGCGAGATCATCGGGCTGGCGGGGCTTGAGGGCAGCGGCCAGAAGGAGTTGCTGCACACCATCTTCGAGCCGGATACCGCCAGGGGTGCCGCGGTGACCAGGAGCGGTGACGCCGGTTTCATCGCCGGCGACCGCCAGAAGGAAGGCGTGTTCCCGCTGTGGAGCGTGCTTGGAAACATCAGCATCGGCAGCCTTGCCCGCCGTCCGGCACTGGGCCTGGTTTCGGAGCGCGCCAACCGCGAGGTGGCGGCCGATGCGGCCGGCCGGCTGCGGCTCGACGACAAACGCTTCGGCTCCAACATCCTCGAACTCAGCGGCGGCAACCAGCAGAAGGCGCTGGTTGCCCGCGCGCTCGTCGCCGACACACCGATCCTGCTGCTCGACGATCCGACGCGCGGCGTCGACATCGCCACCAAGCAGGATTTCTACAGGCTCTGCAACGACATCGCGCGCGGCGGACGCACGCTGATCTGGCACACCACCGAGGATGCCGAGCTTTTGGCCTGCGACCGCGTGCTGGTGTTTTCGGGCGGACGCATCGTCAAGGAATTGAGCGGCGAGGCGATCACGGAATCGGCCGTCGTTGGCGCCTCCTTCGCCCAGCAGGCGGACACCCGCGTCGGCTCCGGGAAAAGCGCCCCCGGCGCCGGACTTGCCCGCCGGCTGGTCAACGCGGCCCCCTTCATCGGTCTCGCCGCCGTGCTGGCGGTGATGATCTCGGCCAATCCGGCGGTCGCCTCGATCTTCGGGATCGACCTGCTCCTGATGCCGGCGCTGTCGCTGGTGCTGGTGACGGCGGCGCAGATGTTCATCGTCGGCGGCAGCGAGATCGACCTCGGTGTCGGCGCCTTTGCCGGCCTGGTCAGCGTGCTCTCCGCCACGCTGCTCTACGATCAGCCATGGCTCGGCGCGCTGACGCTGGCGGCGGCGGTCGCCGCCTATGCCGGGCTCGGCGGCCTGATCCAGGCGCGCAAGATCCCGGCCATCGTCGTCACGCTCGGCGCCTCCTTCATCTGGATGGGACTGGGCTACGCCTTGCAGCCGACACCCGGCGGCGCCAGCCCCGAATGGCTGTCGGCCATGTTCAACTGGTCGCTTGGCTTCCTGCCCACCTCCATCATCCTCATCGCCGCGGTCGCGCTGGTGGTGTTGGTGATCGACCGGCTGCCGCTCGGCGTGGTGCTGCGCGGCTTCGGCAACAATCCGACCGCCATGGTCCGCTCCGGCTGGTCGCCGACCCGCTATGCGCTGGTGCGCTACCTCGTCGCCGGATTGTTCGCGGCCGCCGCCGGCCTGTCGCTGACGGCGATCAACACGGCAAGCGACATCAATTCCGGCAGTTCGTTCACGCTGCTCAGCGTCGCCGCCGTGGTGATGGGCGGCTGCTCGCTACTCGGCGGTGTGATCTCTCCGGTCGGCGCTATCGCCGGCGCGGTCACCTTGTCGTTGATCGGCGCCCTGCTCGGCACGCTGAACGTCAGCAGCGACTTCAACGCCGCGACGCAGGGGCTGGTGCTCATCGCCCTGCTGACGCTGCGCAGCCTGACCGCCGACCGCAGGAGCGAACAATGAACGGCCTCGCCGCCTTCAGCCTCTGGGCGCAGAAGAACCGCTGGGTCTGGTCGGCGATCGGCGTGCTCGTGCTTTGGCTGGTGCTTTCGGTGGTGACCAACCGCTTCAGCCTCAACAGCCTGTCGGGCATCATGCTGTCGGCCTCGTTCCTGACCGTCGTCGGCATCGGCCAGATGTTCGTCGTCACCACCGGGCGTGGCAATATCGACCTTTCGGTGGCCTCCGTCATTACGCTCAGCGCCTTCGTGGCGCTGCTCACCATCAAGGGCCAGGACGCCAACCTAGCCATCGGCGTCGGCGCGGCGATCCTGCTCGGCCTCGCGGTCGGCGCGCTGAACTCGCTGCTCGTGGTCGGGCTCAACATACCGGCCATCATCGCCACGCTGGCGACGGGCTATGTGCTGGCGACGGCAACGCTGCTGTCGAACCGCGCCATATCCGGCTTTGCCGTCAGCCCGCTGTTGAAGACGCTGGCGACGGGCCGCGTCTCCGGCGTGCCGATCATGGCCGTTATCGCCATCGCCGGCGTGGCCGCGACCGCCTTCGTGCTGCGCTACACGGTGTTCGGACAATTGCTGTCGGCGGTCGGCCAGAACCGCGCCGCCGCGCGGCTGGCGGCGATCCGCAACAACCGCGTTATCGCTTCGGCCTTTATCATCTCATCGGTGCTGGCCTCGCTCAACGGGCTGCTGCTCGGCGCCTATATAGGCGGCGCCTTTCTCGAAATGGGCCAGCCCTACCTCCTGCAGTCGATCGCCGCGGTGGTGCTGGGCGGCACACTGATCTTCGGCGGCTCGGCAAGCGCCGTCGGCACACTGTTCGCCAGCATCCTTTTGATCCTGATCGTCACCACCATGCAGATCGTCGGCCTGCCGCCAGGCGCGCAGGACATCGTGCAAGGCATCGTCGTGATCTTCGTCCTGGCGCTGGCCGGCCGGCAGGTGCTGTCGCGACGAGCCGCCGTCGATCACGCAGGCGACGACGGCACGCTGAAACCCGAACAAAATGCCGTGGCCATCCGACCGGAATGACACCATGGATGATGATTTCTCTTGCCAATCTATGGTAGAGTGATCATACCAGTAGACAAGGTGACGATCGGCAACGCCAATCGTCCAGGACCAGGGAGCAAGGGCTAGATGACGACGATCGCGCTGTTCGGTGCCGGCGGCAAAATGGGCTACCGCCTTTCAACCAATTTCCGCGGCTCGCCCTACACGATCCGCCATGTCGAGGTCAGCGAGGCCGGGCGTGAGCGGCTGAAGACCGGATTGGGCTTCGACACGGTCAGCGCCGACGAGGCGCTGAAAGGCGCCGACGTGGTGATCCTGGCGGTCCCGGACACCCATATCGGCAAGGTCGCGACCAGCATCGAGAGCAAGCTCGCGCCGGGCACGATGGTCATCGTGCTCGACGCGGCAGCACCCTTCGCCGGCCATCTGCCCGACCGTCCCGACCTGACCTACTTCGTCACCCATCCCTGCCATCCGCCGATCTTCAACGACGAGACCGACATGGCGGCCAAGAAGGACTATTTCGGCGGCGTCAAGGCAAAGCAGCACATGGTCAGCGCGCTGATGCAGGGACCGGAAGCCGACTACGCCAAGGGCGAGGCCATCGCCAAGATCATCTGGGCGCCGGTGATGCGCTCGCACCGCGTTTCCGTCGAACAGATGGCGCTGCTCGAGCCCGGCCTTTCGGAAACGGTGTGCGCCTCGCTGCTGGTCGTCATGAAGGAAGCGGTCGACGAGGTGGTGGCGCGCGGTGTCGACCAGCAGGCGGCACTCGACTTTCTGCTCGGCCACATGAACGTGCTCGGCGCCGTCATCTTCGGCGAAACCAAGGGCGTGTTCTCCGACGCCTGCAACAAGGCGATCGAATTCGGCAAGCCGGTGCTGATGCGCGATGACTGGAAGCGCGTCTTCGAGCCCGAAGAGATCGCGGCCAGCATTCGGCGGATCACCTGAGCCAGCTCATCAAGTACATATCACCTGAATTTGTGGTTGACTCATTATACCAGTTGGCTAAGTTGTTGCTGGCTTGGATCGGGCACGCTTCGCTGGGAGTTCGAAGCCCGGACGAGTGGAGGATGGCGGGGAACGGGAGTGCTGATCGGCTCTGAAAAAGCCGATCGACGGCTTGAGCCGAAGTGGTCCGCATTCTCCGCGGCCTGACGAATTCAGACGCAGACAGCGGCCTTGATCGATCAAGGCATTTTTTCAACGGGAGGACTTCATGAAATTGACACGCAGAATGACGCTTGCCGCCTTCGCCGGCGTGCTGGCACTCGGCACGGCGATACCCGCCTACGCGGCGGACCTGATCGCCATCATCACTCCCTCGCACGACAATCCGTTCTTCAAGGCGGAAGCCGTCGGCGCCGAGGCCAAGACCAAGGAACTCGGCTACGAGGCGCTGGTGCTGGTGCATGACGACGACGCCAACAAGCAGTCCGAACTGATCGACACCGCGATCGGCCGCGGCGCCAAGGCGATCATCCTCGACAATGCCGGCGCCGACGCGACCGTCGCCGCAGTGCAGAAGGCCAAGGATGCAGGCATTCCCTCCTTCCTGATCGACCGCGAGATCAACGCCACCGGCGTTGCGGTGGCGCAGATCGTCTCCAACAACTACCAGGGCGCCCAGCTCGGCGCGCAGGAGTTCGTCAAGCTGATGGGCGAGAAGGGCAATTTCGTCGAGCTGGTCGGCAAGGAATCCGACACCAATGCCGGCATCCGCTCCAAGGGCTATCACGACGTCATCGACGACTATCCGGACCTGAAGATGGTCGCGCAGCAGTCGGCCAACTGGAGCCAGACCGAGGCCTATTCCAAGATGGAATCGATCCTGCAGGCCAATCCCGACATCAAGGGCGTCATCTCCGGCAACGACACGATGGCGATGGGCGCCTATGCGGCGCTCGCGGCAGCGAACCGCAAGGACGTCATCGTCGTCGGCTTCGACGGTTCGAACGACGTGCGCGATTCCATCACCTCCGGCGGCATCAAGGCGACGGTGCTGCAGCCGGCCTACGCCCAGGCGCAGATGGCGGTCGAGCAGGCCAACGACTTCATCAAGAACAAGAAGTCGCCAGAGAAGGAAAAGCAGCTGATGGACTGCGTGCTCATCAACGGCGACAATGCCGCCAAGCTCGAAACCTTCGCGCTGAAGAACTGAGCCGGCGCGATATGATTGCGAGGGGTGGACCTCCGGGTTCGCCCCTCGCCTGACTCTTTGTTTTGACGCGGTTCCGGACGGAAAAACCGTTCCACATTTTTCCTGGAATTGCGCGACTTCACGTTCCGGGTGCTTTTGACCGCCATGCCGAAGACATTGACCTGGCAGACCCCTTTTAGCTGGCTGGCGCTTGCCGCGCTCGCGGGCCTTGGCCTTGGCGGCTGCAAGATCCTGCCGACGCCCGTGGCGCAGAGCGAAAACAGCGCGCCTGCCTTCAATCCGGACAAGATGGTCGAGGACATCTGGGCCTCGAAGGTCATACCCTATCTCAACCAGAAGGCCGGGCCGTTCGCAGAGATCCAGGCGCTGGCGAAAACCGATCCGGCGGCGGCCGGCGCCAAATACGGCAATCCCAGGAAGCAGGCGAACTCGCCATGGACCTTCGCGGTCCGTGTCGAGGGGAAGATCGTCGCCGCCAACACGCAGTCGCGCGCGGGCACGATGGATATCGACGTCGACGGCGACGGCAAGGCCGATGCGCGCATCCAGATCGGACCGGCGATGCGCGGCACGGCACTGCGCGACAGCCTCGATTTCGTCCAGTTCAACGACTTCACCAACCAGATCGACTTCGCCCAGTTCGGCAAGGCCTTCAACGCCTATGCCGGCAAGACCGTGCTCTCCAAACTGCCGCGCGAGGCACTCGAGGGCCGCACCGCCAAGGTGCTCGGCGCCTACACGATCGAAGGCGGCCAGGACCTGCCGTTGGTGACGCCGGCGGAGGCCGAGATCGGGCCCAAGCCATGAGCCCCGCTCACGATGTCATCCTCAAGCTGGAGGATGTCTCGAAGGTCTATGCCGGCACGGTCGCGGTCAAGCAGGCAAACTTCGAGGTTCGCAAGGGTGCCGTCAACGTGCTTGTCGGCGAAAACGGTGCCGGCAAGTCGACGCTGATGAAGATCATCGCCGGCGTCGAGCAGCCGACCGCCGGCCGCATCCTGCTCGAAGGCGAGGCGGTTTCCTTCTCCTCGTCTGGAGACGCGGTGGCGCGCGGCATCGGCATGGTGTTCCAGGAGCTGAACCTGTTCGGCAACATGACCGTCGCCGAGAACATCTTCGCCACGCGCGAGATCACCAACCCGCTGGGCAAGATCGACCGCAAGGCGCAGGAAAAGCGGGCGGGCGAATTTCTCGACCGGCTCGAAGCCGGTATCCGGCCCGACATGCTGGTCGAGGATCTGCGGATTGGCCAGCAGCAGCTGGTCGAGATCGCCAAGGCGGTTTCGCTCGATGCCAAGATCCTGATCATGGACGAGCCGACCTCTGCGCTGAGTGCGGCGGAAGTCGAGATCCTGTTCAAGGTGATCGCCGACCTCAAGGCGCGCGGCGTCGCCATTGTCTACATCTCGCACCGGCTGGAAGAGCTGATCCGCATCGGCGATTACATCACCGTGCTGCGCGACGGCCGCATCACCGGCCAGGAAGAGATGAAGAACGTCGACACGCAGTGGATCGTGCGGCAGATGATTGGCTCGGACGCCAAGGATTTCGCCAAGGCCGACGGGCATCAGCCCGGCGAGGAAATCTTCCGCGCCGAGGAGATCTGCCTGCCGCGCGTCACCGGCGGACTGGCGGTCGATCATGTCTCGCTGTCGCTGCGCGCCGGCGAAATCCTCGGCATATACGGGCTGATGGGCGCCGGGCGCAGCGAGCTGTTCGACTGCATCATGGGCCGTCACGGCCATGCCAGCGGCAAGATCTTCATCGCCGGAAAGCTGGTGAAGGAGCGCGATACGACGCGACGCATTCGGCGCGGGCTTGCCTTGATCCCCGAGGACCGCCAGCGCGAAGGGTTGGTATCGATCCTCTCGGTCGCCAGCAATCTGACGCTGGCGAGCCTGTCGCGCTTCGTGCGCCTGTTCCATATCCGGGGCGCCGCCGAGCGGCAGGCCGTCGTGCGGATGGTGCGGGAACTGGCGATCAAGGTCGCCGATCCGGCGCAGGAAGTCTCGTCGCTGTCGGGCGGCAACCAGCAGAAGGTGGTGATCGGCAAGGCGCTGCTCACCGGACCGAAAGTGCTGTTGATGGACGAACCCAGCCGGGGCATCGATGTCGGCGCCAAGGCCGACGTCTTCCGCACCATGCGCAAGCTGTCGCGCGATGGGCTCGGCATCCTGTTCGCCACCTCCGATCTCGACGAGGTGATGGCGCTGTCCGACCGCATCGCGGTGATGAGCAATGGCAGGCTGACCGGCATGTTCGACCGCGCCGAAGCGACGGAAGCGGCTATCGTCGCGGCGTCGGCGCTGGGCCACGGACCGGCACATCTTGCCCCCGCACATCTTGCCCCCGCACATGGAGAGCAACGCTGATGACTGACATTCCGGCCAAGGCGGCCGCTCCCTCCGCCTCCGGCGGCTCCGCGCTGCTGACGTTGATGAAGCTCCGGACTTTCATCGCGCTGATTGCCGTGCTGGTGTTCTTCTCGATCGCGGCGCCCAACTTCCTGTCGGCCGCCAATCTGATCCTTATGGCCAAGCACGTCGCGCTCAACGCCTTCCTCGCCATGGGCATGACCTTCGTCATCATTACCGGCGGCATCGACCTTTCGGTCGGCTCGATCGTCGGCCTGTGCGGCATGGTGGCCGGCTATCTCGTGCTCAACGGCATCGACCTGCAGATGGGGTACACCGTCTATTTCAACGTGGTCGAGATTGCCCTGATCACGCTTCTGGTCGGCATAGCGATCGGCGCGGTCAACGGCCTGCTGATCACCAGGCTCAACGTCGCGCCCTTCATCGCCACGCTCGGCGTACTCTATGTGGCGCGCGGTTTCGCGCTGCTGTCCTCCGACGGCCGCACCTTCCCCAACCTCGTCGGCAAGCCGGAACTCGGCACCACCGGCTTCGGCTTCCTCGGCGCCGGCCGGCTGCTCGGCCTGCCGGTGTCGATCTGGATCCTGATCGTGGTGGCTCTGGGTGCGGCCTATCTCGCCCGCTACACGCCGCTCGGCCGCCACATCTTCGCCGTCGGCGGCAATGAGCGCGCGGCGCGGATTTCGGGCGTGCGCGTCAACATGGTCAAGATGTTCGTCTACATGTTCTCCGGCTTCTGCGCGGCGATCGTCGGCCTGATCATCTCGTCGGAGCTGATGGCCTCGCATCCGGCGACCGGCGAAAGCTTCGAATTGAACGCCATCGCCGCGGCGGTGCTCGGCGGCACCTCGATGTCTGGCGGGCGCGGCACGATCGGCGGCACCATCGTCGGCGCCTTCGTCATCGGCATCCTGTCGGACGGCCTGGTGATGATGGGCGTGAGCTCCTTCTGGCAGATGGTGATCAAAGGCCTGGTCATCATCGTCGCCGTCGTCGTCGACCAGGCGCAGCGCCGGCTGCAGCAGCGTGTTACCCTGATGCAGATGGCAAAGGCGGGTTGAGAATGGCTGCGTTGCGTGGAGCGCTGATCGGCTGCGGCTTCTTCGCCGTCAACCAGATGCATGCCTGGCGCGACATCGAAGGCGCCATGATCGTCGCCATCTGCGACCGCGATCCGGAACGGCTCAGGATCGTCGGCGACCAATTCGGCGTGGCGCGGCGCTACGCCGATGCGGCGGCGATGTTCGCGGCGGAGAAACTCGACTTCGTCGACATCGCCACCACGGTGGGCAGCCATCGGCCGCTGGTCGAAATGGCCGCCGCGCACGGGGTTCCCGTCATCTGCCAGAAACCGTTCGCGCCGACGCTCAGCGATGCCAAGGCGATGGTGAAGGCTTGCGCCGATGCCGGCGTGCCGCTGATGATCCACGAAAACTTTCGCTGGCAGTCGCCGATCCAGGCGGTGCGCGCGGTGCTCGACAGCGGCGAGATCGGCACGCCCTTCTTCGGCCGCATCTCCTTTCGCTCCGGCTATGACGTGTTTTCCGGCCAGCCCTATCTGGCGACGGGCAAGCGTTTCATCATCGAGGATCTTGGCATCCACATCCTCGACATAGCCCGCTTCCTGCTCGGCGACGTGTCGAGCCTCACCGCCCGCACGGCGCGCATCAACCCGGCCATCGTCGGCGAGGATGTCGCCACCATGCTGATGGACCATGGCGGCGGCGCCACTTCCGTCGTCGATTGCAGCTATGCCACGAAGCTTGCCGTCGAGCCATTTCCGGAAACGCTGATCGAACTCGACGGCGGCGACGGCACGATCCGGCTGGCGCAAGGCTACCGGCTGACCGTCACCGGCAAGAGCGGGACCAAGGTGAGCGATGTCTCGCCGCCGCTGCTGCCCTGGGCCTCGCGGCCATGGCACAACATCCAGGAAAGTGTGCTGGCGATCCAGAAGCACTGGATAGACAGCCTTGCATCAGGCAAGGAACCGGCGACCTCGGGCGCCGACAATCTGAAAACCTTCGCGCTCGTCGAAGCCGCCTATGCCGGCGCCGCCAGCGGCGAACCGGTGCAAATCGACGCCTTGCTCAGATGACATCAGACGCTTTCGATCTTTACGGCACACGGACGGCGGAAGCGGCGCCGATCCTGCTGCAGGCGGGCACGCTGAGCGCGGAGCTGGTCAACGGCAATCTGCGCACCATCCGCCATGGCGGAACCGAAGTGCTGCGCGCCGTCGCCTATATCGTGCGCGACCGTGACTGGGGCACGTATGAGCCTGAGCTGACGGAGCTGACCATCGACCAGAGGGACGACCGTTTCTCCGTCGGCTACGCGGCACGCTGCCTCGGCCCCGCCGGCAGCCGGCTTGGCTTCCGCGCGACGATCGAAGGCACCGCCGACGGGCGGCTGATCTTCGATGTGACCGCGCTCCCCGAGAGCGATTTCGAAACCAACCGCTGCGGCTTCTGCATCCTGCACCCGATCGCCGGCCTTGCCGGCAGCCCGGTGACGGTCGAGCACATCGACGGCAGCGTGGTCGAGACGGAACTGCCCGATCTGATCGACCCGTGGCAGCCATTCAAGGATTTGCGCGCCATCACGCATCGGGTGCGGCCCGGCGTTACCGCGCAATGCCGGATGGAAGGCGACACATTCGAGATGGAAGACCAGCGCAACTGGTCCGACGCCTCCTACAAGACCTATGTGCGGCCGCTGGCGCTGCCATGGCCCTATGTGCTGCCGGCCGGAGAGCCAGTGCGCCAGACGATCAGCCTGCGCATTGCCGGCGACACCAATGTGCCTGCCTCGGCAGCGGCGGCCGAACCGGTCCGCATCGAACTCGGCGAAGCCGGCTCCAAGCTGTCCGACATCGGCGTGGTGATCTATCCCGAGGACGTCGAGGCAACCCTCGCCGACCTGCCGCTGCTGGCAAGGCTCGGTCCCCGGCAGTTGCTTTTCCATTTCGATCCGACGCGCGGCCATGGCCTCGACGCGCTGCGTGCCCATGCCCGGCTCGCCGCCGCCTATCCCGTTTCGACGACGCTGGAATGCGTGGTCGCCTGCACCGGCGACCTCGACGCCGAACTTTCCGACGTCGCCGACATGGTGCGTCACGCAGGGTTGCGGCTCGACGCCCTCGCGGTATCGCCCGCGGTCGACCGTCAGTCGACACCGCCGGGCAGCGCCTGGCCGGCATGTCCGCCGCTCGATGACGTCTACGCGGCGGCGCGGCGCGCCTTTCCCGGCCTCCGCCTTGGCGGCGGCATGTTCAGCTATTTCACCGAGCTCAACCGCAAGCGCGTTCCGGCTAGCCAGCTCGATTTCATCACCCACTGCACCAACCCGATCGTGCATGCCGCCGACGATCTCAGCGTCATGCAGTCGCTGGAGGCGCTGCCCTTCATCACCCGGTCCACCCGGGCGATCTTCGGGGCAAAGCCCTACCGGATCGGGCCATCGACGATCGCCATGCGCCAGAACCCCTATGGCGGCGCGACCAAGGACAATTCGCGGGGACAGCGCATCGCCATGGCCAACCGCGATCCCCGCCATGCCGCGCAATTCGCCGCCGCATGGACCATCGGCTACGCCGCGCGCGTCGCGCCGGCGGGGCTGGAGATGCTGACACTGTCCAGCTTCGCCGGGCCTTTCGGCGTGGTCGCGGGACCGGGCGAACCCGTCGCAGAGGGAACGCCGCGGCCGATCTTCCGGGCCATCGAAGGGCTTTGTGCGTTGGCTGGGCTGACGCATGTTTGCGCCACGACGAGCGACGAGACGCGGGTGCTGGCGCTGGCCGGCCGCTCTGTCTCGGGCGAGACCATCGTCTGGCTGGCGAACCTGACGGCGAACAATGTCCCAGTCGATGTTTCCGTGATTGGCCAGGGCGATCTGGTGATGTCGCCCTACGCCATTGCCCGCGTCGGCTAGGGCATCACTTCTCGGAATTCATCACATAGAGCGCACGCGAGCGTTCGAGGTGCTTGATCATCGCCTTCTCGGCGCCGTCGGCATCCCGTTGCTCGATGCGGTCGATGATCTCCTCATGCTCGGTCAGCGTGTATTTTTCCTTGCCGGTCCAGATCAGCATTTCGGTGTGGTATTCCTTCAGCCAGCCCAGCGTGGCTTCGCTGACGGCGACATAGATCGGATTGCCTGAAATGGTCGCGATCTGGGTGTGAAACTTCATGTCGGCGGAGATGAAGCCTTCGGAATCGCCGCGCGCGGCGCGCTGCTCGGCCACGGTCGCCTTCAGCAGTTGCACATCCTCCGATGTAGCCTTTTCCGCCGCTTCCCTGACCATGCCGCGCTCGAAGAAGATGCGCGCGGTCTTCAGGTGCTCCAGCGTGTCCCTGGACGACGACAGGATGATCTTGGCCGCGCCGTCGACCTGCCTGATGATCGACTTGGCGGTCAGTTGCAGCACCTTGGCGCGCTCGCCATGCGAGATGGCGACCAGGCCCATATTGCTCAGCGCCTGCATGGCCTCGCGGATCGCCGGCCGGCCGACCTCGAAGCGCTCCATCAGTTCGCGCTCGGACGGCATGTCGTCGCCCGGCTGCAATTCGCCGCTGGTGATCAGCCGCTTCAGTCTTGCAAAGACTTCGTCGGAAAGTTTGCGCCGGACGATCGGCTCCGAACGGTTCATCGTGACGAATCACTCCCTGGCCCGGTTCCTGTTTAGCATTCCCGGCGGGATTACCGGAATGCCCGCGCCTGGAGCGGGGTCGCTCCAGCTCTGTGGTCTCACGCAATTCCGAACGGAAACCGTTGTACAGTTTTCTTGGAATTGCCGCAGCCCGTCCGCTCTTGTCGAGGCGAGGATATTTCTTGCAATACTTATGTACTCATTATACCAGATTTCCTGCGCGACGAAACTTTTTTCGAACCCTTTTCGAGCGGCCGGCCAACCATGATCACGCTTACCTATCGCATCGAAACCCCTGGCAGCATCGAGGCGCTGGCCGCCAAGATCGCCAGCGACCAGTCGACCGGCACCTTCGTCGCGCTGCCGGGCGAGACCGAGGAGCTGAAGGCGCGCGTGGCGGCGCGCGTGCTGGCGATCCGACACCTGCCCGATGCCGGGCAACCATCGCTGCCGGGGTCCGGCAACGGCCCCTTCCGACGCGCCGACGTCGACATCGGCTTCCCGTTCGACGCGATCGGCACCGACCTGTCGGCGTTGATGACCATCGCCATCGGCGGCACCTATTCGATCCGGGGTCTGTCCGGCATCCGCGTCATCGACATGAAGCTGCCAGAACAATTCAGGGGCGCCCATCCGGGCCCGCAATTCGGTGCCGCCGGCAGCCGCAGGCTGACCGGGGTCGAAGGCCGCCCGATCATCGGCACCATCGTCAAGCCGGCGCTGGGCCTCAGGCCGCACGAGACGGCCGAAATGGTGGGCGAACTGATCGAGGCCGGCGTCGATTTCATCAAGGACGACGAGAAGCTGATGAGCCCGGCCTATTCGCCGCTTGCCGAACGGGTGAAGGCGATCATGCCCCTCATCCTCGACCACGAGCAGAAGACCGGCAAGAAGGTGATGTATGCTTTCGGCATCTCGCATGCCGATCCCGACGAGATGATGCGCAACCACGATCTGGTGCTCGAAGCCGGCGGCAATTGCGCCGTCGTCAACATCAACTCCATCGGCTTCGGCGGCATGGCCTATCTGAGAAAGCGCTCCGGGCTGGTGCTGCATGCCCATCGCAATGGCTGGGACATCCTGACACGCCATCCCGGACTCGGCATGGATTTCAGCGTTTGGCAGCAATTCTGGCGGCTGCTCGGCGTCGACCAGTTCCAGATCAACGGCATCGGCTCAAAATACTGGGAGCCGGACGATTCCTTCATCCGCTCCTTCGAGGCGGTGACGACGCCGTTGTTTTCGCCTGAGGATTGCGCGCTGCCGGTGGCCTGCTCCGGCCAATGGGGCGGTCAGGCGCCCGAAACCTATGAGCGTACCGGCCGCACGCTCGATCTCCTCTATCTCTGCGGCGGCGGCATCGTCAGCCATCCGGATGGCCCCGGCGCCGGCGTGCGAGCCGTTCTGCAAGCCTGGCAGGCGGCGGTTGAGGGCATCGCGCTGGCGGACTATGCCCGCGGTCACCCCGAACTGGCGAGATCGATCGAGAAATTCGGCGACGGCAAGGCGGCATGAGCATGGCCGCGCGGAACCTGCTCCTCAGTTACTATGGCGACGACCTCACCGGCTCGACCGACGTGATGGAGGCGCTCGAACTCGGCGGCGTGCCGACCGCGCTGTTCATGCGCCAGCCAGACCCGTCCCTGCTGGCGCGGTTTTCCCATTGCCGCGCAATTGGCCTGGCGGGCACCAGCCGCAGCGAAACGCCGCAATGGATGGAGGAAAACCTGACGCCGGCCTTCGAATGGCTGAAAGGCCTCGGCGCGGCGCTCTGCCATTACAAGATCTGTTCGACCTTCGATTCCAGCCCGGCGGTCGGCAATATCGGCCGCGCCACCGAGATCGGCAGGCGCATTTTCGGCGGCGCGAGCGTGCCGATGGTGGTCGGGGCGCCGCAGCTCAAGCGCTACACCGCCTTCGGCAATCTCTTCGCGGCCTTCCGCGGCGCCTATTTCCGCATCGACCGGCATCCGGTGATGAGCAGGCATCCGGTGACGCCGATGGACGAGGCCGACCTGCTCGTCCACCTTTCGCGCCAGACCAGCCTCAGCTCGAGCCTCGTCGACCTCGCGACATTGCAGGCGGACGATCTCGCGCAAACGGTCGACCGATTGCTGCAGGACAAGGATGTCGTCCTGTTCGACGTCGACAGCCGTGAGACGCAGAAACGGGTCGGCGAACAGCTTTGGCGCATCCACGGGACGGGCCATGGTTTCGTCGTCGGATCCTCCGGCGCCGAATATGCCTTGCTTGCCGAGTGGGCCGCCAAGGGCATCGTGTCGGGGCATGCCACATTCGCACCGCCCGGCCCGGTCGATCGGCTCGCCGTCGTGTCGGGCAGCGTCTCGCCGACCACGGAAAAGCAGATCCGCCACGCCCTTGCCCATGGCTTCGACGGTGTCGAGATGGATGCGATGCGACTGGTCTCGGAAAGTGCGGGCAAAGCGATCGAGCAGGCGGTCGCCGCCGGACTGGCGAGCCTAGCCAAGGGCCGCAGCGTCATCCTCTACACCGCGCTCGGGCCGCAGGCCGATCGCGGCGCCGAGATCGACCGGATCGAGGGCGCCAGGAACACGCTCGGGCGGGCGCTGGGGACGATCCTGCGCCGGTTGATCGCCGAGCAGAAACTCAAGCGCGCGGTAATCGCCGGTGGCGACACGTCCAGCCACGCGCTCGGACAACTGGCCATCGACGCGCTGACCGTGCGCATGCCTCTGCCGCAATCGCCGGGATCACCGCTCTGCGTCGCCCATGGCGGCGGCGCGATCGACGGCCTCGAGATCGCGCTGAAGGGCGGCCAGGTCGGCACAGACGCCTATTTCGAGACGATCCGGCTGGGGAGCTAGTAAAGCGGCTTGGCCATATGCCTTGGCGATGGCCACTGCGTCGTGATGCCGGGCTGCACCGGCCGTTCGAGATAGGTCGCCAGAACCACGTAGCTGCGCGTCGAGGTGACGCCGGGGGTCTCGTAGAGACGCAACAGCAGTCCTTCAAGCGCCTTGGTGTCCTCGGTACGTACCTTGAGCAACACGCATGTGTCGCCGGCGACGGTGTGGATTTCCTCGACTTCCGGGTATTGCGAGATCGCCATCAGTTCCGGGGTCTTGCCCCAGCCGCTGGTGTCGATATGGACGAAGGTGAGCAGCGGCTTCCGCACCGCGTTTGGATCGATGATGGCTGATGTGCTGCGGATGGCGCCGCTGCGCCGAAGCCGCTTGACCCGCTCATGCGCTGCCGGCGGCGACAGGCCGACGCGATCGCCGAGTTCGGCATAGCTGACCGTCGCGTCATCGACCAGAACGCCTAATATTTTTCGGTCAATCGCGTCGACATCCCGAGCCGCCGACCTGTTCCGCGGAATGCCATCTGTTTCTTCATCCATAGCGGTATTCCCGATTGTCACGGAATTTAATACGGCCATTATGCTGATATGTCGAACAACGATCAAGCCGCAACCTTGAGCGCGAACACCAGGCCGTCCATCCCGGCGCTGGCCTATCTCCTGACCGGATGCATCGCCGTGATCGGCTCGAATTCGCTGGTGCTGGGTCCGATCGCGCCGGCCGTGGCCGTATCGTTTTCGACCAGCGTTCCCATGGTGATGATGGCGGCAGCTGCCTTCGGCCTCGGCACGTCGGCGAGCGCCCTGTTCCTGGCACGCCATATCGACCGGGTAGGCGCCCGCCGGATGTTGCAGGCAGCCCTGCTGCTGCTGGCATTGGCCTTGGTCGCCAGCGCGGCGGCGCCGACGGTGACCGCGCTGGTTGCGGCACAGCTTGTCGCCGGGATCGCCGCCGGCATCGCCATGCCGGCAATCTATGCCAGTGCCGCGGCCATCGCTCCGCCCGGCCGCGAAAGCGGCACGATCGGCGTGGTGCTGACCGGCTGGACGCTCAGCATGGTGGCCGGCGTTTCCCTGTCGGCGGTGCTTGCCGATCTCGTCCACTGGCGCGCCGTCTTCGCCGCGGTGGCGCTGCTGGCCGCGCTGGCGCTCGGCGGCCTCACGGCATCGTCGCTGCCGGATGTCAGGAAGGCTGGACCGGCGCCTGCCCCGCTCGCGGCGCTGAACATCCCCGGCATCGTGCCGCTTCTCATCGCCTGCGGCGCGTTCATGACCGCCTTCTACGGTGTCTATGGCTATCTCGGCGACCATCTCCACAGCGGGCTTGGGCAGCCGG
Source organism: Mesorhizobium sp. ES1-6 (assembly GCF_020164775.1). NCBI lineage: Bacteria > Pseudomonadati > Pseudomonadota > Alphaproteobacteria > Hyphomicrobiales > Phyllobacteriaceae > Mesorhizobium > Mesorhizobium sp. ES1-6. The sequence continues at coordinate 213,080 of NZ_JAIUGU010000004.1, forward strand.
TCAGCGCCAACGGCCTGGCCGCCCTTGCCTATGGCGCGGGGTTCGGCACGGCGGCGCTCTTCGACGGCGTCATCGATCGCCTGGGCGCCCGGCGCGTCATGCCTTTCGCCTATCTGCTCGTCGCCATCGTCTATGTGGCGATCGCGGCGACCAGCGGCAGCTATGGCCTCACCCTCGCGATGGTCGCGGCTTGGGGGCTTGCCAACCATTTCGGGCTGAATGTGCTGGTGATGCGCCTGTCGGCGCTCGACCCCTCGCGGCGCGGCACGATCATGGGGCTGAACAGCGCGGTGACCTATCTGGCGGTCTTCGTCGGCACCACCGGCTTCGGGCCGCTCTATTCCGGCTTCGGCTTTGCCATATGCGCGGCAGTCGCGGCCTTGCTGATGCTGGTTGCCGCTTTGGCTGCAGCCTGGCGCACCCGCTAGAACGATCCGCTTGCCGCGTTGCTCCAGTCGGCAAAACGTGATTGGCCAATGGCCCCTGCCGCGTTGACAGCAGCACCCCTGCCCTTCCATACAGAGCCGTTAATGTTCTCAGGGCGGGGTGAAAGTCCCCACCGGCGGTGACGGTTTCGGCCCAAGCCCGCGAGCGCTTTCCGAGACAATTGGAAAGGTCAGCAGATCCGGTGTGATTCCGGAGCCGACGGTCAGAGTCCGGATGAAAGAGAACGAAACGGAAAACGGACCGCCCCGGCGGGCCGGATTTCGTATCGTGCGTCCTGATTCTGGTTCGAAACGGAAGGATGGACCCATGAATCAGCATTCCCCCAAAGACTACGAAACAATCCGCATCGCCGTCATCAGGGCGCGCTGGCACGCCGATATCGTCGACCAGTGCGTGAAGGCGTTCGAGGCGGAACTGGCCGAGATCGGCAAAGGACGCTTTGCCGTCGACGTCTTCGACGTGCCCGGCGCCTACGAAATTCCGCTGCATGCCAAGACGCTAGCCGGGACCGGCCGCTATGCCGCGATCCTCGGCACGGCGTTCGTCGTCAATGGCGGCATTTACCGGCATGACTTCGTCGCCGGCGCCGTCATCGACGGCATGATGAACGTGCAGCTGTCGACCGGCGTGCCGGTGCTGTCGGCGGTGCTGACGCCGCACAATTTCCACGACAGCGCCGAGCATCATCGCTTCTTCTTCGAGCACTTCACGGTCAAGGGGAAGGAGGCGGCCAACGCCTGCGTGGAGATTCTCGCCGCGCGAGAAAAGATCGCGGCCTGAAGCAACGAAGCCGGGTGGAAATCCCGGTAACAGCCTGTAGTATCTCGCGAAATACGCAAGTTCGGGAGGATGCCGGTGCAGACCAAGAAGATCATCAATGACGGCAACCGCGCCGTCGACGAGATGCTCGAAGGGATCCTCGCCGCGCATCCTCGCCATCTCAGGAGCGTAGACGGCAGCCCGCGCTCGATCATCGCCCGCGATGGGCCACGGCCTGGCAAGGTCGGGCTGGTGATCGGCGGCGGCTCCGGCCATGAGCCGACCTTTCTCGGCTTTGTCGGCAAGGGGCTGGCGGACGCGGCGGCCGTCGGCAACGTCTTTGCCTCGCCGCCGCCTGATCCCATCCTCGAATGCGCCAAGGCGGTCAGCGGCGGCGCCGGTGTCTTGTTCATGTACGGCAACTATGCCGGCGACGTGATGAATTTCGACATGGCGGCCGAGATGGCCGGCATGGACGACATCGAGGTGCGCACCGTGCTGACCACCGACGACGTCGCCTCGGCGCCGCTTGACCAGCGACAGAAGCGCCGTGGAGTCGCCGGCAATTTCTTCATCTTCAAGGCGGCCGGTGCGGCCTGCGACCTCATGCTCCCCCTCGACGAGGTCGAGCGCGTCGCCCGGAAGGCCAACGACCATACCTTCACCATGGGCGTGGCGCTGTCGCCATGCTCGCTGCCGCAGACGCGGCGGCCGAATTTCGAGATCGGCGGCGACGAGATGGAGATCGGCATGGGCATCCATGGCGAACCCGGCATCGCGCGCGGCAAGCTCGGAACCGCCGACGAGATCACCGACGAGATGCTGGACAAGATCCTCGCCGAGATGGCGCCGAAGCATGGCGACAAGGTCGCGGTGCTGGTCAATTCGCTGGGATCGACGCCGCTGATGGAACTTTACATCATGAACCGCCGGGTCAAGCAGCGGCTCGATGCGATCGGCGTTTCCATTCACGCCACATGGGTCGGCAATTACTGCACGTCGCTGGAAATGGCCGGCGCCTCGGTGACGCTTTGCCATCTCGACGAAGAATTGCAGGCGATGCTCGACCACCCCTGCGATTGCGCCATGTTCCGTGCCGGCTGAGGAGCGCTCCATGACCATCGGCGCCTCCGACCTGAAGAGAATGTTCGACGCGATCGCGGTGGCAATCGAGGCCGACAGGGACCGGCTTTGCCAGCTCGACGGCGTGATCGGCGACGCCGACCACGGCATTGCCATGGCGCTCGGCTTCAACGCCGTGCGCGATGCACTGGCATCGCTCGACCTGGCGGCGACCGAACCCACGGGCTTGCTCAACACAGCCGCGAAATCGTTCCTCAACGCCGTCGGTGCGTCGTCGGGCCCGCTCTATGCCACGGCCTTCATGCGCGCCGCCGCCGCCGTCAAGGGCAAGGCCGAGTTGGCGAATAGCGATGTCGTCGCCCTGTTCCAAGCGATGGCGCAAGGCATCAGGGATCGCGGCAAGGCCGAGATCGGTGAAAAGACCATGGTCGATGCTTGGCAACCCGCGGCCGAAGCGGCTGGCGCCAGCAACGCAGCGGGAAAAAGTCTTGCCGAAAGCCTGCAGGCTGCCCTCGCCGCCGCCGAGCGCGGCGCCGAAGCGACCAAGGACATGATCGCCACCAAGGGCCGCTCGTCGCGGCTCGGCGAACGGTCGCTCGGGCACATGGACCCGGGCGCGGCATCGGCCGTCACCGTCATCGGCGCGATGCAGAAAAGTCTCGCTTAGCTCTTTGCCGCGTCGAGCTTGTTGATCGCCTGGACGTTGCCGGCCGACGGCCCCTTCTCGTCGAACTCCGAGGCCAGCCAGGTGTCGACAATGGCCTTGGCCAGTTCCGGCCCGATGACGCGCGCGCCCATGGTGATGATCTGGGCGTTGTTGGATTTCGCGGCGCGCTCGGCCGAGTAAGTGTCATGGGTGAGCGCGGCGCGGATGCCCGGCACCTTGTTGGCCGAGATCGAGACGCCGATGCCGGTACCGCAGAACAGGATGCCGCGCTCGTTCTCGCCGTCGACGATCGTCTGGGCGAGTTTTTGCGACAGGTCGGCATAGAAGCCTGCCTGGCTGAGGTCGCTGACGGTAAGGCCGGGCTTGGTTGCGAGGTGAGCGGCGATAACGTCGAGCAGCGGCTTGCCGGCGCCGTCGGCTCCAATGGCTATTTTCATTTTTTATCCTTTCCAGTTCGATTGATTCAGATCGCGGCCGACGCGCGGCGCAGGATGTCGATATAACCTTCGGCCTGCCAGGCGGAGCGGCCGATGAACAGGCCGTCAATGTTGGGCTGGCCGATCAGCTCGGCGGCATTGCCGGGATTGACGCTGCCGCCATAGAGCACCGGCGGCACGGACGGCAGCAGACCGCCGGCGACCTGCTTGATCAACGCCTGCTGCCTGTCGGCATAGTCGGAGCTGGCCGGAATGCCCTTGTCGCCGATCGCCCAGACCGGTTCGTAGGCGAACAGGATCTTTGCGCCTTTCGCCTCGCCTTCGAGGAATTGCAATGCACCCTCGACTTGGGCGCTCAACACCGCATCGGCCTTGCCGCTTTCGCGCTCGGCCAGCGTTTCGCCGACGCAGATCAGTGGTATCAATCGATGCCTGACCGCCGCCGCGGTCTTCAGCCCGACCGTTCGGTCGGTTTCGCCGAAATGCTCGCGCCGCTCGCTGTGGCCGAGTTCGACCAGGTCGAGACCGCAATCGTTCAGCATCACCGGCGAGATCTCGCCGGTCCAGGCGCCGGCATCGGCCCAATGCATGTTCTGCGCACCGACCTGGATGCGTGTCGCCGACAACGCCCGCTTGACCTCCCGCACGGCCGTGAAAGGCGGGATGACGAAAGGCTGGATGCGATCGTCGAAACCCGGCACGAAGCCGGCCAGCGCGCCTGCAAAATCAAGCGCCTCGGCGAGCGTCTTGTTCATCTTCCAGCTTGTACCGACCCAGTAAACCACGCGTACTCTCCTTGATCCTCAATCCTTGTCGGCGACCACGGTCAGCAAAACCCCGGCCGCATCCAGCGTGGCGCGCATTCCGGGCTCCGGCTCGCGCCCGGTGAAGACGGCGTCGAACGCGTTGAGATCGGTCAGAAAATGCAATGCGCTGCGACCAAACTTGCCGTGATCGACCAGCAGATATTTGCGCGTCGCCGCCGCCATCATCAGCCGCTTGGCCTGCACCACTTCCTGGTCCTGATGGAAGGCGGAGGCGCCATGAATTGCGGACGAGGACAGGAAGGCGACGTCGGCACGCAGCGATCGCAGCGAGGCCTCCGCGAGCAGGCCGAAGAAGCCGTGGAATTTCTTCGAGTACTGGCCGCCCAGCGCGATCAGGTTGATGCCTCCGGCACCGGCCAGATCCTGGATGACGGCGAGGTTGTTGGTAATCACCGTCAGCGGCCTGAGATCCGCCAAATGGCGCGCAATGCCGCCCGCCGTCGAGCCGTCGTCGATGATGACGGTCTGGCCGGGTTCGATCATGGCCACGGCCGCCGCCGCAAGGCGCTGCTTTTCCCCGATCGCCTGCTTCTGCCGGTAACGGAAATCGCTTTCGAACAGTCTGCTCGGCTGGATCGAGGCGCCGCCGCGCACCTTGCGCAGGAAGCCGCTTTCCTCGAGCTCGTCGAGGTCGCGGTGCACGGTCATCCTGGAGACGCCAAAGCGCGAGGCAAGGTCGTCGACGGTTGCCGCGCCGGCGTCCACCAAAAAATCCATTATGCCTTGCCGCCTGTTGTCGCTCTTCATGCCCGACCCGCCAAAGCAGAACCCTGGCGCCTTGATCGAGCCAGATATAACAGATATCGTCGCACAAGTATCATTATTTTTGTGATAATGGGATATTTCCTTGGGATATTTCGCCGGCTTTTATCGCGACGCTGTAACAAGAATTGCGGCCGGGACGGTCTGTCACGGTTGCGGTTGCGCGGAATTCCGGCCAGAAGCATCGGTGGGCTGGACGATGCGCGGACAGTCCGCAACCACGGGTTTTGAAACCAGATACGGGAGACTAATCGTTGGCTCGCATCACACTGAGACAATTGCTCGATCACGCCGCCGAATATGGCTATGGCGTGCCGGCCTTCAACATGAACAACATGGAACAGGGCCTCGCCATCATGGAAGCGGCGGAGGAGACCAAGTCGCCGGTCATCCTGCAGGCGAGCCGCGGCGCGCGTGCCTATGCCAATGACGTGGTGCTGGCCAAGCTGATCGACGCGCTGGTCGAAATCCACCCCGACATCCCGGTCTGCATGCATCTCGACCACGGCAACAACGAAGCCACCTGCGTCACCGCCATCCAGTACGGCTTCACCTCGGTGATGATGGACGGCTCGCTCAAGGAGGACGGCAAGTCGCCGGCCGACTATGCCTATAATTCCGGTATCACCAAGCGCGTCGTCGACATGGCGCATTGGGGCGGCGTCTCGGTGGAAGGCGAAATCGGCGTGCTGGGTTCATTGGAGAGCGGCGGCGGCGAGCAGGAAGACGGCCACGGCGTCGAAGGCGCGATCAGCCACGACCAGCTCTTGACCGATCCCGAGCAGGCGGTGCAGTTCGTCAAGGACACGCATGTCGATGCGCTGGCGGTGGCCATGGGCACCAGCCACGGCGCCTATAAATTCTCGCGCAAGCCCGACGGCGCGGTGCTGGCGATGAACGTCATCGAGGAAATCCATCGCCGCCTGCCGAACATGCACCTCGTCATGCACGGCTCGTCCTCGGTGCCGGAGGATCTGCAGGAGATCATCAACAAATATGGCGGCCAGATGAAGCCGACCTGGGGTGTGCCGGTGGAAGAGATCCAGCGCGGCATCAAGCATGGCGTGCGCAAGATCAACATCGACACCGACAACCGCATGGCGCTGACCGGTGCGATCCGCAAGGTGCTGACCGAGAACCCGAGCGAGTTCGACCCGCGCAAATACCTGACGCCGGCCATGGCGGCGATGAGGAAGCTCTGCAAGGAGCGCTTCGAGCAGTTCGGCACCGCCGGCAACGCGCCGAAGATCAAGCCGCTGCCGGTCTCGGAAATGGCCAAGCGCTACAAATCGGGCAGCCTCGATCCGAAATTCGGCTGAACGACCGCGGCCCCCGGGCGGTTCAGCGATTCTGTCAAACGCTGGACTGCTTTAGGCCCGCCGCGCCGACTGCCAGGGAAATCGGTCATGTCCCCGCAGCTCCGACACGGTTGGCAAGCCGCGCGCTTCCTGCGCGGCGAAGCCCAATCGTGCCAGACAGGCTCGCGCCAAGGCCGCATTGCTGTCGATGACGACCAATCCGTTTGTATCGTCAAGGCTGGCGGCCACTACCGACAGTTCGGTACAGCCGAGGAGGGCTGTGTCGGCGCCGGCCGATCGCACGATCTCGAGCGCGCGCCCGGTCTCGGCTGCGGCCTCCGCGATCGAACCCGCCTTGACGAGGCCGATCGCGCTGTCGACGCGCTCCTGAAATTCCGTGCTCGCGGGAAAGCAGAGTTCAAATCCCGCCGCCGACATCCTGTCCTGATAAAAGCCGGAGACCAGTGTGCCCCGGGTCGCGAGAATCGCGACCTGGCCCCGGTCCAGGCCGCGACGGGTTTCCGCCACGACCGCATCGCCGATGTGGATGATCTCGGCTCGCGAGATCGCCGTCAGCTGGCCATACCAGTGGTGGGCCGTGTTGCACGGAATTGCGATACAGGCGACGCCGAGCGTGTTGAGTGTCGAGACCGCGGCTTTCAACGACGCCAGCGGCCCGTCATGGCCCGCAAGGATAGCCTCGGTCCTGTCGGGCAGCTGTGGCACGCTGAGGATGACGGCGGGCACATGTTCGTTGTCGCGGACTGCCTGCGTTATCCGGGTCAGCTTCAAGTAGAAGTCGGCCGATGCCAGCGGCCCGAGGCCGCCGATGATGCCGAGTTGAAGGCTGATCCCTTGGTCGGTCATCGGACGGACTCGGCTTCAAGCTCTCCGGGAACTGCTTCGGCAGGCTGCGTTACCTCCCTATGGCCCGGTGCGATCATTGCGGTGCTCGCCGCCACGGTGCAGACGCTGGCCAGCGTCATGAACGTGTCCACGACCGCATCGACGGCGACGAACAGGGCAAATGCCGCCTCGAAGGGAAGCTTCAGGTAGCCGCAGACGATAGACATCTGGGACAGGATGAGCAGGCTTCCCATGCCGCCGGTGGTGAGCGCCAGAAGCGCCGAGACAATGCCGACGAGCAGCAGATCCGGGATTGCCAGCGGATGGCCGTAGAGCTGCGCGATGAACAGGGCGCCCGAGGTGTAGACCAGCGCCGGACCCGTCCGCAGCAATGCCGCCTGCAGCGGCACGAGCAGTTCGACGACCACCAGGTTGAACCTCAACCGCTCGCTCAACAGGTTGATGACCCATGGAAGCGAGGCAACCGAGGAGCGCGTGGTGATGGCCACCATCAGAAGGGGCTGGCAGGTCTTGATCGTGGACCAGTAGCTTCGGCGCGACCGGATGGCGATAATGGCGAATGCGCCGGCGAGGAATGTCAGGCAGGAAAGCCCCATCACCAGCAGGTAGCCGCCCATCAGCGTCAGCGGCTTGGTGCCGGTCGACGCGGTCTGGTCAGCGATCAGGATGAAAGTTGCAAAGGGCAATCCCCAGATGAACCAGTTGGTCAGCACGGTGCAGGCGCGGTAGACCGCGTTGAGCGCCTGCGTCAGGCTCATCGACGAGGGCTGGGGGATCTTGCCCATCGCGAGCCCGAAGAGCAGGCAAAACAGCAGGACCTGGATGGTCTGGCCCGAGGCCAGCGCGTTGAAGACGTTGTTCGGCACCAGATCCAGGAAGATCGAATGTCCGCTATTTGGGTCCGCGTTGGATGGCGGCGGCTGGAACGGAAATGCGAGATCGGTGGATACGCTGCCCTGGGAATTGATGAACTCGCCAAGCTCGATGCGCGACTGAGGGTTCTCGATCTGGCCCGGCTGGAGGATCAGCGAATAGGTGCCGCTCACCAGCACGGCCAGGAACGACACGACCAGCACGGCGATGCCGACCTTGCCCAGGTAGCGGACCGATTTCGGGTCCTGGACCATGGCGGCGATCGAGAAGATGACCGACGAGACCAGATAGGGCAGGACGACCATCTTGAGGAAATTCAGATAGAGCTGCGCGATCGGGCTGATCGCATGAGAAAACTCCGGATGGTAGAGACCGCACAGGATCCCGGCCGCGATCATCGCGATCGTCGTCACGGGCGAGCGCAATACGCGCCTTGCCGCCAGGCGCCAATCGAAAGACAGGTGTCCGGCTACCTCCGAGATGGCCATCGTCAGGCTTTGCTCCCCAATCGATAGCGGGCGATGATCTCATCGGTGTTGAGAACCTGCTGCCCGCGCGCGAGATCGAGATAAAGGTCGATAAAGGCCGCGAGATGCGGATTGTCCGGCCGCACGCCGATTGCGATCGTGTCCACCTTGTCCGTCAGCGTGATCGAGCGCGCGGCGACCGTCATCGACGGATCGTCGACCATCAGCTTCTTGATCTCGAAATCGTCGCGATAGGCCATGTCAATCGTCCCGTTTCGGATCGCATCGACAACCATGTCCCAGCCTGCAAAACGATGGAGTTGCGCATGCGGAAAGGTTTTGGCGGCATAGGTAGCGAATGAAGAGCCCTCGATCACGCCGAGATCGCCCGAGAAATCGCGGATGATCTGCTCGGGCGGCTTGCCTTGCGTGATGCGCGCCAGGCTGAGACGGTTGGCCAGCAGCCCTTGGTGCAGCACGGCGTAAGGTCGGGAATAGAGGATTGATCGACCACGGCGAAGGGTGCGGCTGAGCTTGCCGATCGCGATGTCCGCCTGGCCCGATGTCAGCTGTTCCACCATGCCGTCGAATGTTACGGCGGATCGGTCGAACACCGGCTCGACGCCAAGCTCGCCAGCTATGCCGCGGGCCAGTTCCATGTCTATACCGGTGTCCCCCGATCCATCGGCCGGGAAAAATGGATTGGCGGCAAAGGCCGGCATTGCGATGCGCAGCGCATTATTGCTCACAACGGAGGCGTTCTCCATTTGCTGTCCCGGAGTATTGGCCGCCCGCGCCTGCGCGACCAGCAATCCGACGCCTCCGGCCGTGAGCAATGTGCGACGTGTAACCGACATACGAATTCTCAATTCAGGCGGGAAAGCCGGACAAGCAAATCTGGCCAGTTCGCAGTATGCATGGCGAAGTTAAACAAAAGTATCTTTTATAGTTTGCCTTTGCTCATAGTTAAGCTTCGCAGGCCGACAAAACATTCGACCTGCCTAATATACATTCGCTAAAGGGTGCATTCCTTTCCGCCGGCGGGCGGGCGGTTGGATCGTCGGAATATTTCGAGCCGTGGCCTCTTCAAACGGGCGGGACTGTATCGGCTCCTGCCCGATTTCAACCAGCCTTCGGCAGCAGGTCAGGCCTGCCGGCGTCGATGAAAGGCGCCCAGTAATCGACCGATTCGCGGATCATGGCGACGACCTGGTGATCGACCGGCTCGCGCTCGCGAAACGACAGTTCGAGGCAGATTTCGTTGTCGGTGCCGCCGCCGCGCCGCACGGTCTCCAGCAGCTTCTCAGGCGTGATGCGGCCGTCCTTGTTGTGGGCTGCGGTGAACGGCCAATGGCCACCCTTGTTCATCGACGACTGCTTGATGTGGATGATCGGCGACTTCAGGGGGAAGGCCTCGGCCCAGGCATAGGGATCGACGTCTGCCGGGTTGGAGGACGTGACGTCGCCATGGTCGATGTCGACCATCATCTCAAGCGGAATGGCCATGCCGGCCGCGTCGATCGCGTCCTGCAGCAGCCGGCAGCTTTCGATGGTGTGGCCGAATTCGCGGCCGACCGACATCGGCTCCCAGAACAAATAGGTCAGGCCTGCCGCCCGTGCGTGTTCGGCGACCTCGCGCCAGCAGTCCAGTGCGATGTCGAACAGCCTGGCGCGGCGGGCGGGGTCGTCATAGTCGCGATGCGTGAAGATGGCGAACTGCGTGCCCATGCCGCCAGCGCCAAGCTCCGCCGAAATATCGGCGAAGGTCTTGAACCAGTCGACATAGTAGCGGCGCACATCGGCATCGGGATGGCCGAAATGGTTGAGCCGGCCATAGGGGCCGGTCATGCCGGAAGTGACGCGCACGCCGGTGCGGTTCAAGGCGTTGCGGAACAGGCGGACGAATTTGACGATCGTCGCCGCCGGCCAGCCCGGATTGACGAATTCATGCGTGAGCTGCACGTCGCGAATGCCAATCTCGTAGGCGATGGTGTCGATGAGATCGTCCGGCTCGGCGAAGCGGTTGACCAGCGGATTGGTGTTGAGGGAGAGCGTGAAGGCCAAGGTCGCGATCCCTTCAGCGCCGTCGCCGGACAGGAGCGATGAGAGCCATCAGCCTGCCCTCGCCTGCCGGCTCGCGCACCAATGCTCGAAGGCCGACTTCTCCTCGGCGGACAGATGCAGGCCATGCTTGGTGCGCCGTTCGAGAATGTCGGCCGCGTCTTGCGCCCATTCCTGTTCGAAGAGATAGGTCGCCTCGCGCTCGAAGAAATCCTTGCCGAAGCACCGCCCCAGCGCGGCGAGCGATCGAGCGCCGCCAACCACGGCCCGCGTCCTGGTGCCGTAGAGCCGGCCGTAATGCTTGAGCAGCGACGCAGGCATCCATGGATACTCATTGGCGAGATCGCCGAGAAACTGTTCGAAATCGGCATTGGCGATGTCGCCGCCGGGCAGATGCGCCTTCGCTGTCCAGGGCTTCCCCATGCGAGGAAAGAACGGTGCGATCCTGTCCAGCGCATGCTCGGCCAGTTTGCGGAAGGTGGTGATCTTGCCGCCGAAGACGGAGAGCAGCGGCGCCTGCGCCTCCGGCGCGTCGAGCTCGAAAATATAGTCGCGGGTCACCGCGCTCGGATTGTCTGCGTTGTCGTCATAGAGCGGCCTGACGCCGGAGAAGGAATAGACCACGTCGTTGCGCGCAAGGCCGCGCTTGAAATAGCGGTTGACCACTCTGATGAGGTAGTCGATCTCGCTCTCATCCGCCGTTACATCCTCGGGCCGACCTTCGTAAGGAATGTCGGTGGTCCCGATCAAAGCGAGATCGTTCTGGTAGGGATTGATGAAGATGACGCGCTTGTCGCTGTTCTGGACAAGATAGGCCTGCCGGCCCTCCCAGAATTTGGGCACGACGATATGGCTGCCCTTGACCAGGCGTACATTGCGCCTGGAATTCTGGCCGGCAACGCGGTTGACGATGTCGTTGACCCAGGGACCGGCGGCATTGATCAGCGCGCGCGCCCGAACGACGGTCCTGATACCGGTCCTGACGTCCCGCATCTCGACAACCCAGACGCCGCCCTCGCGGCGGGCGGCGATGCAGGCGGTGCGGGTGAAGACCTTGGCTCCCCGTTCCAAGGCGTCGAGCGCGTTGATGACGACGAGGCGGGCATCGTCGACCCAGCAGTCGGAATATTCGAAGCCGCGCTTGAAACTGTCCTTGATCGGCGCCCCCTCGGGCGCGGTGCGCAGGTCGAGCGTGCGGGTGGCGGGCAGCCGCTTGCGGCCGCCGAGATGGTCGTAGAGGAACAGGCCGAGCCGCACCAGCCATGCCGGCCGGTCATCCGGGCTGTGCGGCAGCACGAAGCGCATCGGCCAGATGATGTGGGGTGCCGATTCCAGCAGCACCTCGCGCTCGATCAGCGCCTCGCGCACCAGGCGGAATTCGTAATATTCGAGGTAGCGCAGGCCGCCATGGACGAGCTTGCCCGAGCGCGAACTGGTGCCTTCGGCAAGATCGTCCTTTTCGCACAGGATCACGGAAAGGCCGCGTCCGGCGGCATCGCGCGCGATGCCGGCGCCGTTGACGCCGCCGCCGATGACGAAGAGGTCGACGATGTCAGGGCCGTCGTTCATTTGCCAGTGGCCTCGCTGAGCGATTTGCGTTGCATAGCCATCATTCTCAGCACGGATTGACCGGAGGCAGGCCGGCCAGGTAGCGGCGCACCTCCTCGGCGGCCTGCTCGGCGGCATAGGTCACGGTGCGGACCGAGGCGCCGGCGATATGCGGGGTCAGCGTCACGTTGGGCAGCTGCAGCAAGGGCCAGTCCGAGGGCACCGGTTCGACCGCGAAGGTTTCCAGCATGGCGCTGGCGATCTGCCCTGAAACCAGCGCCTCGTAGAGTGCGTCGTAGTCGACCAGCGGCCCGCGCGCCGTATTGACGAAGATCGCTCCCGGCTTCATCCGCGCGATCGTGTCCTTGCCGATCAGGCCGCGTGTCTCCTGCGTCACCCGTGAATGCAGCGTCACCACGTCGGACCGCGACAGGAGATCGTCCAGCGCGACCAGTTCGACGCCGGCGTTGCGGTCATCGGCGCTCAACTGCACATAGGGATCGCTGACCAGAACGTGGCAGCCGAAGGCACGCAGCAGCCGCACAACTTTCGTGCCGATATTGCCGTAGCCGACGACGCCGACGGTCATCTCGTTGAGCTCGCGGCCGGTGCGGTCGGCGCGGTAGAGATCGCCGCGCCATTCCCCCTTGCGCAGGGCTTCATGCCCGACCCGGATCAGCCGCGTTTCGGCCAGGATGGCGCCGATGGTGAATTCGGCCACGGCGGTGGCGTTGCGGCCGGGCACATTGACCACGGCGATGCCGTGCGCCTTGGCCGCTTCCATGTCGATGTTGATCGGCCCGCCGCGCGACACCGCGACCAGCTTGAGATCAGGCAGGCGCCGCATCATGCGTTCCGACAGGGGCGCCAGCTGGGTGACGAGGATTTCGGCGTCGCCGATGAAATCGACGACCTCGTCGGGATCGCCGAAATATTCCTTGACCTTGTCGAGGCCGAGCGCCGCATTGCCGAACTCCATCGGCTCGTCGGGCCAGGCCGTCTGCAATGTCCTGATATCGAGGTCGCCACTGGCGACCTTCTCGATTTTGGCGCGAAACACCTCCGGCAGCATGAAGTTGTCGCCAATGATCGCTATTTTTTTACGCATACTCGTCTTCTCAATTTTCCTGCGATGTGGCCATGGCACGCCAGACCGGCCGCAAGGCCTGGTGCGCCAGCATGTAGGACGGTGTCATCCTGTCGTAGATCGCGGCGAGGTCCGGGTCGCTCGGCTCGGCCTCGCCGAGCAGCGGCGTCACCCATTCGCCGACGCAGTCGTCCATGGACGCGTATTGACCGACGCAGACGGCGGCGATCATCGCCGCACCCGCCGCACCGGCCTCCTCACGCGCGCTGGTGCGCGTGTCGGCGCCAATGGCCGCGCCAAGGATCTTGCGCAGCGCCGGGCTTCTGGCGGCGCCGCCGGTCAGGCGGATTTCGCGCGGCAGCGGCCCCATGGCGGCGTAGCAGTCGCGCGCGGCGAAGGCCAAGCCTTCGAAGACGGCGCGGACGAGATCGGCATAGCCGTGGCGCGAGGAAATGCCGACGAAACCGGCCCTGGCATTGGCATCGACGAACGGCCCGCGCTCGCCGGCTTCGGACACATAGGGCTGATAGAGCAGCGAGGCCGGCCGCGAGGCCGCGATCCAGGCATCGACAAGCGCGATCATCTCGCCATTGCTGCGGCTTATGCCTTGCGAGGCGAGAATGCCCGAGGCAAGCCCAAGCACCCAGTCGATGTTGAGCGTCGCCGCCATGTTGGACTGCATCTGCGCGAACACGCCGGGCGCCGGCATGGCCATTGTGTAGCCGGTCGCCGCTTCGTTGAGCTGCACATCGTCTGAGGTCTCGGCCAGCCGCATATGCATGCCGGTGGAACCGATGATCGAACAGCCGGGCTTGCGCTCGCGGTCGAGCAGGCCGGCGCCGAGCGCGGTGCAGACGACGTCGACATAGCCGAGCACGACGGGTGTACCGGCCAGCATGCCGGTGACGGCGGCCGCGGCCGGCGACAGTCCGGTGCTGTGCCTGGTGCCGTCGACGATCGGCGGCAAAAGGTGCCTGAGATCGGTGACGCCAAGCACGTCGAGCACATCCTCGCTATAGTCGCGGGTGTGGAAATCACCAAAGGTGAAGGTCCCTTCGGAGGGGTCGGTGGCGCGCTCGCCGGTCAGCTTGAAATAAAGCCAGTCCTTGCAGTGGAACGCGGTGGCCGCCTTGCCGAGCATTTCGGGCATGGCGCGCTTCATGAAGACGAACTGCGAGCCCTGCTGGCAGGCGGCGAGCCCGCTGCCGGTCTTTTCGAAACGCAGCCGGTCATCGGGCCGCGCGCGGATCTCCTCGACGACGCCGGCGGCGCGCGCGTCGAGCCACAACCAGCCCTTGGCCACCGGCTCGCCCTTGGCGTCGATCAGCCAGGTGCCGTCGCCCTGCCCGGTCACCGCGATGGCGACGGTGCGGCTGGCGAGGTCGGGCACCTTGTCGGCAAGCTGGCGCAGCGTCGTGGCGGCATCGGCCCATGTGCGCGCCAGATCCTGTTCGGCGCCGCCGCCCGGCAGCGTCTCGTAATGGTTCGGCGTTGCCGCGGCGGCAATCTGCCGGCCCTTCGTGTCGAAGGCGATGGACTTGATGACGGAGGTGCCGGCGTCGATGCCGATGAATATGTCGCGCATCACGCGAGCTCCATGCCGTGCGAGATGGCCTTGCCGCTCACCTGGTCGAAAACATGCAGGTTTTTCGGATCGATGCTGACATTGATCGGCGCGCCGAGGTCAAGCCGCGTGCGGTCATGCTCCACCAGAACCAGCGAGCCACCGGCGAAGTCGGCGGCGATGTGGGTCTGGTCGCCGAGCCATTGATTGGCCGAGACCCTGGCCGGAACACCCTCCTTCGAGCGCCGGACCGCGTAGGGCCTGATGCCTATGACCACCCGTTCGCGGCTGAGCAACTGGTCGCGAACCGGGGCGCTGAAGGCATCCTTGTCGTAGTCGAGCGACAGGCCGTCGGGCAGCCGCAGGTTGATGCGGCCGGCGGCGGTGCCGACAAAGGCCTCGAAGACGTTCATCGGCGGCTCGCCGACGAAGGTGCCGGTGAACAGATTGGCCGGGCGCTCCTTGATCCGGTCCGGAGTGTCGAACTGCTGCAGCACGCCGCCCTCCATCACCGCGATGCGGTCGGCGAGCGCATTGGCCTCGGTCTGGTCGTGGGTGACCAGGATCGCGGTCAAGCCACGCTCCTTGATGAAGTGCTTGATGCGGCCGCGCAGCACGGCGCGCAGCTGCGGCTCGAGCTGTCCCATCGGCTCGTCGAGCAGATGCAGGTCGGCCTCGCGGATCAGCGCCCGGCCAAGGCTGGCGCGCTGCTGCTGGCCGCCCGAGATGGAACTGGGATAGCGCTCCAATATGTCCTCGATCTCGAGCAGCTTGGCGATGCTGGCGACCTTGGCATCGACCTCGCTCCTGGGCAGCCTTGCGGCCTTGAGCGCGAAGGCCATGTTCTCGCGCACGGTCAGCGGCGGATACAGCGAGTAGCCCTCGAAGGCCATCGCCACATTACGCTTGACCGGCGGCAAGGTGTGCACCTTGCGGCCGGCGACCGCGATGGCGCCGCGCGAGACCTCCTCGAAGCCGGCGATCATGCGCAAGGTCGAGGTCTTGCCGCAGCCGGACGAGCCGAGCAGCGCCACGATCTCGCCCTTGCCGATTTCCATGGTCAGGTTCTTGACGGCGTGAACGCCCCTGTCGATCGGACCATAGAATTTGTCGACGCCTGATATGGTGAGTGCGCTGGCGCTCATGCCGCTTCTCCGCTGCGCAATTTGACGATGTTCTTGGCGCCGATACGCTCGCCGCTGGCGTGATCGAACAGCAAGGCGCTCTTGCCGTCGACAGCGATATGGGCCTTGCCTTCGCCGCGGCCCGGCGTTCCGGCCGGGCGCGAGACCAGGATTTCACGGCCGCGCACGGTACGCACCAAGGTGACGATCTTCTCGTTGAGCGGCGTCTCGGCCTCGACCGTCACCGGAATGGCGCCGGGCTCGTTGTCGCCAACGAAATGCAATGCCTCGGGCCTGAGCCCGATGATGCAGTCGCGACCGATGGCTGTCTCGGGAGCATCCGGGAGATGGACCTGAACATTGGACAGGCCGACATAGATACCCCTGGCATCCCGCGCGGGCTTGACGTCGAGCAGATTGATGGTCGGATCGCCGAACAGCCGCGCGATCTCGATGTTGGCCGGCTCGCGGTAGATCTGCTCGGGCGTGCCGAGCTGCCGGATGACGCCTTGCGACATGACAGCGATGCGGTCGCCGAGCGCCATGGCCTCCTTGTAGTCCTGGGTGACGTAGACGACGGTGGCGCCGCGATCGGCGAGCAGCCTTGGCAATTCGAGCCGCATCTCGAAACGCAATTTGGCGTCGACATTGCGCAAGGGATCGTCGAGCAGCAGCAACGGCGGCGAGCCGACCAGCGCGCGGGCAAGCGCGGTGCGCTGCTTCTGGCCGTTGGAGAGCGCGCGCGGCTTGTGGGAGAGCACATGCGCGATCTTCAACAGCTTGGCGACGCTTTCGACGCCGGACTTGATCGCGCTCTGTGACGAACGCTTGGCCGCCAGCGGCGTGGCGATGTTGTCGAAGGCGCTCATATGCGGAAACAGCGCGAAATTCTGGAACGCCATGCCGACGCCGCGGAACTCGGCGTCGACATCAGTCATGTCCTCGCCGCCGATCAGGATCTTGCCTTCATCTGGATCGATGACGCCGGCGACGAGGCGCAGCAGCACCGTCTTGCCGGCGCCGGACGGACCGAACAGCACGAGCGTTTCGCCATCAGCCACGGTCAACGACAGATTGTCGAGGACGGTCTGGCTCTTGTAGCGCTTGACGACATTTCTGAGTTCGAGGCTGGCCATGTCTATCCTTTCACCGCGCCGAGCGACAGGCCTTCGACCAGATAGCGCTGTGCGTAGAGGGCGAGTGCCAATGTCGGCGTGATCGAGAGCACGATGGCCGCCGAGATCTGGCCGTACTGGATTCCTGACGAGGTGATGAAGGCGAGCGCGCCGACCGTCACCGGCTGCTTGTCGGCCGAGGCCAGCACCAGCGCGAAGACGAAATTGTTCCAGGCGAAGATGAAGGCGAGCAGGCCGGCCGCCGCAATGCCGGGGCCGGCGAGCGGCAGCGCGATCTTGCGGAAGGTGGCGAACCAGGAATGGCCGCCGATGCGGTAGGCATATTCGATGTCGGCCGGAATATCCTCGAAATAGCCGCGCACGATCCACAGGATCAGCGGCAGGCAGATCAACTGGTAGACCCATATCAGACCGATATAGGTGTTGGCCAAGCCCAGCTTCTGGAAATAGAGGGTCAGCGGCAACAGCACCAAGAGCGCCGGCGCGAACTTGAACGACAGCAGCGTGAAGGCGATGTCCTCCGAGCCACGGAATTTGTGGCGGGCGAAGGCGTAGGCCGCCGGTACGCCGAGCAGCAGCGATACCGCGACCGAGGTCACCGACAGGAACACCGAATTCCAGAGGTTGCGCATGAAGGCGATGTCGAGCGTGCCGGCGGCGGTCATCAGCTTGCCGGTGATCAGTGCCGTGTAGTTGGCGAGCGTCGGTTCGAAGATGAGCTGCGGCGGGATGCGCAGGATGGTCTCGTTGGTCTGGAACGACATCATGAAGATCCAGAGGATCGGGAACATGAAGAAGATCACGACCAGGGTCAGTGCGATGCCGCGCAGGATGCGTTCGAGCAGGGAGGTGTGTTCCATGGCCGCCTCCTATGCCTGGCCACGGGCGCGTTCGCGCAGCCTGAGCCAGTTCTTGATGAAGATGTTGGAGAGGAAATAGGTGATCGCCCACAGGATGATCATCAGCGCCGCCGAGCGGCCGACATTGGTCGACTGGAAGAAGTTGAGATAGGCCTCGACCTGGAAGACGGTCAGCGTGTCGCCGGGCCCGCCTTGGGTCATCGCATAGATGATGTCGAACTGCTGGATGGAATCGAGCAGGCGAAACAAGGTCGCCGTCAGGATGTAGGGCGTCAGCATCGGCAGCGTGATGCGGAAGAAGACGAAGCTTCTCGGCACGCCGTCGAGGGCCGCCGCTTCGAAGGGCTGCGTCGGCAGGCTGCGCAGGCCGGCGAGCAGCAGGATCATGATGAAGGGCGTGTAGACCCAGATGTCGACCAGCACCACGGTGAACAGCGCCGTCGACGGCGACGAAGCCCAGCGGAAATCCTGCAGCCCGATCAGGCTGGCGAGATAGCTCAGCACGCCGAAGCCGGGATTGGTCATCAGCTTCCACATCAGCGCGGCGAGCGCCGGTGCCGTCATCAGCGGCATCAACAGCATGATCGAGATGAAGTTGTTCAGCGTCGAGCGCTTCTGCAGCAGCAGCGCGATGGCAAGGCCCAAAAGCAGTTCCAGCACGACCGTGGTGCCGGCATAGAGCAGCGAGACCTTCAGCGTGTTCCAGAATTTTGGATCGGTAAAGAAGGAGATGTAGTTGTCGCCCCAGTTGAACTGCCGCGCCCAAGGCTGGCTCAGCCGGTAGCGTTGGAACGAATAGACCACCGAGGTCAGGAACGGGATCAGGATGCCGATGCAGACCAGCAGAGCCGGCAGGCTGAGCACGTAGGGCAGCACCCGCTTGCTGATCCTGAAGCCGGATGGCTTGAGCCTTTGCGATACCACTGCGGTCATCGAGCTGCTCCGTTGTTGCTGTCGCTTCGCCCTGCCGGCCGCCCAAGGGAGCAAGGCGGCCGGTCGGGCGAAATGGCGGTCACCTTTCGGCACCGCATCGCAAACATGAAAAGTTGACGAGGGCCGACCCGCCAGGCAGGCCGGCCCTTATTGCGACTTAGCCGAGACCGGCTTCCTTGAGCTGGCCGTTGATGCTCTCGGCGAGCTTGTCGAGGCCCTCGTCGACCGGCACTTCCTTGGCCACCATCTTCTGCAGCGTCGCCGCCCATTCGGTGGTGAGGTCGAAGAACAGCGGCTGCGCGGTGAACTTGATCGAGGCGCCGGCGGCCGAAGCGTCGAACATCTCGACATAGCCGGGGTAGCTCTTGTTGAGCTTCTCGCGGAACATCTCGTCCTTCCACACCGACTGGCGGACCGGATCGACGAAATCCATCTTGGTGGCGCCGAACAGGCCGTGCTCAGGGCCCGAAGCCCATTGCAGGAAGTACCAGGTCGCGTCCTTGTCCTTGGAGAAGTTGGACATCGCCAGCGACCAGATCCAGATGTTGGGCGTCGAGGCCTTGGCTTCCGGATTGGCGGTGAAGGCGGCATAGGCGAGCTTGCCAGCCATCTTGTTGTCGCCGCCATTCATGAAGTAGCCGAGGCAGTCGGCGTCGAAGATCATCGCCGAGGCGCCGGCGCCGAGATCGGTGCCGACCTGGTACCAGGTGTAGGTCGACCAGTCCTTGGGGCCGCTCTCCTGGATCATCTGCACCCATTTGGCGTGGAAGGCCTTGGAGCCGGCGGTGTTCATCGCCGCGGCGAGCTTGCCGTCGGCCGAGACAGTCAGATCCTTCTCGTTGAAGTTCGAGTAGGCCGAGAGGAAGCCCGGATGGATCGTCGCCCAGGAACGCGAGCCGCGCACGCCGATGCCGTAGACGCCGCTGCCGATATCCTTCTGCAGCTTGGCGGCCGTGGTGATCATCTCGTCCAGATTGCCGGGGACGCCGACGCCGGCCTTGTCGAACATGCCCTTGTTGTAGGTGATGTTGTTCTGTTCGAACGCCCACGGAATGCACCACTGCTTGGCATCCTCGGAACCCAGCGCGCCACCCGGCTTACCGTTCCAGGCGCAGGACGATTTCACGCCCGGCAGGATATCGTCCCAGGCATAGTTCGGATTGGTCTTGGCCGGATCCTTGATCCATTCGTTGAGGTCGGTGATCCACCCGGCCGGGCCATAGGTCCAGGTCATGTAGGCGCCGGTCATGAAGGCGTCGTATTCGGGCGAGCTTGCCGACAGTGCCGCCGTGACCTTGTCGAAATAGACGTCTTCGGGGAAGACGTCATAGACGACGTTCATGCCGGTCAGCTTCTTGAAGTTCTCGAGGTCGGCGATCATGGCATCGGCATAGGGATGCTTGTTGAGCAGGAGCTTGATGGTCTTGCCCTTATGCGCCTGCCAATCGAAGTCGGCGGCAAGCGCGCGGGTCTGGCCCAGGTTGAGCAGCGTGCCGGCGGTGCCGGCGGCAAGGCCCATCGCACCCAGGCCCTTGATCAATCCGCGACGGTCGACTTGTCCGCGCAGGAAGGCGTCTATGAGGTCTTTCTCTTTCTCATGCATTTCGTCTTCTCCTCCACAGGGTAGTTTCAACTGAACTGTTGCCGGCTACCCGACCGGCGTCTCTTCCACGAGCGATCGCGCCGTGCGCTCGTCCGTTATCAGGCCCTTGAGATAGCGCCCCTCCAGCACCGACTTGATGGCGCGAACCTTGATCTTGCCGCCGGCGACGGCGACGATCCGGCGGTTGGCGATATCCTCGCGCGCCAGCGCCAGCGCCCGGTTGGAAACGGTCGTCGCCACCGCCTTGCCGGCCTCGTCGAAGAAATGGCCGAGCAGTTCGCCGACACCGCCATTGCGGCGGATCTCCTCCATCTCGCCCTTCTCGATCATGCCGGTGGCGACCAGCGACGCCTCGCGTTCGGCGGTCCCGATGCCGGCGAACAACAGGTCGGCGGAACGCGCGAGATCGAAGACCTCGCTGATGCCCTTCTGGCCGAGCAGAACGATGCGGTCCTCCGCCGTGTTGGCGAACATCGGCACCGGCATCACATAGGCTTCGGCGCCCGTGCGTTCGGCGAGACGATGGATGACGTCATGCGGGTTGGCCGAGAATTTCCGCGTCAGGCCGCCGAGCAGCGAAACGAAGCGGATCCGGTCGGTGGTGGTGCGCGGCAGATATTCGACGCAGGCAGCCAGCGTGCGGCCGTGGCCGACGCCGATCAGCGCCTCTTCACCGCGCTCGATCTCGCGCTTGAGGAACTGCGCGCCGGCAATGCCGAGCGCCTTGAGCGGCAGATCCTCGGAATCGAAATCGGGGACCACCTCGCAATAGTCGAGGCCGTAGCGGCGGGAAAGTTCGTCCTCGAGCTCGACGCATTCCGACACTTCGCCGTCGATATAGACCTTCACCAGCCCTTCCTGGTTGGCCTTGGTGATCAGGCGATGGGCCTTGAGGCTGGTCAGCCCGAGCCGCTTGGCGACCTCGGACTGGGTCAGCCCGCCGGCGTAATGAAGCCAGGCGGCACGCGCCGCCATGCTGGCATCATCGTCGCGCAAAAGGCCGTTGCCGAACCCTACCATTTCCACCCTTTGATATTTTTATCAGTTGCTGCAAAATTTTTCACATGGCGCGATGGGAGTCAAGCGGTCGCTGCGCGCAATTCACGACATGACGGCCGAGGCCGGCGTCGGCCGGCCTTCTGGCGATGTCAGCTTATGATGATGCGAAGCGGCCCTTCCGCCGTGCCCTGTCAGCACCGGGCCTTTCAGAATTGCTTCTGGGTCCCGCTCTGGCGACGCCAGGCGCGTTCCAGGCGGGATGAAGAATCGCGCCTTACGCGCCAGTGATGGTACCGTCGGCCTCGGCGCGTACCAGCTTGATGTCGGCCCCGGCAGCCCAGGCGCCGATATCCTCGCGACGCAGTGCCGCCGCCATCATGTCGGGAAACAGATCCGGCGTGCAGGCAAAGACGGGAATGCCGAGTGCCGCAACCGACCCGGCCATTTTGGGGTCATAGCCCGGCCTGCCCTGGTCGGTCAGCGCCAGGAGCACCACGACATTGACGCCCGAGCGAACGAGTGCGGCCAGCCGCTGCAGCAATTCCTGGCCGCTGCCGCCTTCATAGAGGTCTGTGATCAGCACCATGTGCGACTTGGTCGGCCGTTCGATACGCTCGGCGCAATAGGCGACCGCCTGGTTGATGTCGGTGCCGCCGCCAAGCTGCACGCCGAACAGCACTTCGACAGGGTCGCTGAGTTCCTCGGTCAGGTCGACGATCGCCGTGTCGAAGCAGACCAGCTTGGTTTTCACCACCGGCAGCGAGGCCATGACGGCGGCGAATATCGAGGCATAGATCACCGAACTGGCCATCGACCCGGACTGGTCGACGCACAGCACGACCTCGTCCAGATCGACCAGCCGACGCTGCTGGCGCATGAAGCCGATCAATCTTTCCGGCACGATGGTCTTGTGCTCGGGCTGATAGTGGCGAAGGTTGGCCGAAATGGTGCGCGGCCAATCTATGTCGCGCTGGCGCGGGCGGTTGGTGCGGCGCGAGCGCTCGAGCGCACCGCGTATCGCCCCGGCGGTCTTCTGCTCCAGCCGTTGCATCAGCTTAGCGACGATGTCGGCGATGATCGTGCGGGCGATATCCCTGGTCTTGGCCGGCATGACCGAGCGCAGCGAGATCAGATCGGCGACTAGATTGACGTCCGCCTCGATCGCCTTGAGGAATTCCGGCTCCATCAGCATCTGCTTCAGGTTCAGCCGTTCAAAGGCATCCTTCTGGACGATCTGGACCACCTGCGCGGGAAAGAACGACCTGATATCGCCCATCCATTGCGCGACTTTCGGCGCCGAGCGCCCTAGACCGCCGCGCCGTTTGCGCGGATCGGCAGCCGCGTCGCTGGCCCCGTCGCCATAGAGCGCATCGAGCGCCGCCGAAAGCCGCTTGTCGGTCTCCGAAAGCGCTGCCGATGACGGATCATCGGCGCCGATCGCCAGGCGCCAGCGGCGCTCGCGCTCGTCGCCCGCCTGGCCGGACTCGCTCATGTCGATCCCGTCATCCATGGCCATTCTCGCCGCTGAGCAATGGCGCGAGCCGATCGAGATGCCGGCGCCACGCCTCGCCGCCATCAGGCGTTGGTGTCAGCCCGACCGGCAGGCGCCTGGCGCGGCCGAGCACCACTTCGATCAGCCGCCGCCGCTCCATCGAGTCGAGGTGCGAAAAGACCCGGCGCAACAGCGGCAAATGCGCGACGAATGCCTCCTCATCGAGCGATTTGAGCCAGGCGTCCACTGCTCCGCGCAACCCTTCATCGTAAATGAGCCGCTGGCCGGCGGTGCTGAAGAAGCCCTCGAAGAACCCCGCGGCATCGGTGACCGCCGTGCCCGGCGACAGGCGCCGCGCGATCAGGCCGGCCGCTGCTTCAGCCGACAGATGGCCGGCCTCGTAGAGCAGATGCGCGGCACATCCCGCTACCAGCGCCGTCGAGCGCGACCCGTCGAGCACGGCCGCCAGTCCGTTGCGCCAGGCATCCAGAACGTCCTGTTCCGGTTCGACCAGCCTGATCGCGTCGTCGGCCTTGCGCATGGCGCCGACCAGCGCGGAGCAAGCCTGCGCATCGAGATCACGGGCGGCATAGGGGAGTGCGATCCCGCCTTCGACAATCAGCCGCGCCAGAAGACCGGACAGGCGGGCGGTTTCGGTCTTGCGGGCTTCGCCATAGCGGATGATGTCGGCGAGCGGCGGCACCGATGCCAGGATTTCCAGGCATTCGCTGCTGTGCGCGGCGCGTTCCTCCAGCGTCGCGAGACCGATGGTCGAGGCTTCCGACAGGTTCGCCGTGATGGCGCCTTGAACCAGGCCCGCCAACGCATCGAGGGATGACGCGGTGGAAATCATCTGGATCAGCCGGCCATTGGCGGCCTTCTCGATGGTTGGGCCATGGACCAGGTTCTCGACCAGGCGAACGGCATATTCAGGCTCCCATGACAGCGTCCAGCGCTCGCGAAACGTGCCGCGACTGCGGCCTGCGTCGGTCAGCTTGCCCCAATGCACACCAAGCACATTCAGCCGGTGCAGCAAGGTCGAGCGAAACAGCCCGCTTTCGCTGCGCAAATCGACCGACAATTCGCGCTCCAGCGCCTCGGGTTTCAGCCGCGCCGCCTTCTGGTTGCGCTGCAGATCCCCGATCAGCGGCGCCAACGGGGTATCAGGCGAAATTTCGCCGACATCCGCCCCCAACAGCAGTTCGGCCTCGACCAGCGCCCACAGGATGGCTTCGCCGTTGAACAAGGCGGCGATCGCGGCGTCGCGCAATTCCTCGAAGCCGGGCTTTGGCCGTTCGCGGATCACAGCCAGCGCGCGGGCCAGCCTTTCGGCTTCGATCAGCGAGGCGGTCGAGACCATATGCCCCTTCGCCCTCAGCACGGCGGCGATCATGGCGAGCCACAAGGTCGCCGCGTCATGCCGGCCACGGGTGCGCCAAAGATGCTTGCACCAGCCGGGGGCGACGACCCCGGCGCCATAGCCGAAGCCAAGCGCAAGGCGCGGCCCGGTCCAAGGCGCCCAGGTCATCGTGTTCTTGCGCCGGGCTAGCCCTCTCAGGAGGGCCTGATCCTCTTTTTGCGGACGTGTCGCCCGCAGTGCCGGCACATGGAAGGCGCCGCAGACGACAGCGATCGGCCCGTCGAATTCCTTGCGCGCGGCGGCGATCTCAACCCGCATATGCGCTTCGCGTCTGGCCTCGAATTCGGCAAGCGGGCCTTCGCCTTCGCGCAGTGTCGTCATCGCATCGGCTATGGCCGCGAAGATCGGCCCTGGCTCCGGGTTCTGTTCGATGATGTCGGCCCACCAGCTTTCGCCATCCTCGTAGCCGGCGGCTTGTGCCAGTGCGCTGATCGGGTCACGCAGATGCGGCGCCGTTTCAATCTCGACCTTGGCTTCCGCTTCGTCAGCGGCAGCGTCCTGCACATCTTCAACCGGTGCCACCCGGGCCGATGACGGCAGGTCGATGAACCGCAATGCAGCGCTGTTGCCGACGGCCCACAGGGCCGCCTGGTATTCCGGCGAGAACTCGGCGAACGGCCAGAAGCTGGTCGAAGCCGGATCGTCTTCGGGATAGCACAGCAGCGCCACCGGCGGCTGCATTTGAGGGCGGGCGAGCAATGGCAGCAGCGCGGAAGCATCCGCGGGACCTTCGATCAGCACGGCGACCGGTTTCAAATCCTGCAACGCCTGCACCAGGCTGTCGGCGGAGCCGGGCCCGTGATGGCGTATGCCGAAATAGGAAACCTCGCCCTGCGACATGGCGTCAGATCGCCGCGTTCAAGGCCGCATAGTAACCGGCATAATCGGGCCGCTTCTTCAGCACCGTCTCCAGATATTCCTCAAGCACCAGCTTGTCCTGCACCGGATCTTTCACGATCGCGCCGACGAGGCTGGCGGCCAGGCCTTCGGCGCCCAGCTTGCCGCCGTCGAACCATGCCGCCTGGCTGAGCCCACCGACCATGGTGGCGATCGCCTCGGCCGTGGACAGCGACCCGGACGGCGTCTTCAACGTCACCTTGCCGTCCGATGTCGCGCCCGAGCGAAGCTCGCGGAAAATGGTCAGCACGCGAGCGATCTCGTCGCCGACATTCTTCGGTACCGGCAGGTCGAGGCCGCCGGCCATCTCGCCGACGCGCTTGGAGACGATCGCCACTTCTTCCGCCATGTCTTCGGGCAAGGGCAGCACGACGACGTTGAAGCGGCGCTTCAACGCCGAGGACAATTCGTTGACGCCCTTGTCGCGGTTGTTGGCGGTGGCGATGATGTTGAAGCCGCGCTGCGCGTAGATCGAGGTGTTGAGTTCGGGGATCGGCATCATCTTTTCGGACAACACGGTGATCAGCGTATCCTGCACGTCCGAACCCATGCGTGTCAGTTCCTCGAGGCGGCAGAGCTTGCCGCCTTGCATGGCGCGATAGAGCGGTGTCGGCACCAACGCCTCCTCGCTCGGGCCCTTGGCCAGAAGCTGTGCGTAGTTCCAGCCATAGCGGATCTGGTTTTCGTCGGTGCCGGCGGTGCACTGCACGATCAGCGTCGAGTCGCCCATGATGGCGGCGGCGAGATGCTCCGACACCCAGGATTTGGCGGTACCCGGAACACCAAGCAGCAGCAGGGCGCGGTCGGTTGCGAGCGTCGCCACGGCGGTTTCCATCAATCGGCGACGGCCGACATATTTCGGCGTAATCAGCGTGCCATCGTCGGCCTTTCCGCCGAGGAGATAGGTCAGCACCGCCTTTGGCGACAGGCTCCAGCCGGCGGGCTTTTGCCGATCGTCGTTGCGCGCCAGCGCCTGCAACTCGCCGGCATAGGACTGCTCGACCGGAAGACGGATGACTGCGTTCATTTGCTGTTCTCCGGATTTGATCATTTTCGAGATTCGGACTGATATTCGCCCAGCGCCGCGTTGAGGCGCAGCAAGCCGAGCGAAGGGGCGGCCGGCGGCATGCCGGCTGTCACCATCTCGTCGATCAGCCGCGTTGCGGTGGCTGACGTGGCAAGAAAGCCAAGCATTTCGAGGACGTTGTCGGCGGTCCGCCTGGCGCCGTCATCGCTTCCGCCAACGGCCGAACGCAGCGCCTGCAGGACTTGCCCGACGTCACCCCACTCCACCCAGCCCGCCTCGGCGGCTTCGAGCAGGTTGAGCGAGGCGAGATATGTCACGTCTTTCAGGATCAGGCGGATGAGGGCCTGTTTTCTTCTGATGTCCAGGCGCGGCATCAGGTGGAGGACGAAAAGCGCGGGCCTACCGCCTTCGGCGACGAGCGTGTCGGCCATGTGCGTCACCGCGGCATCGCTGCCCGAGGCGGCCACCATGCGCGCGAAAGAGACATCGGCATTGCTGTCGGCGCCGAACTGCCAACCGGCGATGAATTCGGTTTCGCCAACGCCAAAGCGTGCGGCGAGATCGACGAGATTGCAGGTGCCGAACAATTCGGCACGGCGTCGGTCCTGTGCCGGCGATTTCGGTTTCACCGGCGTGTAGGTCGTGCGACGGCGGATGAACCCGGATTTGCCCGCGCCGATGAAGGCCGCGAGTTCGGTGACCGGATCCTCGCCTCCGGCCTCACCTGGAAGGCCGTGCTGACCCAACCTTGCCAACAGCCGGCCGGCCAGTTCGCGCACCTTGCCCGAACGGTCGGCGGCGAGCCCCTTCAGGAACGGCACATCATCCGGCCCCAGCCCGAAATGCATGAGTTGGATAAGGGCAAGCCTGATCTCCGCCGGCTCGCCCGATCCCTTGGCCTCGATCAGCAGCCGGGCCAAAGCCGGTTCGCGGCGCCGCATCTCGGCCAGCGCTGTACGCCGCGCCGCGGGGTAGAAATCATCCCAGTTTTGCGCCGTCAGCCTGTCCTGGCTAATATGGCTTTGCCCTTCGACGCCCGCTTGCCAGTCGACCCAGGGGGCATAGACATCAGGACTGTCTTGATCGGAGGCAGAAGGCATCCAGTCCATCGGATGCAGCACCAGGCCACGGCTGGCGACAAGCGTCACCACCCGTGCCTTGCCCCTTGTGTCGACCGCCTGTTTGAGTGCGGCTCTGGCAAGCGGCCGCAGCCGGTCGGGCAACATCGGCAAAGCGAGTTCCGGCAACGGGGGGCGGCGTTTCAGCGTCGATGGCGCGGCGGGCCGCAAGGCGATCTCAAGCGCCTGCGCGGCGATCGCCAGCAGCCGGCGCTCCTTCTCGTCGGCGTCCGAACCGCCGCCGATTTCCCGCCACGCGGCCGGGGCCAGGTCGAAGCTCGCTCCGCCGGTGATCCAGCAGTCACGCATCGTCGCCAGGCCGATCTGCTCAAGCTCGTTCACGACAAATCGAGCCTCCCGAAATTGCTCTGAGCCGCCAGGAGGTCAAGCCGGCTGCCATTCCAAAGCGCGGCCGTGGCCGCGAGATCGATACCGAGCAGGGTTGGACTGACAGCCTCGTTGATCGGCAAGGCGATGCCGTTCGGGTCGCCGGCCGCCTGCCACCAGGGCGCGCCCCGGTCGTCGAGCAGGATCGCGCCTTGCGGCAGCATGACAGGACAATCGGTGAGCCACGGCGCCGCGTCCTGACAGGCAAGATGCGTGGTGAGCGGATCCGGTTCGCTCGACGCGACAGCGGGCCATTCGCCCGAAGAGACGTCACCCCTGCGGTCCATCACCAGGGCACGCAGCGGCTGCCGCGACGGATAGAAGATCAGCCGCGCGTCGAAGCGGTCGCCTGGCGTGAAGGCGTTGGACCGGCGGCCGGCCGAAGCCGGGAAATAATCGAGCAGAAGCGCAAAGCGCGGAGCGGCGCTCCTGAGATCGAGCAGCCAGGTCGAATGGCTGACGAGGCCATCGCGGCGGGTCTCGATCTTCTCGCCAAGAACCTCCCAAGTACTTTCGACCTGGACCGCGTGGGGGCTCGCCAGAACCTGGTCGCGCGTCTCGGAAGTCGACACCAACCGCTTCAGTTCGGGATCGTCGGGTGCGGCACGCCAGGCCTTGGCCAGCACCACCAGCTTGCCAAGTTCGCGGATCGCCGCGTCGGGCCGTTCCTCGCTGCGCAGCGACATCAGGCGCGATGGAATTTCATCAATACGGCCGGCAAGGGCCGTCGCCTTCATGTCGACCAGCCGCGCGGCAATCCGGCGGCAACGGTCGCTGCTGTTGTCGACAAATCCGGCAAGGCCAAGCCGCAACTGATCCGATATCCACTGGTCCATCTCGTCCAGCGCCGCCGACACTGAGGATCGCGTCTCCTCGGCCCGCTTGCGCTGTGCCGATTCGCGGCGTTCCACGGCCGCCGCGTCTTCCACCTCGGTGCTCTCGTCGCTCCGCGCGGCCTCACCGATGCTCTTGCCGCCGGCACCCGAGGCCGGCTGCGTGGGCGGCGGCGTGGTTTTCCTGCGCCGGCCGAGCCAGTCATTAACCCACTCCGGCGTCGAATCGGCCGGGGTGAAACTGGTCGGCACCGTGGCGGCGATCCACATCAAGGCGAGGCTATGCTTGCAGGGAAATTTTCGCGACGGGCACGTGCATTTATAGCCATGATCGCCGGTGTCGACGACCACGCGGTAGGGATTGGAGCCGGATCCCTGACACTCGCCCCACATGAGGGCCAGCGCTTCGTTCTTTTCGAGGCGTGGCCAGTTCGATCGTTTGGTCAGCTTGGAAGCGGCGCTCAGCGATGCCTGGTCAGGGGCAAGCGCCTCGATCGTTTTCAAGTCAAATTCCAAGCCGCGCCTCTGGTCGCCAGAACGAATGCCAGTTGCCAGTATAGATGGCAGTCTGTGACGGATTCTTGTAGCAGCGGCGGACTGGAGATCAATACAGACGCTGCGTGCCGATTGTCCCGACCAGCCCCCTGCGCACGCAATACGGCGCTATTGGCGAGGCCCGCCAATAAATCCTATTGGAGGATCCGCGTCGGCGCGTGGCCTGGATGGTCCCGTGCCATATCGGCATGGACCTCCCCCTCGCCGAGCGCACGGTCCAGACCGGTCGCCACCACCGAGACCCTGAAGCGGCCTTCCATGCTCTTGTCGAAGATGGCGCCGACGATGATGTCGGCGTCCTCGTAGACTTCCTCGCGGATGCGCGTGGCCGCCTCGTCGACCTCGAACAGGGTCATGTCCCTGCCGCCCGATATCGACACCAGGACGCCCTTGGCGCCCTTCATGGACATTTCATCGAGCAGCGGGTTGGCGATCGCGGCTTCCGCCGCCTTCATCGCCCGGCCGTCGCCGGACGCCTCGCCGGTTCCCATCATAGCGCGGCCCATGCCGCGCATCACCGATTTGACGTCGGCGAAGTCGAGATTGATCAGGCCTTCCTTGACGATGAGATCGGTGATGCAGCTGACGCCGGCATAAAGCACCCGGTCAGCGATGACGAAAGCATCGGCGAAGGTGGTCTTGGCATCGGCGATGCGGAACAGATTCTGGTTGGGGATCACGATCACCGTGTCGGCGGCCTCGCGCAGCCGCTCGATGCCCTCTTCGGCCATCTGCATGCGGCGCCTGCCCTCGAAGGTGAACGGCTTGGTGACGACGCCGACCGTCAGGATGCCGGCCTTGCGCGCCGCCTGGGCGATGATCGGAGCCGCACCCGTGCCGGTGCCGCCGCCCATGCCGGCGGTGACGAAACACATATGGGTGCCGGCCAGATGATCCATGATCTCGTCGAGCGATTCCTCGGCCGCGGCACGGCCGATCTCGGGCAGCGAGCCGGCGCCAAGGCCTTCCGTGACATGCGCGCCAAGCTGGATCAGCCGCGTCGCCTTCGACATCGTCAGCGCCTGGGCATCGGTGTTGGCGGCAATGAACTCGGTTCCCTGAAGCTGCTCCACGATCATGTTGTTGATCGCATTGCCGCCACCGCCGCCGACGCCGATCACTGTGATCTTGGGTCTCATCTCGGAGATTTCCGGCTTCTTGAACTCGGCCATGCCTGCTTCTCCTTCGCCAATTGCGTGCGCTTCACGACCCACAAGCAAACTGCCCGCGGGACATTGCAATCGAGCGGCATGACGCGAATCAGTCCGTTCGGATGGGTACCCCAAAAAGCCAGAGAGCGGCCGCACGTGCAAGTGCGCTCGGGTCAAGATTTGTGATGAAGAGGCCGACCTGCGAGAACGACTGTCCGGTTTCGGGCGATCGCGATACTGTCGTTGTGGATTCGCCGATGGCCTCCATGGCTTGAGCAAGATCTCCACGCACTTCGTCGGCAATCACGGCCGAGGGGGCGCCCCTCCAGCATCGAAGGGTATGAAAGAATTGTCCAGTTCGCCATCGACGGGAATGCGGCCGCCGGTATCGCGACGCGGAGTTTCGCGGCGATGAAGCGCCCCGTCGACCACGCCGCCATGGCCGTCTCGGGCTATACCGTTCCCTGGCACACAGCGGCCGGAACACCGGTCGCCCTTCACGTGTCGTCGTCGCGGCAGCCACGCGACGTGCGCGTCGTGCGGCTCGACACGCAAGCGGTCGAGCCGATGGACTGGCGCGTCGAGCCGACGGGAAATGCCGTGTCCCACCGCGATTTCGATCATGGATCCTTCCTCAGGGTCGCGGCGGCGGAACTGGCCAAGGCCACCGAGATCGAAGGCGTCGCCTTCGAAGTGTATTTGACCCGCAACGACGGCGCCCGCGTGCTCTTCGAGAGCGGAAACCTGCGCCTCGGCCTGCAGGACGGGCGGCTGACGTCAGGCCACGACGGCAAGCCGCTCGAGACCGGCGTGGCCTTGCCGGCAAACACCTGGCTCAGGGTCGAGATTTCGTCGATTGATGGCGCGACCATGGTGCGGATCGACTCGGACGATCTCCTGTCGCCATTTCACCTGGATCATCGCTTCGACCTGCCGTGGCGGCCCCTGCCCGGCGCTATGATTTTCGGCACCAGCACGGCAAACGATGTCAGGTCGCTCAATGCGAAATTCTCGGCGATCTCCTTGCGAACCGCGGCCGGTCGTATCGCCTGGACGTTTCCGACCTTGCTGCCGAGCGGCCCTATCGCCTCCATGGGCACCGATCGCGTCCTCCTCCTGGAAACGGTCAACCAGCCCGCCTTCTGCATGACCTCGCGCCGCTGGGATGGATCGAGTTTCGATCCCCGCCTGGTGCCGTCGCATTACGACGCGGTGCATTGCCACGACGACGACATGGGCGCGTTGCAGTGGCCCGCCTCCTACCGATTACAGGTTCCCGCCGAGGCGCCGGCCGGGGTCTATGCCTTCGAGGTCGGTCACGATGGAGGATCGGAGCGTATCGTCTTCTTCATCACTTCGTCGGTGCGCCGGGCGCCGCTGTTGTTCCTGGTGCCGACAGCCACCTATCTCGCCTATGCGGATGAATTCCTGCCGGCGCATCTCTACGAATGGATGTGCGAGGATCGCGGCCATCGCTTCGCGATCGATAACAATCTGAAGTCGCTCTACGACTACCATAGTGATCTCAGCGGCGTGTCGATCTGTTCCACCAGGAAGCCGAAGGCGACGCTGCGCGACGACTACAATTATCCGCTGTGCGGCTGCCCGCACAATCTGCCGGTCGACCTGCATTTTCTGCGCTTCTGCCACAACAATGATATCGCCTTCGATCTCATCACCGACCGCGACCTGCATGAGCGGGGCCTTGCCGGCTTGCAGGGCTATCAGGCGGTCATCACCGGCAGCCATCCCGAATATGTGTCGGTCGAGATGGAGCACGCGCTGCGCCAGTTCGCGGCTGCGGGCGGCGGCATCGCCTATCTCGGCGGCAATGGCTTTGCCGGCAAGGTCGCATTCCAGGACGATCTGATGGAACTGCGCCGCTCGCCGCTCGAAGCGGGCCGCACCTGGGATGGACCGGTCGCCGAGCAGTCGCTGTCGATCACCAACCAGCCGGGCGGCTATCTGCGCG
Organism: Mesorhizobium sp. ES1-6; assembly: GCF_020164775.1. NCBI lineage: Bacteria > Pseudomonadati > Pseudomonadota > Alphaproteobacteria > Hyphomicrobiales > Phyllobacteriaceae > Mesorhizobium > Mesorhizobium sp. ES1-6. Next base: position 245,334 of record NZ_JAIUGU010000004.1, read on the forward strand.
CCAGCGGGCGCGGCGAGTTCTCGCTGACGGGCGTCGCCATCTCGCTGATGGGGTTCGACAGTGCACGGCCCTTCACACGCACAGCGGAAAGCCATCAACCCTCGGCCGCGTGGTTGTTCGACGGCGTCGCCAACGAGACCTTCGGCGACGAGGGCATCGTGCTTGGCGGCGCTGCCGGCTACGAGGTCGATGCCACCGACCCGCATCTGGGCACATCCCCCGACACCATGGTCATTGCGCGGGCGACCGGCTTCCCGGACAGCTTCGTCCATGACGCGACGCGCTGGTACGAGGGAGGCGACAGCGAGCGCGACGGCCGCCGCTGCGCGGAGATGACGCTGCGCCATCTGTCTTCGGGCGGCCTGATCTTCTGCGCCAGTTCGGTCGCCTGGTGCGGCGCCTTGCCGGCCGGCGATGCCATGAACGACGTCGGCCGGATCACCAGGAATTTGCTGACGCATCTGGCGGCAAGGAGCCGGTAGGCCTCGGATCGATAGCCTGGAAAGGAAGGCAGCCCGCCGCCGCGCCGGTTCCAGCACTAGGCTTGCCGCGCAACGACCGAAGCGTCTATCATGCATGATCAATCGGCGGCTTGGGTGTCCCCGCCGTGCCCGGCTCAAGGTTTGTCCGCGGCGCGTGTCGTCAGGTCAATTTCAGAATGCAGAAGCAACGCCCCCGCCAATGGCCGACAGAACACATTTCGGTTTGACCGCCGTCGACACCGTGCCCCTGCACGAGAAGGTCTATCTGGAGCTTGTGCGGGCTTTGATGTCAGGCCAATTCCTGCCCGGCCAGAAGCTGACCTCGCGCAAACTGGCCAAGGAATTGGGCACCAGCGACATGCCGGTGCGCAGCGCCTTCATGCGGTTGCAGGCCTTGCGGGCGCTGAGCCCGATGCCGAACGGCAGCGTCGAGGTGCCGGTGATTTCGGCCGAGCGGTTCTCGCAATTGACCGCCGTGCGCACGATCCTCGAAGGCCCGGCGACCGAGCTTGCGACGAAACTGATCAACGGCAACAATCTGCGGGCGATCCGGCGCCACTGCACCGACCTGACCCTGGCCGCGCGCAAGGGCGACATCGGCGACTATCTCAGAAAGAACCACGATTTCAAATTCTCGATCTATCGCCATTGCGGCAACGAGCAGATGATTTTTCTGATCGAGACGGTTTGGATGCAGGTCGGCCCTTTCCTGAGAAACCTCGCCACGGGGTTCGAGGACGACCTCTCCTCGATCCTGGACATCGACTATCACGAGGAAGTCGTCGCGGCGATCGAGGCACAGGACGGCGCGCGGGCGCGGGCGGCCATCGTTCGCGACATCGACGAGGGCGCCGCGCATATCCTGCGGCAGGCCAGGTTTCCGAAAGCGAGGGGCTAGGATTGGGGCGAAAGGCGCCTACGTTCCGTCCAGTGGACTGTCGCAGACTTTGGAGATTGGCGGTCGCCGTTCCAACTTCGTCATCCTATGGCGGAGCAAGGAGCGCAGCGACGCGGCGCAGACCATTGGATCCATGCCGCGATCTTGCTGACGGGTGCACCGGAGCAGAATTTCTGGACCGCAGCGGTGCTTTGAAGTCCCGGCATGGATCCTCGGGTCTGCGCCGCGTCGCTTCGCTCCTTGCTTCGCCCGTGGATGACGACGCGACGGATGTTTCTGCCAGTCATCAAGGGCCGCGGTCCGGCAACGCAAGCGCCAGAAATACCCTTGGCTTTCCGGCTTCCAGCCTCTATGTTGCGATCGCAAATCGCGCAATTGGTTCCTGAAATGCCTCCCGACATCCCGACTAATGATTTGAAAAAATGAAGGAAATTCTTCCGACTGATGTCGGATGTGCCTTCATGAACTGATCATCTGTCTTGTCGTGAAATAGGGTGGCCGCCTCGGGCGCGGCACCGCAGGGAACCAGAGGTAACGGAAATTGAGCGATGCAATTGCGGACGTCCTGAGCTGGCTCGAGAGCCGAAACGACATCCAGAGCCTGCGCGCCGCGGTGTGCGATCTCAACGGCATCATGCGGGGAAAGCGCATCCCGGTCGAGCAGGCGCGCAAGGCGCTGGAGGGCAAGCTGCGCATGCCCTATTCGCTGATCGGGCTCGATGTCTGGGGCGAGGACATCGAAGGCAATAGCCTGGTCTTCTCGACCGGCGACGCCGATGGCCTTTGCCAATGGACGGGACGCGGCATTCTGCCGGTCGAATGGACGGCGCATCCGACGGCGCTCGTGCCGCTGTGGCTCGCCGACGAGAGCGGTGCACCCTATCTCGGTGATCCGCGGCGGGCACTGGCCCGCATCCTCGATCGCTACAAGGCGCTCGGGCTCACTCCGGTGGCTGCGACCGAACTCGAATTCTACCTGGTCGATCCGCAATCGGAGCGACCGGTCGGGCCGGTCTCACCTGTCACCGGGCGGCGGCTCGATTCCGACGCCGCGCTGTCGATCGACGAGATCGACGATTTCGAAGCCTTCATCCACGACATCTACGAAGCCTGCCGCGCGCAAGGCATTCCCGTCGACACGGCGATCGCCGAGAACGGCGTCGGCCAGTTCGAGATCAACCTGAACCATGTCGCTGACGCCTTGCGGGCGGCCGACGACGCCGTCCTGTTCAAGCGCACGGTGAAGGGGATTGCCCGCAAGCACGGCTTTGCCGCCTGCTTCATGGCCAAGCCTTATGGCGACCGCGCCGGCAATGGTTTTCACGTCCATTTCAGCCTGGTCGACACCGATGGGCGCAACGTGTTCGACGACGCCACCGACCAGGGCTCCGACACCATGCGCCACGCGGTGGGCGGGCTGCTGGCGGCGATGGCCGAAAGCACGCTGGTGTTCGCGCCGCACTTCAATTCCTACCGCAGGCTGCGCCCGCGATCCTACGCGCCGACCGCGGTCGCCTGGGGTTATGAGAACCGCATGGTCGCGATCCGCATTCCCGGCGGCCCGACCGCCGCGCGCCGCATCGAACATCGTGTTTCGGGCGCCGACGCCAATCCCTATCTGGTGCTTGCCGCCATACTGGGCGCCGCCCTGATCGGCATCGAGAAGCAGATGTCGCCGGGCGATCCGGCCGGCAATGACGGGCAAGGCGCTGTCCCCGCCAAGCTGCCGCCGGACTGGGCGTCGGCGATCGCGGCCTTTGAAGGCGGGACGCATGTGGCGGAAATCTTCCCGGCAATCCTGCGCGATTCGTTCGTCGCCTGCAAACGCCAGGAACTGAACACGTTTGCCCTCAACGTCAGCGACTTCGAGATCGAGACCTATCTCGAAAGCGTCTGAGGCCTTTACGACGGCCGCTCGGCCTTCAGCACCGAGACGGCAGCCTCGCTGTTGTGGACATAGTCGTTGGCGTCCGGCTGCCGCTGCACCAAGAGGATGAACAACAGGTCGGTCAGCGTCAGCTGCGCGTCGCGCGCGGTGATGGACGAGGAGCGCGCACGCTCCTCGTCTGCGATGGTGTAGAGGCGGATGTCGGCGACCCGGCTCAGCGGATTGTCGTGCAGGCCGGTGACGGCGATCACCATCGTGCCGCGCTTGGCCGCAAGCTCGGCAATGCGCAGGGTTTCGATGCTGGCGCCGGAATAGGACAGCGCGAACAGCACGTCGTCGGGCCCGAGCGTCGAGGCATTGGCCATCTGGATGTGGCTGTCGCTGTCATGCAGCACGTTTCGGCCGAGCTTCATCAGCTTGTAGGAGAAATCGCGCGCCACCAGCGAGGAGGCGCCGACGCCGACCAGATGGATGCGCCGCGCGCCATCGAGCAGTTCCAGCGTCCGCGTGAGGATGCGGTCGCTGTTGGCGGCGACGGTCTGCTGCATCGACAGCAGCTTGGAGCCGATCAGCTTCTTCAGGATGACGGGAAAGCCGTCGCCGACCTCGATCGAGCCATGAATGACGCCGGCCGGCATCTGCCAGTCCCGCGACCTCGCCTCGCTGACGGCGAGCTTGAGCTCCTGGTAGCTGGCATAGCCGAGCTTCTGGCTGAACTTGACGACGCTCGACTGGCTGCGGCCGATCTCGGCGGCGAGTGCCGCTGTCGACAGGCGCAGCATCTGGTCGGGATGATCGACGATATAGCGGCCGATCTCGCGGTCGCCGGCCGCCATGCCGTCTAGCTTCGCGGCGATCTTCTTCAGAACGGACATGGGTCCTCTCGAGCGTTCGGCATTCCACGACTGAGGAATAAAATATTCCAAATTTGATTGACAGCCAAGAACGCAGAATTAATTCTCGACCATAAGCCGGCCCCTGGGCGGGAGTCGGGACGGAGCCATATCATGGACAGATTGCGCATCGTCGGCGGACGCAGGCTGGAAGGCGCGGTGACAATCTCCGGCGCCAAGAATGCCGCCTTGCCGCAGATCGCCGCCGCGCTGCTCAGCCCCTACCCGCTCGAATTGACCAATTTGCCTGACGTGACCGACGTCGAGAACATGCTGGGCGTGGTGCGGCTTCACGGCGCCGACGTGAGGCGGTCCGCCCATGCCGCGACGATCGACACCAGTGCCGCCGTTTCGAAGGAAACGTCTTATGACACGGTGCGCAAGATGCGGGCGACGGTGCTGGTGCTGGCGCCACTGCTCGCCCGCTTCGGCCATGCCAGGGTTTCGCTGCCGGGCGGCTGCGCCATCGGCGCCCGGCCGGTCGACATGCATGTCGCCGCACTCGCCGCGCTCGGCGCCAGGATCGCCATCGAAAACGGCCTGATCGTCGCCTCGGCGCCGAACGGATTGACCGGTACCCGCATGGTGCTGCCCTCGCCCTCGGTCGGGGCGACGGAAACAGCCATGATGGCGGCGACCACGGCCAAGGGCGAAACCGAGATCCTCAACGCCGCGCGCGAACCGGAAGTGGCCGATCTCGCCGCTTGCCTCAATGCCATGGGCGCGCGCACCGAGGGCGCCGGCACGCACCGCATCCTGATCGCGGGCGACACCAGTTGGCGCGCCGCCAGGCACGACATCATCCCCGACCGGATCGAGGCCGGAACCTATGCCATCGCCGCCGCCATCACCGGCGGCCAGCTCGAACTCACCCATGCCCGGCTCGAACACATGGCCTCGGTGGTGCAATTGCTGGAAGCGACGGGCGTGACCGTCTGGCCGGGCGATCGCGGGCTGATCGTGTCGCGCGACCGCCCGCTCAAGGCCGCCGACCTGACGACCGAACCCTATCCCGGTTTTCCGACCGACCTGCAGGCGCAGTTCATGGCGCTGATGTGCTGTGCCGAGGGCGCCTCGCTGCTGCGCGAGACCATCTTCGAGAACCGCTTCATGCATGTGCCCGAACTGATGCGGCTCGGCGCCAACATCAAGCTGCAAGGCACGATGGCGCTGGTGCGCGGCGGCGAGAGCCTGCACGGCGCGCAGGTGATGGCCACAGACCTGCGCGCTTCGGTGTCGCTGGTGCTGGCGGCGCTGGTCAGCGAAGGCGAGACGACGATCAACCGGGTCTACCATCTCGACCGCGGCTATGAGCAACTGGACCGCAAGCTGCGCCTGTGCGGCGCCGACATCGAGCGGCTGAGCGCATGAATACCGGGGCGCATTATTTCCTCGGCGTCGATGGCGGCGGCACCGGTTGCCGCGCCCGCCTCGAGGACGCGCAAGGCATGGTGCTGGGACAGGGCCTGTCCGGCCCGGCGACGACGCGGCTCGGCATCGAGGCGGCCTGGGCCTCGATCGCAAAGGCGTTTGGCGTTGCAATTGAGGAGAGTGGGTTCGGACCGGCCGAGACCGCCCGGATCCATGCCGGCATCGGCCTTGCCGGTATCGGCCGCAAGGGCGCACTGGAAGCGCTGCGGGCAATCGCGCATCCCTTTGCCAGCATCGATTTTGTCAGCGACGGCGTCGGCGCCTGCCTTGGCGCGCATTCGGGTCGGGACGGCGCCATCGTTATTGCCGGGACAGGCTCGATCGGCCTTGGCTTCGTCGAGGGCCGCGACCTGCGCGCCGGCGGCTATGGATTTCCGATCTCCGACGAGGGCAGCGGTGCCGACCTCGGACTGAAAGCCGTACAGCTGGCGCTGCGCGCCCATGACGGTCGCCACGAACGGACCGCGTTGCTGGCGGAGGTCATGCAGCGCTTCGCCGGCGACCCGATGGAGGCCGTCGCCTGGATGGACCGCGCCAGCGCGACGGACTATGCCGCGCTTGCACCCATGGTGATGCGTCACGCCGACCAGGGCGACCCTGTCGGACGCCGCATCGTGCAAAGCGCCGCCGAACAGATCGACACGCTGGTGCGGGTGCTGTTCGAGAAGGGTGCGCCGCGCGTAACCTTGCTCGGCGGCCTCGCCAGCCCGCTCGAACCCTGGCTTTCTCCCGATGTGCGCCGCCGTCTGAAGCCCGCCGACGGCGACGCCGTGTCCGGCGCGATCATTCTTGCCAGGCGATCGTTCGCCCAGGACCAGGTTCGATAGGTGAGGAATATTTTATTCCAGTTTTCTGTTGACCGCTCGAATATCGAATTCTAAAAAGTTAACGAAGAGTGGCGGCAGGTTGAAAGCACCGGAATGACCGAACAAGGGTTGATGTCTGAGCTGGACCGGCTGGTTTCCGAGGGCCGGAACCCAAGCACCGTCGACATCGACCTGCTGCCGACCATCGACGTGCTGCGCAGGATCAATGACGAGGACAGGCTTGTCCCGGCGGCCGTCGAAAAGGTGCTGCCGGAAATCGCCGCCGCGGTGGATCGCATCGTGCTTGCCTTCCAGAAAGGTGCGCGCCTGATCTACATCGGCGCCGGCACCAGCGGCCGGCTTGGCGTGCTCGACGCTTCGGAATGCCCGCCGACATTCGGCGTGCCCGAACGCATGGTGGTCGGCCTGATTGCCGGCGGGCCCGACGCGCTGGTGCGCTCGCTCGAAGGCGCCGAGGATGACCCGAAGATGGCCACCAAGGCCTTGCAGGGGATCGGTCTCACACCCGACGACGTGGTGGTCGGCATCGCGGTCAGCGGACGCACGCCCTACGTCATCGGCGCGCTGAACTATGCCAAGCGGGTGGGCGCGACGACGGTCGCCCTCTCCTGCAATCCGGCATCGGCCATTGCCGGCATCGCCGACATCGCCATCTCGCCCGTCGTCGGGCCCGAGGTGCTGACCGGCTCGACGCGGCTGAAATCGGGAACCGCGCAGAAGCTGGTGCTCAACATGCTGACCACGGCCTCGATGATCCGGATCGGCAAGAGCTACCAGAATCTGATGGTCGACCTGAACCCGTCGAACAGGAAGCTGGTGGCCCGGGCGATCAGGATCATCATGCAGACCACCGGCTGTACTCCGCAACAGGCACGAGAGTCGCTCGACCGGACCGGCAATGACGTCAAGCTGGCGATCCTGGTGACCATCACCGGCCTCGACGTGGACGCGGCGCGGGCCGCTTTGACCAGGGCCGGAGGGTTCCTGCGAAAGGCGATCGGCGACGAAGCGACCTGAAGCCGCATGGGACAAGACGGCGTCAAGCCGCATAGACTGGGCCGATACTCCAAAGCATGTGTGCCTTGGAAGCAGCCCGCGAAAACTGCAAGGCATCGAGTTCAATAATGGGAGACGAGAATGGTTCATCTTACAAGAAGGCTGCTTTCGGGCATTGCCCTTGCCGCGATGCTCGGCATCGCGACGGTTTCTACTCAGGCGGCGACGCTGCACATGGCCTGGTCGCAGGACGCTACCGGGCTTGATCCGCACAAACAGACGGCGTTCTCGTCGCTGCGGCTTCTGGAGCTGATCTACGAGCCGCTGGTGCGGGTCGATGCCAGCCTGCGGATCATCCCCGCCATCGCCACCTCCTGGGAATTCTCAAAGGACGGCAAGGAGCTGACCTTCAAGCTCGACCCCAAGGCGAAATTCCAGGACGGCACGGCCGTAACCTCCGCCGACGTCAAGGCGTCGTTCGAGCGCATCCTCGACGAGAAGACGGGAGCGGCGGCCCGCGCCAATTTCCTGTCCATCGCGAGCATCGACACGCCGGATGCAGCGACCGTCGTGTTCCACCTCTCGCAGCCCGACGCGCCGATCCTGACGGCGATGAGCGACGTCAACGCGGCCATCGTTCCGGCGGCCGAGATCAAGGCCGGATCGATCGGCACCAAGGCGGTCGGTTCCGGTCCGTTCAAGCTCGACAAATGGGACCCCAACGCCAAGGAAGTCCTGAGCGCCAACAAGGACTGGGCCGGCGGTGCCACCGGCGTCGACGGCATCGAGATCAGCGTGCTGCCGGACGAGGCGGCGATCCTGGCCGCCATGCGTACCAAGCAGATCGATTTCGCCCTGCTCAACGACCCGCTCGTCGCCACGCTGGTGCCGAAGGAGGCCAGCCTGCAGCTCAACCGCGTGCCGGTGCTGGCCTATCACGTGCTGCAGCTCAATCCATCGCGCAAGCCGATGACCGAGCTCAAGGTGCGCCAGGCGATCTCCTGCGCCATCGACCGGCAGGAAGTGCTGGACACCGCTTCGCTCGGCGAAGGCAAGGTCACCGGGCCGCTGACCATTCCGGCGCTGGCGACCGATCCGACCCAGTTGTTCTGCTACAAGCGCGACGTTGACAAGGCCAAGAAGCTGATGGCCGAGGCCGGCTTTGCCGACGGCTTTTCGGCGACCGTGATCGGCGCCACCGGCGAGCCGCCGACGGCGGCGGCGGAAGCCCAGGTCATCCAGTCGCAGCTCGCCGAGATCGGCGTCAAGCTCGATATCAAGATGATGGAGCTCAATGTCTATGTCGATGCCTGGCTGAAGGGCGATTTCGACATGGCGATCGCGCTCAATGGCGGCCGTGCCGACCCTTACACCATGTACAACCGTTACTGGACCAAGGCGGGCAATCTGCAGAAGGTGGCGAACTACATCGACGACACGCTCGACAGCCAGATGCAGCAGGGCCGCGCCGAGACCGATCCGGAAAAGCGCAAGGCGATCTTCGCCGCGTTCGAGAAGCACCTCGCCGAGGTCTCGCCCTGGATCTGGCTCTACACCTCCTACAGCTATACGGCGCAGCAGAAGAACATCGCCGGCTTCGTGCCGACGCCGACCGGCACGCTGTTCAGCCTGAGCAAGGTGACCATCCAGTAGTGGCGGCTTCGGCAACGGGACGAGAGGTCTTACTGGCGTGAACTATCTCCTGCGGCGGCTGGCGACGTTTCCTCTCGTCCTGCTTGGCGTGTCCATCCTGGTCTTCGTGGCGATCCGGATGGTGCCCGGCGATTCGATCACGGCGATGCTGGGCACCGAGGCCGGCCTGCTGACGCCGGCACAGCGGGATGCGCTCGCCGCCTATTTCGGCATCGACCAGCCCTGGTTCGTCCAATACTGGCGCTGGATCGGCGGCATTCTGCACGGCAATTTCGGCATTTCCGTCACCTATGGCAGGCCGGTCCTCGACGTCATCCTCGAGCGCTTCCCGCTGACGCTGGAACTGGCTCTGCTGTCGATGATCATCGCCCTCGCCGTCGGCATGCCGGCGGGCATCTACGCCGCAACCCACAACGAGAAGCCGTCCGATCTCGTTGTGCGCATCGTCGCCATGATCGGCCAGTCGACGCCGAGCTTCGTGCTTGGCCTGCTGATCATCTACACGCTGTCGGCCGGCTTCGGCGTGCTGCCGGCGATGGGCGAATTCGCGCCGCTCTGGCAGGATCCCTTGCGCAATCTCAGCCAACTGATCCTGCCCGCCATCACGCTCGGCTTCGCCTTCGCCGCCTCCGTCACCCGCATTGCGCGCTCGGCCATGCTCGACGTGTTGAGCGACGACTATGTGCGCACGGCCCGCAGCAAGGGCGCCTCGGCGCGCAGCGTCGTCTGGCGGCATGCGCTTCCCAATGCGCTGATCCCGGTGGTGACGCTGAGCGGAATAGAATTCGGCTACCTCCTGGGCGGCGCCGTCATCGTCGAGCAGATCTATGCCCTGCCCGGCCTCGGACGGATGGTGCTCGACGCCATCCTGCAACGCGACTACGCGCTGGTGCAGGGAAGCGTGCTGTTCATCGCCTTCAACTTCATGATCGTCAATCTCCTGGTCGACCTCGCCTATGTCGCGCTCGACCCGCGCATCCGGCTGGGGGAACAGTGATGCGCATCCTGCGCGCCATCTTCGGGCATGGCAGCGGCCGCATCGGCGGCGTCATCGTCTGGGTCTATCTGCTGCTCGCCCTCCTCGGCCTGCTCGGCCTGACGCCGCACGATCCGATCACGCAATACCGCATCGACCGTCTGCATGCGCCGGGCTCCACCTACTGGATGGGCACCGATTTGTTCGGCCGCGACGTGGCCAGCCGGCTGATGGCGGGCATCGGCCAGTCCTTTACGGTCGCCTTCTTCTCGGTGGCCTTTGCCGCCCTTGCCGGCACGGTTCTGGGGCTTGCCGCCGCATGGCTCGGGCGCCGCTGGGACGGCGTGGTGATGCGGATCATGGATGTGCTGCTGGCTTTTCCGGCGATCCTCCTGGCGCTGCTCATCGTCACGGTCGCCGGACCCGGCACATGGACCAGCGTGGTGGCCATCGGCATCGTCTACACGCCGATCTTCACGCGGGTGGTGCGCGGTCCTGCCTTGTCGCTCAAGGCGCGCGAATTCGTCGATGCCGCGCGCACCTTCGGCAGCAGTTCGAGCTATATCGTCACGCGCCATCTGCTGCTCAACCTTGTGGCGCCCTTGACCGTGCAGGTGACGCTGGCGCTGGCCTGGGCGCTGCTGACCGAAGCCGGCTTGAGTTTTCTCGGGCTGGGCACACAGCCGCCCGCTGCCTCGCTCGGCCTGATGCTGAGCGACAGCCGCAATCTGATGGAAACCGCGCCCTGGCTGATGATCTTCCCGGGCCTGGCGATCATGATCAGCATTCTGGGCTTCAACCTTCTGGGCGACGCCTTGCGCGACATTCTCGACCCAAGGATGCGGAGGGCATTCGCATGACCGCGCTCCTGTCGGTTTCGGACCTGCGCGTCGGCTTCGGCCGCGATCCCCGCGCCAACGAAGTGGTGCGCGGCGTCAGTTTCGATGTCGCCGACGGCGAGACGCTGGCCATTGTCGGCGAAAGCGGCTCGGGCAAATCCGTCACCGCGCTGTCGATCAACCGGCTCGTCGATTTCGGCGGCGGCCGCATCACGGGTGGCTCGATGAAGCTCAAGCGGGCCGATGGGACCGTATTCGAGTTGGCAACCGCCACGGAGCCACAACTGACCGGCATTCGCGGTGCCGAAATCGGCATGATCTTCCAGGAACCGATGACATCGCTCAACCCGGTGCTGACCATCGGCACGCAGATCGAGGAATCGTTCCGGCTGCATCGCGGGCTGACCAACCGGCAGGCGACGGTGGCAGCCAGGGAAGCGCTCGACCGCGTGCGCATTCCCGACGCCGCGCGACGGCTGAAATACACGCCCAACCAGCTGTCCGGCGGCATGCTGCAGCGGGTGATGATCGCCATTGCGCTCGCCTGCAATCCGCGTCTGCTGATCGCCGACGAGCCGACGACGGCGCTCGACGTCACCGTGCAGGCGCAGATCATGGCGCTGCTGGCCGAGCTGAAGCGCGAAAGCGGCATGTCGATGATCTTCATCACCCACGATATCGGCCTGGTCGCCGGCATCGCCGACAAGGTGATGGTGATGCAGAACGGGCAGGCCGTGGAACAGGGCGAACTGAACCAGATTCTCGACAGCCCCCAGCATCCCTACACGCAGCATCTGCTGCGGGACGTGCCGCATTTCGCCGGCGGCGGCGCGGCACGCGCGGACGGACAGCGCGAAAAGACCGAGAACCCGCAACCGGCCTTGAAGGTCGAAGGCCTGGTGGTGCGGTTTCCCCTCAAGAGCAGTTTCTTCAGCCGTGCAACGGGGGCAGCGCATGCCGTCGATGGCATCGACTTCGACCTGATGCAGGGCGAGACGCTGGCCATCGTCGGTGAAAGCGGCTCGGGCAAATCCACCACCGCCAAGGCGGTGCTGGGGCTGGTACGGTCGACGCGCGGCAGCTTCTCCGTCGCCAGCCGAATGGCGTCGGCGCAGCGCGGCGCCAAGCCGGTGCAGATGGTGTTCCAGAACCCCTACGCGTCGCTCAACCCGAGGCTCAGCGTCGAGAGCATCCTGGCCGAACCGGTGATCGCCACCGTTGGGCGGGTGGATGCCCAGATACGGGCCAGGATGGCGAGCCTGCTCGAACGCGTCGGCCTGCCCAGGAACAGCCTCGAACGCTACCCGCACGAATTCTCCGGCGGCCAGCGGCAAAGGCTGTGCATTGCGCGTGCGCTGATGCTCAACCCGTCCGTCTTGGTTCTCGATGAAGCGGTCTCGGCGCTCGATGTCTCGGTGCAGGCCAAGGTGCTGGAGCTGCTGGTCGACCTGCAGCGCGAGTTTGGGCTGGCCTATCTGTTCATCTCGCACGACATGGCGGTGGTCGAACGGATCGCCCACCGCATCGCGGTCATCTATGCCGGCCAGATCGTCGAGATCGGCGACGCGCAATCCGTGCTGTCGCAGCCGAGGCATTCCTATACCAGGAAACTCATTGCCGCCGTTCCGGCCATCGACCGGCGGCACGAGCATTTCGAGATCGACACGCGCCAGGTGCCTTCGCTGGTCAGGCCGCAGGGATTTGAGCCAGGGCCTGCGAGATGGGAGCAGTTTGGGGTGGATCATATGGCGAGGGTGGAGGCGTGATGGACGGTGCGCTGGAATACGAGGGGTCGGCGGGACAGCGCCCCCCTCTGCCCTGCCGGGCATCTCCCCCTCTAGGGGGGAGATCGGATGTCACATTGGCCTTCGCCAATCTTCAACGTTTGAGGGCCGGCGCCGCGCACGAACTGCCAATCTCCCCCCTAGAGGGGGAGATGTCCGGCAGGACAGAGGGGGGCGCCGTAGGGCGCTACCTCTCCGAAGGAGGCCGGCATTGACCGACCTCGCCAAGATTTTCGATCGCGCGTTCCAGCCCCTCGCAACCGCAGTGGCGGCCAAGCGTATTCCCGGCGGCGTGCTCGGCATTGTCGACAGAGACGGCCACCGCATCGTCCGCGCAATCGGCTCGGCACAGCTCGTGCCCAAGGTCAGGCCGATGCGGGAAAACATCTGGTTCGACCTGGCGTCCCTGACCAAGGTGATCTTCACCACGCCGCGCATCCTGGCACTGGCGCAAGCCGGCACCATCGATCTCGACGCGCCGCTGATCTCCCTGCTTCCCGACCTTCGCCAGTATGACGCGAACGCCTGGGAGCGGAAGGTGACCTTCCGCCAGTGCCTCGGCCACCAGACGCCCTTCCCGGCGGTCGAGCCGATCTACACCTATGGACGCGATCCCCAATTGCTGCGCGCCTTTATCCTGCAGCGCGAATGGCGGGCGCGCGATCCCGTCTATTCCGACATCAACTTCATCCTGCTCGGCTTCGCGCTGGAGCGGCTGTCGGGCAAGAGCATCCGCGACCTGGAACCCGGCCAGGGCTTTGCCTGGGCGACGGAACCGGATGCCGCCGCCGCGACCGAGGACTGCACCTGGCGCCATCGCGTGCTGTCCGGCGAAGTGCATGACGACAATTGCTCGGCGCTGCAAGGCGCCGGCCATGCCGGCCTGTTCGGCACGGCCGCTTCGGTGCTCGATTTCGCGCAAGGGCTGCTGGATGGCACAGGCGCGTCCGAACAGTCGATCGCGCTGATGCGCACGCCCTTGTCGGCCACCCGCACCCATGGCTGGGAACGCCCCTACGAAGGCTGGTCGGGCGGGTCCTTGTGCAGCGCGGGAACCATCGGCCATACCGGCTTTACCGGCACCGGCCTGTGGATCGACTTCGACAGGGGCAAGGCCTGGACCTTGCTCACCAACCGCATTCATCCGACACGTCATTTCGACAGCGGAATCGTTTCGCTGCGGCAGACGGTCGGCGACATCGTGAATGGAGCTCAATAATGGAACCAATCTGGGCCGTCGGCCTGATGACCGGCACGGTGCTTGACGGCAACATCGATGTCGCGCTGATCAAGACCGACGGCGAGCGGATCGAGGATTTCGGCACCTACCGGCTGATGCCCTATCCCGCGTCGATCCGCTCCTTGCTCGAAGAGACGCTGACGGCCGCGCGGGCCTGGAATTTTGTCGGCCCCGAACCGACGATCTTCCGCACCGCCGAGGAAGCGCTGACGCGTGCGCAGTCGGCAGCGGTCAAGGAATTGGTCGAGGGCCACGGCATGACCATAGCCGATATCGGTGTGGTCGGCTTTCACGGCCAGACCGTGCTGCACCGCGCGCCGCAGGTCGGTCGGCTCGGCCAGACCCGGCAGCTCGGCGACGGCGAACTGATGCACGAGATATTGGGCACCAAGGTCGCCTATGATTTCCGCTCGGCCGACATGCGCGCCGGCGGACAGGGCGCACCGTTAGCGGCGGTCTATCACACCGCGTTGATGCGCAGCGCCGGCGCCAGTGGCGAGGTGGCCGTGCTCAATCTCGGCGGCGTCGCCAACATCACCTGGTGGGACGGCGCCGACAATGTCATCGCCTTCGACACCGGCCCCGCCAACGCGCCGCTCAATGATTTCATCAAGTCGAAAGGCCTCGGCGAAATGGACCGCGACGGCGCGCTTGGCGGCGCGGGCAAGGTGGACGAAACCCGGCTCGCCAAGCTGTTGCAGCATCCCTATCTGAGCAAGGCCTATCCGAAATCGCTCGACCGGTTCGACTTCGGCGCGGCCATGGCCGACGGCCTGAGCGCCGAGGATGGCGCGGCCCTGCTCACCGCCTTCACAGCCGGCGCCGTTGGCAAGGCGCTCGACCTCCTGCCCAGCCGGCCGAAAAAGCTGGTGGTCAGCGGCGGCGGCCGCCACAACCCGACGATGATGGCCATGCTTGCCAGCCGCGCCGGCGTCGAGGTGGTGCTGGCCGAAAGCCTGGGCTGGAGCGGCGACGCCGTGGAGGCGGAGTGCTTCGCCTTTCTCGCGGTCCGCGTCCTGCGCGGTCTGCCGATCAGTTTCCCAAGCACCACCGGCGCGCCGCAACCCATGCGCGGCGGAAGGCTCGCCGGTTAGGCGGCCGAAAGCTTCTTCCGCAGGAAGATGCGGCTGCGGCCGACGGGGAAATCGGCCAAGGCACCAAAAGGCTGATAGCCCTGCCGCTGATAGACCTTGGCGGCAAGCGGACTGAAGGTGTCTATCCAGGCATTGCCGCAGCCGCGCGCCACGGCTTCCTGTTCGGCGGCGTCCAGCATACGCCCCGCCATATGCTGGCCGCGCAGCCTTTCATCGACCCACAGCCATTGCACATAGAGCCAGCCCCAGGCCGTATAGCCCGAGATACCTGCGACCACTGCGCCGGCCTCGTCGCGCACGAACACCGCCAGCGCCTTTCTTTCGGAAGCGCCGACATCGCTGTCGTTGAACGCGGTCAGCCGCTCTCCGAGAAAGGCGAGGTCTTCCGGCAGGGGATTGGCGGTCGTCTTGAGCGTGATGTTCATGGCTTTTCCGGATTGCGCGGTTGCAAGCGTCAGGAGGGACGAAAATCCGATGCGGCAATGCCGTAGCGCTTGAGCTTGTCGTAGAACGTCTTGCGTGGCACGCCGAGTGCTTCGATGGCGCCGCGCACATCGCCGCCGTGATCGCGCAGTGCGTCGCGGATAAGCCGCGCCTCATACTGCCCTACCCTTTCGGGCAGCGCGACGTCAGGCTCCGGCCGCGCGGGGCCCACGCCGGCCTCGTCATCGGGACCGAGGCCGAGTGCGACGCGATCGGCGAAATGCGCGAGTTCGCGCACATTGCCCGGCCAGTCATGCGACTGGAGATGGTCGCTGACAGCGGCATTCGCCCTGGCGACGGGCCGGCCGAAGCGCTCCGCCGCCTTGCCGAGGAAATGGCCGAACAGCATCGGGATATCGCCGCGCCGCTCGCGCAATGGCGGAATGCGCAGCGTCACCACGTTGAGGCGGAAATAGAGATCCTCGCGGAAATTGCCGCGCTGGTCGGGCCGGCCGAGATCGATCTTGGTTGCCGCGACGACCCTGAGGTCGAGCCGCCTCGTCTCGTTCGAGCCCAGCGGCGTGAGGCTGCGTGTTTCCAGCACCCGCAAGAGCTTGACCTGCAGGGCCGGGGGCATGGATTCGATCTCGTCGAGGAAGAGTGTGCCGCCACTGGAATGCTCGACGCTGCCGATACGCCGCCGCTGCGCGCCGGTGAAGGCGCCCGCCTCATGGCCGAACAACTCGCTCTCGATCACGGTTTCCGGCAGGGCGCCGCAATTCAGCGCCACGAAAGGCTTTGCACGGCGCCGGCCCCATCTGTGCAGGAGGTCGGCCACCACTTCCTTGCCGGTTCCGGTCTCGCCTTCGACCAGCACGTCGACATCCATGTCGGCGATCTGGCGCAAGGTCTCGCGCAGGCGGCGGATGGAGGGCGCCTCGCCGATCAGCGGCATGCTGTCGGCGGCAAGTGCCGCGGCTTCGCGCAGCCGCCGGTTTTCCATCACCAGCCGCCGCTTCTCCGACGCCCGTTTCAGCGCCTCGACCAGGCGCTCCCCCGCATAGGGTTTGGGGATGAAATCGTAGACGCCATCCTTGAGCGCAGCGACCGCAAGATCGACATCGCCATGCCCGGTAACCAGGATCACCGGCAAGTCGGGATCAACAGCCTTGACCCGGTCGAACAGCTGCAGCCCGTTCATGCCGGGCATTCTGATGTCGCTGACCACCACGCCCTCGAAACTCTCGTCGACAACGCCCAGCGCCGCTTCGGCGGCCTTCAGCGCAATCACCGTGAAGCCGGCAAGTTCGAGCAGTTGCGTCGTGGCATGCAGCAGGTCGACATCGTCATCGACGAGCGCCACCAGCCCTGTAGCTTCCGTCATTCGATCCGCCGCAAGTCGATGGTGAAGGATGCGCCGCCGGTATATCCGGGGTCGAGCCGCAGCGTGCCGCCCAATTCCTGGGCGATCTCCTGCGAGATCACGAGGCCGAGGCCAAGCCCCTTCTCCTTGGTGGTCTGGAACGGCATGAACAGATTGCCGGCTGCTTCCGGCCCAAGGCCGGGACCATTGTCGCGCACCGAGATCAGAACGCGGTCGCCGCGTTCGGCGAGGTCGATCTCGATGCGGGGATCGGACCGGTCCTTCATGGCGTCCAGCGCGTTCTGTAGAAGATTGACCAGGATCTGCTCCAGCCGGATGCGACTTGCCATCACCAGCGGCGACGCGGTGCCGCGCGGCTTGACGATGGTGACGCCGGAATCGCGGATGCGCCCGGACAGGAGCGACAGCGCGCCCTCGATCGCCTCGCGCACCGGCAAGGGCGACGCGGCGGTGCCCGGCCGGCGGGCAAAGGTGCGCAGCGTGCCGGTAATGGCGCCGATGCGCTCGGTCATCGACACGATCGACGTCAAATTGCCACTCGCCGGTTCGGTCTTGCCGGCGTCGAGAAAACGGCCGGCATTCTCGGCATAGGTGCGGATGGCGGCGACCGGCTGGTTGATCTCATGCGCCACGCCGGCGGCGATCTGGCCGAGGATCGAGAGCCGGTTGGCCTGGGCGAGATCGTCGCGCAGCCGGCGGACCTTGGCCTCGGCGTTTTCGCGCTCGGCGATTTCGCCGGCGAGCGCGCTGTTGGAACGGGTCAGTTCGGCGGTCCTTGTGCTGACCCGGCTTTCCAGCTCGGTGTTCATGCGCGCCAGCGCCTCCTGCCGCAGCCGGCGCGCGCGGCGGCGCCGGGTGAGCACATAAGCGAGCAGGCCCATCAACAGCAGTCCGAGCAGCGTGGTCAGGCGCGCCGTGTTGGCGGCGGCGGCCAAGGCGGCATCGGCGGGCGTCAGCAGCCACAGGCGCCAACCGGGGACGGCACCAGGCAAATCCTGCACCACCTCGACGAAGCGACGCGATTTTCCGGCCTCCTCGATTGTCGCTAGGCCGTCACCGGCGCCACGCCGTATCGGCAGCGGTTCGAAGGCGGCGGCGTCCAGTTGAAGCTGGGCACGCGCGGCGGCGGCGTGCGCGGCGGAGAGCGGCGCCAGCGCATGGAACCGCCAGTCGGGCTGGCTGGTGGCCAGGACGACGCCGCGCTCGTCGGTGACGAAAACGCGAAAGCCGCTTGCGCGCCAATTGGCTTCGACACCGCCGAGTTCGACCTTCAGCACCGCGACGCCAAGCGGTTCTCCACCATCGTCGACACGGCTGGCAAGGTAGAGTCCCGGCTTGCCGCTGATCGTGCCGAGGCCGTACTGGCTGGCGGCGCCCTTCGCCATCGCACCGGTGAAATAGTGGCGAAAATTATAGTCGATGCCGACAAAACTGTCCGGCTGTCCGGCATTGCTGGCCGATATCGCGATGCCAGCCGTATCGATGACATAGATGGCGGAGGCCGACGCATCGCTGGCTATGGCCTTGAGCTTGGCGTCAAGAGCTGTTTCCTGGACCTTTCCGGCGCGGCGCAGCGCATCGCGCACCGCATCGTCGCGCGCCAGCACCAGTGGGACTAGGCGCTGCTTTTCGATCTCGCCGGTCAACGTCCCCGCCGCCAGCGGCAAGGCGGCCAAGGCCCCGTCGCGCAGGTCGCCCGCCGCCTGCCCCTCGGCGATGCGCCCGGCGACGGCAACCGCGCCGGCCAGCAGCGCCAGCGCGAGCGCAAGAGGCAGCCAACGGCCGTCGCGCAGGCGCGTTACCGCTTCGCGCAGCAGGTCGCGGCCGGGAAAGCCCGAAGCTTCGCTATCGATGCGCTGTCGGGGCGTCGGCCTCTCCCTTCCCTGCACGGCTTTGGTCTCCAGTCTAATGCGAAATTCCGCCAGGGCAAACAAGGCTTGTGCGGAAATCCGCACAACTCACTATCGAGAGCAGGGCCGGAACGGCTGAAACCCAGGGATTTCAGCCGTCCACCGTCTGGCACGGCGTTTGCAACCGTATTTGCAGCGGCGGGCAACCGGAGCGCCGCGATGGGAGAAGTCACGCAGAACGGCCATGTCCGTTCCATCCGGCCAGGGAGAGTTCGATGCTTATCGCAGACCAATCCGCCGCGCCCACCGCGCAGCGCAAGCCCCTCTATGCCCAGCTCTACGTGCAGGTGCTGGTGGCGATCACCGCCGGCATCCTGCTCGGCCACTATTATCCGTCTATCGGCGAGAGCATGAAGCCGCTCGGCGACGCCTTCATCAAGCTGGTCAAGATGATCATCGCTCCGGTCATCTTCCTGACCGTCGCAACCGGCATCGCCGGCATGAGCGACCTGCAGAAGGTCGGGCGTGTCGCCGGCAAGGCGATGCTCTATTTCCTCACCTTCTCGACGCTGGCTCTTATCATCGGCCTGATCGTGGCCAATGTCGTGCAGCCGGGCGCCGGCTTCAACATCGACCCGGCGACGCTCGATGCCTCGACCGTCAACAGCTATGCCGCCAAGGCGCATGACCAGTCGGTCACCGGCTTCCTGATGAACATCATCCCCGGCACTATCGTCGGCGCCTTCGCCGATGGCGACATTCTGCAGGTGCTGTTCTTCTCGGTGCTGTTCGGCATCGCTCTGGCGCTGGTCGGCGACAAGGGCGCACCGGTGCTCAACTTCCTGCAGGCGCTGATGGCGCCGATGTTCAAGTTGGTCAGCGTGCTGATGAAGGCAGCTCCGATCGGCGCGTTCGGCGCCATGGCCTTCACCATCGGCAAATACGGTATTGGCTCGGTCATCAACCTCGCCATGCTGGTCGGCACTTTCTACGCGACCTCGCTGCTGTTCGTCTTCGTCGTGCTGGGTGCGGTCTGCCGGTACAACGGCTTCTCCATCCTGTCGCTGCTGCGCTACATCAAGGAAGAGCTGCTGCTGGTGCTGGGCACCTCGTCATCGGAAGCCGCCCTGCCCTCGCTGATGGAGAAGATGGAAAAGGCCGGCGCCAAGCGCTCGGTGGTCGGTCTGGTCATCCCGACCGGCTATTCCTTCAACCTCGACGGCACCAACATCTACATGACGCTGGCCGCGCTGTTCATCGCCCAGGCGACGAATATCCACCTCTCCTTCGGCGACCAGATCCTGCTGCTGCTGGTCGCGATGCTGTCCTCGAAGGGTGCCGCCGGCATCACCGGGGCGGGCTTCATCACGCTCGCCGCCACGCTTTCGGTGGTTCCCTCGGTGCCCGTCGCCGGCATGGCGCTGATCCTGGGCGTCGACCGCTTCATGTCGGAATGCCGGGCGCTGACCAACTTCGTCGGCAATGCGGTGGCCACGCTGGTGGTGGCACGTTGGGAAGGCGAACTCGACGAGGCAAAGCTCGCCAGGGCCCTGGCGGGTACGGCCGACGACAGCATGCCGGCGGACATCGTTCCCGCCGAGTGAGCCGCGCAACCGCACGAGAACAGGAAAATGGCCGGGGACATTGCTGTCTCCGGCCATTTTTCATGCGCTGACGATGTCAGGCGGCGCGCGATGGCGGCGGAACGGATCGGCCTGCATCGCTGTGCGGTTTGAGCTCAGCCATTGAAGTCCCTCCTCGTGTCGGGAAATGTGCTGGGGCCGACAGGCATGCGAGCCGCCAGGCTGCCATCGTCGAACAGGACGAGGCTTGCGGCGCCGACAAGGCCGGCATGGCGGCCGAGCTGCGCCTGGACGACCGGAACGTCGCGATAGGCGCGCATGGCGCGCAGGCGGATGGTCGCCTCGATGACGGGCGCCATCAGGTCGAGGCCATTGGCGATGCCGCCGCCGACGACCAGAACGTCGGGCGAATAGAGATGCAGGAGGTTGGTGAAACCCACACCCAGCCAGCGTGCCTCCTCTTCGAGCAGCGCCACAGCGAGATCGTCCTGCAGCCGTGCCGCCTCGACGACGTGGCGGCCAGTGACCTCGGCGTTGGCCGAGAGGCGGCGCAACGTCGAGCCGTCCAGGGGCGATGTCGCGGCATTGGCACGGCGGCCAAGCGCGGTTCCCGAGGCGATGGCCTCGAAGCAGCCGACGACGCCGCACACGCAGCGCTCGCCCTCGTTGGTGATGGTCATATGGCCGATCTCGGCGGCAAGGCCACGGCGGCCGTGCAGGATGCGGCCGTCGGCGACGACACCGCCGCCAATGCCGGTCGAGACCGTGACGAAGACCAGCGAGCGCGCGCCGTGACCGGCACCGAAGCGCCATTCGCCGAGCGCTGCCGCATTGGCGTCGTTCTCCAGCCGTACTGGCAGGCCAAGCCGCCGCTCGAGTATGTCGGCCAGCGGCACGTCCTGCCAGCCGGCGAGCGTCGGCGGTCCGACCGCGATGCCGGCCAGCGGATCGAGCGGACCCGGCGCGCCGACGCCAACGCCGAGGATCGACAGTGCCGGCGCCTCGGCATGGACGGTCGCGGCCAGCGCCTCGATCTGGCCGATCACCACGTCGGGACCGGCCTGCGCCTGCGTCGGCACCGCCGCGAAGGCCAGGATCTTGCCGTCACGGTCGACCAGGGCGGCACGAAGCTCGGTGCCGCCAAGATCGATCGCGAGGGCGGCTTCGATTCTCATGCCGCGACCTTCAAACCATGCAGCCAGGCGATCCGGCCGGCCAGGTCCTTGTCGCCGAAGGCGAGCGAACCCAGTACCACCGTCTCGGCTCCGGCGGCGCGCAGCAGCGGCACGGTTTCGTGGCGGATGCCGCCATCGGCGGCGAGCACCACAGCCGCCTCGCGGCCGGCCTTTCGCAGGATGGCGCGGGCCTCGCCCAGCCTGTCGCAGGCTTTTTCGGACAGGCCCTGGCCCTTGACGCCGATCGCGGTGCCCAGAAGCGTGACGAAGGCGACTTCGGAGACGAAAGGCGCCACCGTTTCGACCGGCGTCTCCAGCCTCAGCACGACCCCGGCTTCGGCGCCGAGTTCGCGTGCCAGCCGCACGGCGCGCAGGCCCGCCTCGCCATTCTCGGCATGGACGCTGATCATGTCGGCGCCGGCTTCGATGAACTGGCGCGTCTGTTCCTCGACGATTGAACCGTCGACCATCAGATGGACATGGATGGGCCTGGCCGTCAGCTTGGCAATACGGGCGACGAGATCGGGGAAGAACAGGAAGGATGGTGCGAAATGGCCGTCCGCGACATCGATATGATGCAGATCGACATAGGGTTCGATGCGCTGCAAATCGCTCTCGAAATTGGCGAGATTGGCCGACCACGATGAGAATTCGGCGATCAGACGATCGCGCGGCAATGCGGCGATGGCGGCCGGGCCTGACAAAGTTTTCGAGATCATGACTGGTCCTGGTTGTTGAAATTTCTATCGAGGAAGCCGCCGATGGCGGCGTGGATTTCGGCGAAGTGGCTGTTCTTGTCGGTGGCCTTCGGCGTCACCTCCACGAAAGCCGCGCCCGGGATGACCTCAGCCAATTCGCGGGCGGTCGCCAGGGGATGAACGAGATCGATGCCGCTGCCAATGACGAGCGTGGGGATTGCGAGGCCGGCGGCCTCGGCCCGTGTCACGCCAGGCCCGTCATTGGCGATCGCCTGCATCACCTCGGCAAAGACATCTGGGTTTTCACGCGCGAAGAAGCCGAGCAGGGAGGCGAGATTGTCAGGCGCCTCGTCGCGAAAGCGGGCAGCCGTCGCGGAGGACGTGAAGGCCGCGCGCGCTTCGTCCAGCGGCAGCCGGCTGATGAGTTCCCCCGCCTCGACGTAAGGCTGCATGTTTTGCGGCGCCGCGTCGAAGGTCCAGGCCGGGCGCACCACCACAAGACCAGCGACGCGATCCGGGTGGCGGGCCGCCAGGTGCAACGCAATGGCGGCGCCCATCGAGATACCGCCGGCCACGAAGCGCTCCATTCCGGCTGCATCGGCGGCGGCCAGCACGTCGTCAGCGAACATCGCGATCGAGAACGGACGGCCGCTACCGGTGCCGGACCCGCCCTGCGCGCGGCATTCTACGGTCAGCCGGCGGCGCGACGGACTGTCGGGAAAGTTCAGCGCCACCTGGGCGGCATCGCCGCCGAGCCCATGCTGGAAAACGACGGGAAGCCTGCCCTGCCCGGTGTCGAAGACACGAAGCGCTGCATCGTCGCGAAGCATGGTGGTCGGCGCCGTGCCCATCAGACGAGCCCGCGCAGAAAAGTGGCGACGGCGGGTGCTTCGTCGGCGGACAACCCATGCGTGACGAGCGCGCCGACGAAACCCGTCCGCTTCAGTCGCGCGACGAAATCCGCGAAGTCGACGACGCCTTGCCCGGCGGTCGCAAAGCGGCCGTCGGCAAAGCGGTCCTTGGCATGCGCCATGGCGATGCGACCGGCGGCCTCTTCGATCGCCGCGGCGACGATGGTGCGCGCCTCGTCCGGCGTGGCCTGTTCGAACAGGTTCGCCGGATCGAGCACGATCTTCAGGTGCCTCGAACCCATCTCGGCGATCAGGCGGATGGCGTCGCCAGCCGAGGTGACGATGTTGGCCTGCTCGGGCTCGATGCCGAGATCGACGCCGGCATTCTCGGCCAGCGCCAACGCCTTTTCCATCTCGGCTGCCATGTCGGACCAGGCGGCCGGTGTGGCGTTGTCAGGGTGATAGGCCCACTGGTCGGCGGCATTGCGCGAACCGGTGCAGAGCGTCACCAAGGGAATATCCAGGGTAGCCGCCGTCTCGATGACGACGGCGAGACGGCGGAGGCCGTCGTCGCGCACGGACTTGTCGGGATGCGCCATGTTGTAAGTGCCCGATAGCGCGGCGAGCGAAACGCCTGACGATCGCGTGGCCGTCCCGATCGCGGCGACGGCATCCGCCGGCACGGCATCCGGCATCGAGGGCAGGCCGGCGCAGGCGAGATTGAACTGTGTCGTCTCATATCCGGCCTGCTTCACGGCAGCCAACACGACGGCCGGATCGGTGCCCGAAAAAGTCTTGGCGAAAATGCCGAGGCGCATCAGACCGCACCCGAAACCGAGGCGAGCTCGACCCGCTCGCCGGTCTCGACGGAACGCGCAATCGCCACCATGGCGCGGATCGAGGCGATGCCGTCCTCGACATTGGCGCCGCGCATCGGCGCGCCGGTGAGCACGGTGTCGGCAAGGCCCTCGAGCTGGCGGCGGAAGAAATGACCGTCGGCGCCGAGCGGCTTTCGCGAGGTCGCGTCCTTCTCATGGAAGATGTCGACCTCGCTCGACCGGAAGTACCAGGGGTTGAAGGTCTTGGCGATGACCGAACCGTTCTCGCCGTAGAGCTGAAAACCCTCGTGCCAGTCCATGCGCACGGCGACGGTCAGGTCGAGATGGCCAAGCGCGCCGCTGGCGAATTCGGTCTCGACGAACCAGCAATAAGCGCCGAAGCGCTCGTTGAGGCGCGCGCGGACAGCAAGGATTTCCCCGCACAGAAAACGCGCCGTGTCGACCAGATGCGAGCCGTGCGCCAGCATGAAATATTGCCTGAGATCGGCCTTGGGGTTGCCGCCCGGCTTCCTCGCTAGCTTGCTGGTGACGGGCAGCGGCTGCACGGCGTCGGTGTTGGTGTAGCGGTGGGTGGAATCGCAATACCAGGCCTTCAGTGCCAGCACCTCCCCCATCTCGTCGCGGACGAAGTCGCGCGCCGCTTCCAGCGCCGGATCGAAGCGCTTCATGTGCCCGACCTGCAGCACCTTGCCGGAGCGCCTGACCGCTGCCGCCAGCGCTTCGCCTTCCTCGATCGAGGTGCCGATCGGCTTTTCGCAGAGAACATGCTTGCCGGCATCGAGCGCCTTGATCGACATCGGCACGTGGTAGATATCCGAGGTGGCGACGATCACCGCTTCCAGCTCCGGATCGGCGAGCATGGCGTCATAGTCGGCATACATCTTCCGCGGTTCGTAGGTGGCGCCCATGCGCGCGAGCAGGTCGGGGGCCGCGTCGCAGATGGCGTAGAGGTCGGCATTGCCGGCCTTGACGCAGGATTCCAGATGCGCGAACTGCGCGATCGGCCCGCAGCCAAGCACGCCGACCCTGAGCCGTCTGTCCTGTTTCCTGATCATCGTCTCAAGCCCCGTAGCCGCGCATCGTCTGACGGTTAACCTTGACCGCGCCGGCCGGATCGGCGGCGGCCGTGTCGGATTCTTCTTCCAGCACCAGCCAGCCGTTGAAGTTCGGCGCGGTACCGGCGATCTCGATCACCTGCGCGGTATCACAGACGCCTTGGCCAAGCATGGCCCACTTGCCCTTGGCATCGACGTCCTTCAGATGGATGTAGCGGATGCGGTCGCGGTAGGTGGTGAGCGTGTCGGCCATGTCCTTGTGGCCGCGCAGGATATGGCCGGTGTCGGGAACCCAGCCGACCAGATCGGGATCGAGCAAGGCAAAGATCGCGTCGTAATCGGCACGGTCGAAGAGCAGCGTGTTGTGGTGCGAACTCGGATGCACCGCCACTTGCACGCCCGCCTTGCGGCCGAGCTCGCCGGCCTTGTTGTAGACCTCCGCGGCGATGGCGAATTTGCCGTCACGCGGTCCTTCGGAGACGACGGTGGCCGAGCCCATCGACACCAGCGCGCCGGGAAAGTTCGCCACGAAATCGATCCAGCGCCTGGCGGTTTCGAGGTCGGCTCCGATGCCGTCCTTGAGCGTGAAACCGCTCGCGGAGCCGAAAGCGAAGGAAACCAGTGTCAGCCCTGACGACTTCAGCGCGGCAGCGAACTCGCTGGGTTTGTCGGCGTAGCGGCCGATCATGGTGTCGGTGATCTCGATGCCGGCATACCCGCCATCCGCGGTCGCCTTCAACAGATCGTCGGGGCCGCCGGTGAACCGGTCTCCTAGCATTTCCCAGGTGAAGGTCTGGCAGCCGACTTTGAGGTCTTTCACGTTCATCCTTTCAATCCTTGATACCGCTTATTCCTTGATGCCGCTCAGCGTCGCCCTGGAGTGGACATCTATTTGACCGAGCCCGCGGTCATGCCGGCGAGGAAGTATCTCTGGGCAACGAGGTAGATGATCAAGAGCGGCAGCGAGCCGAGCACGCTCATCGCCATCATCTGGTTCCACTCGAAGGCGTGCTGCCCCATGAGCAGCTGGATGCCGATCGGAACGGTGCGCATGGACGTCGACTTGGTCAGCGTCAGCGCAAAGAGAAATTCGTTCCAGCACAACAGGAAGGTGTAGACCGACGTCGCCACGATGCCCGGCAGTGAAATCGGGACGATCACCCGCCAGAGCGCTGTCCAACTGCTACCGCCGTCGACAGCCACCGCTTCGTCGAGATCGCGGGGCAAGGTGTTCAGATATCCCGTCATCAAAAGGATCGCGTAGGGCAGCGTAAACACCAGGTAGGTCAGGATCAGCGCGACATAGGTGTCGAAGATGCCGTACGAGACGACAAGCCCGAAGAAGGGGATCAAAAGTGTGATCGGCGGGATCGTCTGCGTGCTGATGATGAGTGTATTCAGGCTGCCTTTGCCGCGGAAGTTGAAGCGGCTGAACCCATAGGCCGCCAGCAAGGCGATCAGCACCGTCAGCACGGTCACCGCTCCCGCCACGAAGTAGCTGTTGAAGAAGAAGCGCAGCTTTACCGGGTCGCCAAGGATGGCGGCATACGCTTCCAGGGTGAAGGCCTTCGGCAGGATGGTTGGTGGCAAGGCAAAGATTTCGGTGTTCGATTTGAACGAGCTGCTCAGCATCCAGTAGATCGGGAAGGCCGCGAAAAACAGCCCCGCGGCAAGCGCGACATGCAGCGCGACGGTGATCAGCCTGTCTTTCGGCGTGTGCCTTTTCCTCATGGTGACTACCGAGCCTTCTGATAGCGGATGTAGAACAGCGTCAGACAGAGAGAGATCAGCAGGATGACCACGGCGCTCGCCGACGCCTGTGACAGGTTGTAGCTCGAAAACGCCAGCTTGTAGGTGTAGGTGCTCAGCACCTCGGTCGCGTAGATCGGACCGCCGCCCGTCGTGATCCAGATCAACGGGAAGACCTGCATGGTCCAGATGAAGTCGAGCAGCGAGATGCTGATGATGATCGGCATCAGCTGCGGAATGGTGATGAAGATCAGCTTCTGGTAGGCCTTCGCCCCGTCGATATCGGCGGCCTCGTAGAAATCCTTGGGAATGCCCTGCAAGCCTGCGAGTAGGCTGACCATGAAGAGCGGGTAGCCCGCCCAGATATTCGCGAAGGTCACGGCGTGCAGCGCGGTCTGCGGCGAGGAAAACCACTCGACCTTGGAACCGATGATGCCCAATTGCAGGAGAATGCTGTTCACGACACCGTTCGGCTCGAGCAGGAGGCGCCAGATCACCGCGATGATCACCGCGGTGAACAGCCAGGGCAGTATGTAGAGCACGCGCAGGATATTGCGCAGCGTTGGATTGATGCGGTCGCTGTTCAGCATGAGCGCGAAGATCATGCCGATGGTCATGTGGAAAACGACGCTCATGCATGTGAAGTAGAGCGTGTGCCACAGCGAAGCCCAGAACACGGGATCGTCGAAGATCGCCTGGTAGTGTTTCAGTCCGGCAAAGGACGGGTCGCGACGCAGCACCGCGCTGTTCTGGAACGAGTAGCCAATCACCGTCACCATCGGCAGCAGCATCAGCAGGCCGATTATTACCAGCGAAGGCGACAGATAGAGATAGGGCGCGACCGCCCGTTTCAGTCTGTGGTGGGTGCGCTTCTGTCGGGTCATGTGCCAGCCTTGGGATACGCCTTCAAGAGAAGGTGAGCTTCGTAAACGGATCCATCTCAATTGCCGATCCTTTGTTGCCGGGCGGCCTGCCCGAAGCCAGGCCACCCGGTTGAAGATAGCAGACGGGAACAGCCCGATCAGAATTTCGCCATCCAGCCCTTCTGAGCGGCGGCTGCGGCCTGTTCCGGAGACTGCTCGCCGGCGAGCATCTTCTGGGCTTGCACGTCGAACTGGGTCATCAGGTCTTCAGCCACCGGCAGGCCCGTGAACTCATTGGCGAGATAGCCGGTTTTGAAGATTTCGAAAGCCTTGCCGAAAGCCTTGTCCGAGGTCACGAAATCGGGCTTGGCGTTGACGTTGCCCGGGAAGGCATTGGCAAGCGACACGAGCTTGCCGTTCACCTTTTCGCTCATCAGATACTGGACGAGTTTCCAGGCCTCTTCCTGATGTTTCGAGGCCGCCGAGATGCCGATGCCCCAGGAGGCATAGGGAAGGCCGCGCTTGCCCGTATAGCCCTCCACGACCGGAACGGGGATGAGGTCGAAGTTCAGCTTGGGATTGCGCTTGCGGATGAGGTTCACATGCGCGAGCGAGTCGATCATCATCCCGGCGCGGTCGTTGACGAATTCCTCGACCTTTTCCTGTTCGGTCTTGGTGGCGATGCCGGGCGAGATGGTGCCGGCGTCGTTGAGCGATTTGACGAAGGTGAGCATATCCACCACCGGCTTGCCCTCGAGGGCGGGCTTGCCGTCCGCCATCATCGACTGACCCGAAGCCCAGACCCACGACATCATGTCGTTCTGGACGCCGGACGGCGTCTGCAGCGACAGCGGCAGCACCCAGCCATACTGGTTCTTGTCGGCATGCGTCATCTTCTTGGCTGCTTCGAGGAATTCCGCACGGGTCGAGGGCAGCTTGGTCACGCCTGCCTGGGCGGCGAGGTCCAGATTGACGAAAACCGGATAGACGAACGAGGCGACCGGAAACATCACCGCCTTGCCGTCGACCTTGATGATGTCGGCGACCTGGCTCTTGTCGAACTTGCTCGCATCCATCATCGGGTTCATGTCGGCGAGTGCGTTCTGCGCATTCAGATTGTTCACCCAAGCGCCGTCGAGGCCGACGACGTCGCTGAGTGTTCCGGTCGCGGCGCCGACCGAGATCTGGTCGCGCGTCGTCGCATAGGGGCCGCTGACCAGCGTCACCTTGATGCCGGGGTTCGCGGCCTCGAACTCATCCATGATTGCCCTGAGCGAGCCAGCCGGCAATTCGGGCTCCCACCATTGGGTGAATTCCAGCGTCGTGTCCGCCATGGCGCCGGTTGCGCCAAGCAGCCATGCGGCCGCGGCTATTTTCAGCATCGCGGGTTTAATACGAAACGTCATGTTCTCCTCCTTCTTTGGGGATCGACCGCACAATGCGGACGATCGTCTGGTTATTCAGAAGTCTTCTTACGCAGGCGCCTCACCCTCGCCTGCGGGCCTTGCCTCGGTCTCAGATCGCCAGATGCGTCTCGGGATCGAAGAAATGGAGCTTGGCGTCATCCAGGGCCAAGCGGATTTCCGCGCCGGAGCTGACCGTGCTGGCCGGTTCGAATCTCGCCACCGCATTCGACGCCAGGCCGAAATCCCGCACCGCGTCCGGGTCGCCGGAGTCCACCCGGACCGCGTCGATGTTGAGATGGACAATGTGTTCGGATCCGAGTTCCTCGATCGAGGTCACCTTTGCCGGTATCGTCTGGTATTTGCGGCCGGATTCGAGGTTGCTGTCATAGAGATCCTCGGGTCGGATCCCGAACACGACCTTGCGCCCCGCATACGACCTCAAGTCCGGCCTGCGCACGAAGGCCGCATCCTGCAGCCGGATGGCGAAGGTGCTGGACATCAGTTCGTCACCCGTCAGGGTCGCTTCGAAAAGGTTCATCGAAGGAGACCCGATGAAGCCGGCAACGAAGGCGTTCACCGGCGATTCATAGAGCCTCTTGGGTGTGTCGACCTGCTGCAGAACGCCGCCTTTCAACACGGCGACCCTGTCTCCCATCGTCATCGCTTCGGTCTGGTCGTGGGTCACGTATATGGTCGTTACGCCGAGCTGCTTTTGCAGGCTGGTGATTTCGGCGCGCATCTGCACGCGCAGTTTCGCGTCCAGATTGGAAAGCGGTTCGTCCATGAGAAAGGCGGCCGGCTCACGCACCATGGCGCGGCCCATGGCAACCCGTTGACGCTGTCCGCCCGAAAGGTTCGCGGGCTTGCTGTCCAGCAGCGACGTCAGCTGAAGGGTTTTGGCGATCTCGTCGACGCGCTTCTTGCGCTCGGCCTTCGGCTTGCCGGCCAGCCGCATCGAAAAGGCGATGTTTTCGAACACCGTCATATGCGGGTACAGCGCGTAGCTCTGGAAGACCATCGCGATGTCGCGGTCCTTGGGCGGCATGTCGACGACGTCGATACCGCCGATACGGAGGCTGCCGCTGGTGACGTCCTCCAATCCCGCGATCATCCGCAACGCGGTGGATTTGCCGCAGCCGGACGGCCCGACGAGAATCAAAAACTCGCCGTCCTCGACCGACAGATTCAACTGGTCGATCGCGTGGAAATTGTTCCCGTATGTCTTGCAGATATTCTCAAGAACGACCTCTGCCATTTTCCTCCCTCCACAAGTCTAAGCCACTGATTTTATAGTTTCCTCGGCTTATGATCACCTGCGAGATATTTCCTCGGATAGTTCGGGCTCTGTCGCGGCATCGAGCCGCGCATGCTTCAGTTCGACCGGCGACGGCGCGTTCGTCGATGCCAGCAGTTCCGTGACCTGGTCGTCGGTCGGAAGCGCCTCTCGCCCGCCTCGTCCCGTTAGCGAATGGGCCGCCGCCGCGGCCGCGAATGCGACCCGGCCCGCGGTGTCGGCGCCGCGCGTCAGTGCAAGGGCGTAGGCGCCGTGAAAGCAGTCGCCTGCGCCGGTCGAGTCGACGACTTCAACCCGGTGCGGAGGCAGGTGCCAGAGCCCGGCCTCGCCGCGTCCACGATAGTAGACGCCCCTGCCGCCATCCGTCAGAACCACGGCGGAGCGCGACGGCAACCACAATGCATCGAGTATCTCGGCGGGCGATCGGCGGCCCGTGGCGATGCGCGCAAAGCCGAGCGGGAGAATGAGATGGTCGCAGAGCGCGATCAGCCTTTCGGTGGCTGGGCCGCTGCTCCATTCGACATCGCAGAGGATCGCAAGACCGAGATCGCGAGCCCGAGCCACGACATCCAGCGAACCGATCGCGTAACTGTCGACGATCAGGACGGTCGCGCGGCTGAGGACCTCGTCCGGAAAGTTCGGCGCGGTGCCCAGCATCGCTTCGTCGTCATACGCGATGAACCGCTCCCCATCCGAGCCGACGGTGATCCGCGAGCGCACCGGGCGTGCGTTGGAATGGCGCGGCGCGAACACGGTTTCAACGCCGCTCGCAACGAGATCGCACAGCACGGCGTCGTCGGCGGCACTACCCAGCCATCCGACGAAGCCGGCGCTTCCGCCGAGCCGCGCGACGGCGACAAGGGCCGTCGCGACATTTCCTCCGAAAGCCCGGGCACTTTGCAGAACCTTCCCCTTGCCCGCCGACAACGGCTGATCGACATAGACGATGTCGTCGATCGCAATAGCTCCGAAGCCGAGGATTGAAGGGACGGTGGGCATCGTTCAGGCACCCGCCCTTGCCAGGGCATCTTGCGCCGAAAGGCCGTCATGGATGACGCCTCGGAAGGCAATGGCCGCCTTCTGCGGATCGCCATGCCCCCAGAGATTGCGGCCCACCACGGCGCCGCGCGCGCCGGCACGGATGGCGTCCGCGGTCTGCTGAAGGGCGCCGAGCAGCGTGTCGGTCTTCGGACCACCCGCGATCACGACCGGCACCGGGCAGGTCCGAACGGTCTCTCGAAACGACTCGAAATCGCCGGTGTAACCGATCTTGATCACGTCGACGCCGGACTCGTAGCCGATGCGCGCCGCATAGGCGATCTCGTCGGGAGTGAAGACGATCTTTGTCCCGTCGGTGAAATCGCGAGGGTAGACGTGCGCGACGACAGGCATGCCGTAGCGGGCCGCCGCGTTCACCGAATCGGTCAGCCAGCGTATGTACTTGCCCTCGGTCGCGCCGCGTACCGGAATGGCCACGGCCAATGCATCTGCGCCAGCGCGCACCGCATCCTCGGGCGTTGCAATCAGTTCACTGATGCGGTCGTCCGGGGTGAAGCAGCCGGCCTGGATCACCAGGGAAGCCTTGCCCGCGTATTGCGGCCACAGATGGCGCGCGGTGCCAGGCTGGATGCTGACATAGTCGGGTTTGCCCACCATGACGCGGGCTAGCGCGCCCGGCAGGTCGGCAAGACCGCCTTTGCGCACGTCGCCATAGCCGACGAAGTGGTCGACCGCGCCGCCGAAAAGGTTGCCCGATGGATGTGAGAAGAGGCGCGCAAGGCGCACCTGGGTTCCGAGGCTCATGAGTCCAAAAATCTCCAATCGATTGACTTTAAAATCCAGACCCAGTGTTTTCGAAAGAAAGAACAAATGCAATCTTTCGAAATCTTTCGAATTCGCGTATTTTTGATAGAGTGAATCGAGGCCATAGCGATCGCCTGGCACATGGAGACAAGGACAGGGCAATGTTGTCGGAGCAGAGACGCCAATCGATCCTGGGTGAGGTGCAACGCAGCGGACAGGTTCGCATCAAGGACCTGTCGGACGATTTTGGCGTGTCGGAAGTCACCGTGCGCTCCGACCTCGAAATACTGGATCGAAAGGGACTGCTGACCAAGACCCGCGGAGGCGCGGTGACACGGACCACGGATTCGACCACGGCCGCGTTCGCCCGACGGATGCAAACCAACCTCGATGCAAAGAAACGCATCGCCCGGGCAGCGGTAGAACTGTTCGAGGACAACCAATCCGTCATCTTCGACGGCGGCTCGACATTGATGCAGCTTGCCATGCAGCTACCCCCGCTCAGCAATGTCGTGGTCGCCGCCACGGCGATGAATATCGTGCAGCATCTGATGCATCGGCCCGGGCTCGACGTTCACATGATCGGCGGCCGGGTCTATCCAGACACGGTGAGCACGCTGATCACCGACGCCGATACCGCTCTCGGCGGCTTGGTGGCGCATCAGGTTTTTGTCGGAGCGCATGCGATCGACTCGTCACTGGATGTCGTCGACGTCAACGAGGACATGGCGCGAACGAAGCGAAACCTCGTACGCATGGCCCGGCGCGTTGTCCTCCTTGCGGATTCGAGCAAATGGGGCGTCAGCGGGACCTCCAAGGCATTTTCGCTGTCGAGCGTCGATGTGGTGATCACCGATGATGGCCTGGCCGGCCCGATACGCAGCCAGCTCGATAGGACCGTGGCCAAGGTGATCTACGCCTGAACCCGTCGCGACCCCTGGCCGCAAGGCAGAGATCCACTGCGCGCTTGACCCACGACATTCGCGTCGGCGCCCGGCCGGTTTTTCATGCCTGTCATTTCCTCCTCCTAGGGCCGGCAACCTCCCGAAGTCGCGCCAGCATTTCCGCATGTTCTATAAAAATTTTACGCGCGTCAATATTTAAAATGTTGTATAGCGACTTCGAAAATGATCCGGCATCGTCGCGACGGATCGGGCAGGCCCGTGAGCGTATTGGGAGGTACAACAGGAAATGCAGGCGAAATCAGAGGCCAAACTCGGCATTGGCGTCGTCGGGTGCGGCAACATCTCGATGACCTATCTGCGCAACGCCGCGCTGTTTGGCGGGGTCGAGCTTCGCGCCTGCGCCGACATCTCGGCCGAAATGGCGGCGCTGCGAGCCAAGGAATATGGCATCCGTGCCCTTGGCGTCGATGCGCTGCTGGCCGACCCCGAGATCGACCTCGTCCTCAACCTGACCATTCCGGCGGCGCATTTCGATATTTCGATTTCAGCCCTGTCGGCGGGAAAGCATGTCTTCACCGAAAAGCCCCTGGCGACGTCGGCCAGCGACGGGCGCCGCCTGGTGGCGGAGGCGGCGAAGCGCGGCGTGCTACTCGGCTCGGCTCCCGACACCTTCCTTGGTGCAGCCGGACGCAGAGCGCGCCGCCTGATGGACGAAGGCGCGATCGGCCGCCCGGTCAGCGGCACCGCCTTCATGATGGGACGCGGCATGGAACACTGGCATCCCAATCCGCAATTCTACTACCAGCCTGGCGGCGGTCCGGTGTTCGACATGGGGCCCTACTACCTGACCATGCTGGTCAACCTACTCGGCCCGGTCGCGCGCGTCATGGCGATGGCGACGAAGGGCCAGGAGGAACGGTTGATATCGGCCGAAGGGCCGTTCAAGAACACGACGTTCAAGGTCGGCACCCCGACCAATGTGCTGTCGCTGCTCGAATTCCGCTCCGGCGCCACCGTCACCTTCGGCGCCTCGTGGGACGTCTTCAGGCATTCCAACCATCCGATCGAAGTGCACGGCACGGAAGGTTCGCTGCGCCTGCCCGACCCGGACACGTTCGGCGGCACCGTCTCGCTGTCCGAACGCGGCGCGGACTGGAAGGATTTCGCCAGCGAAGGCGAACTCTACGGCGCCCGCAACTGGCCTTACGCCGCGCCCGACCGCGCCAATTACCGCATGCTCGGGGTCGCCGATCTCGTGCGCTCCCTAGAGACGGGAGCAGCGCCGCGTGCGTCGGGCAATCTGGCGCTGCATGTGCTGGAGATCATGGAAGCGATTCTGCGGTCGGGCGAGACGAAAAGCTCGGTCGCCATTGCCGGTGACGTCGTCCAGCCGGCCCTGCTCGGCGAAGACGAGGCGCGCGCCTTGCTCGCCTGATCCCCGTGGCGGAGATGACGATGACACTCGATCCGGACGCGCTACGCATCCTCGAAATCGCCCGGGCCGCCTGCGGCGAGCCGTTCGAGAATGGCAGCGTGGCGGCGGCGCGGGCCGCCTACAACGCTTCTTTCCCGACGCAGCAAGGCGAGCACGAGCCGGTGGCGGCGACTTCGCAACAGCAGATCGACGGGCCGAACGGCCTGGTGACGATCCGCATCCATCGCGGCATCGGCGCGCCACGCTCTGGCGCGCGCGCCGTGCTCTATCTGCATGGCGGCGGCTGGGTGATCGGCAATCTCTCCTCGCATGACGAGATCTGCCGCTGGCTGGCCAATCTCGGCAATACCGTCATCGTCTGTCCCGACTACCGGCTGGCGCCGGAGCACAAGTTTCCCGCCGGGCTCGAGGATTGCGCGGCGGCGCTGCGCTTCATGGCCGGGAATGCCGGAGACCTTGGCATCGACCCTGCCCGCATCGCCGTTGCCGGCGACAGTGCCGGCGGCAACCTTGCCGCCGTTTTGGCGCTGCTTGCCCGCGACGGGCTAGCGCCGCCGCTTGCCGCCCAGATCCTGATCTATCCCAACACCGATGCCCGCCAGACGGCGGACAGCTACCGACGGTTCGGTGACGGCTTCGGCCTCACCGCCGCCACCATGGCCTGGTTCCGCGACCACTATGTGCGGACGCCCGACGACATCGCGGACTGGCGCGTTTCGCCGCTGCTGGCCTCCAGCCTTGCCGGCGTGGCGCCGGCTTTTGTCGTGACAGCCGGGCACGACATCCTTGCCGACGAAGGCACGGCCTATGCCGAGCGCCTGCGCGCCGACGCAGTGCCACTGGTGTTGCGGCACTGGCCGGGTCAGATCCATGGCTTCGTCTCGATGGGCCGCCACATCCTGGCCGCGCGGCAAGCGGTGAGCGAGGCGGCGGCCTGGCTCCAGCTGCGGACGCGTGCTCAGGCCGACTGACGCATCACCAGGGTCGCGCCGAGCTTGACGTTGCGCGCCAGATCCTGGCCGGGCGGATCGGCCTCGTCCAGCAGTGCCAGCAGGATCTCGACGCTGCGGCCGGCCATGGCGGCGAAATCCTGCGCCATGGTGGTCAGCGCGGGACAGGTGTAGCGGCTCAGCGGATGATCGTCATGGGCGGCGACACGGAAGTCGCAATCGGGCCGGCGGCCGATCTTCAGCCCGCGCGAAAAGGCGGCCGACATCACGCCGAAGGCGAGACGGTCATTGGCGCACAGCAGCGTGCGGGCCGGCAGGCCGCCTTTCTCGAGCGTCCTGTCCATCCATTCATGGCCGATGCGCTCGAAATCCCAGTTATAGTCGCCCGCCGACTTGAGAACGACAGGCTCCAGGCCCGCGGCCTGCATCGTGTCGATATAGCTCTGCAGGCGTTCGCCCGAATTGTGGTTGACGTGCGGAATGTCGACATAGACCGGGGGCTCGCCGGACCGGCAGAGATAGTCGACGATGGTCGAGGTGCTCTGGTGGTTGTCATTGCCGACGAACGGCGTGTCACCTTCGATGTAAGTATCGAAATAGACGATCGGGATGTCCTCGCTCATTCGCTCGAAGACGCCGGGCTCGGAAACCCGCCCCAAGGGGGCGACAATGGCGCCGGCGACCTTCAGCGACATCAGCGTCCTGACCGATTCCGCCTCCAGTTTCGGCGAGCCGTGCGAGGAAATGACGATGGGCCAAAACCCTTCATCGCGGCAGCGCAGTTCGATGCGGCTGACCATCTCGGCGTAGAACGGATCGGCGATCGTCGGCACGACGATGCCGACATTGCGGGTGCGCTTGCGGTTGAGATTGCGGGCAAAAACATTCGGCTGATAGTCCGAGGAACGAAGCGCGGCCTCGATGCGTGCCCGCGTCGCCGGCTTCACGCTGGCCGGATCGTCGAAATATTTCGACAGGGTCGGCCGCGATACGCCGGACGCCCTGGCGAAATCATCCATCGTCCGGTGGGTCTTCTCCGCCATCGATATTTCAGGCCCCTTTACCCTCAACGCCAGCCGAACTCTGGCCAGAATCAGCCTTGCGACCGTCGCGATGAGGCAGCATTGCTTGACCGAACTTGTTCAGTCAAATTTCCATGTTTCCATTACATCGCAAAAGAATTGCGCACGTCAAATTATTTATTGACGCTCTGAAAATCACAACTTAGGTTTTGAACTCGCACGGACATGGAGAGCGTACGGCAACCAGAGTCCGGCAGATGGTGAGGACATGAAGAAACTGGTTTGCGCCGGCGAGATCCTGGTCGAGATCATGGCCGAGCGGATCGGCCAGAGTTTTCGCGCTCCTGGCCCGCTGGTCGGCCCGTTTCCATCAGGCGCCCCCGCCATCTTCATCGACCAGGCGGCGCGGCTCGGGCAGCCGGCAGGGCTGATCGCGGCGGT
Source organism: Mesorhizobium sp. ES1-6 (assembly GCF_020164775.1). Classification (NCBI taxonomy): domain Bacteria; kingdom Pseudomonadati; phylum Pseudomonadota; class Alphaproteobacteria; order Hyphomicrobiales; family Phyllobacteriaceae; genus Mesorhizobium; species Mesorhizobium sp. ES1-6. The sequence goes on from NZ_JAIUGU010000004.1 coordinate 282,061, forward strand.
GGGCGACGACGATTTCGGTCATTTGAACATCGAGCGCCTGCGCGCCGATGGCGCCGACATCTCGGCCATCAAGGTCCACCAGGGTGCCGCGACCGGAACCGCTTTCGTCACCTATGAGGCCGATGGCAGCCGGCACTTCGTCTACAACATCAAGCAGAGTGCCGCCGGACTGATCGAGATCGGCGCGGAAGCGCGCGCGCTGCTGGCCGGTGCCGACCATTTCCACGTCATGGGCACATCGCTGTTCTCGCCCGAGGTGATCGAGGTTGCCCGCAACGGGATCGAGGCGGTCAAGGCACGCGGCGGCACGGTCTCCTTCGATCCCAACATCCGCAAGGAGATGCTCGATCTGCCGGGCATGCGCGACGCGCTGCATTTCGTGCTCTCGAAAACCGATGTGTTCCTGCCGAGCGGGCCGGAACTCTTCACCTTCGCCGAGGCAACCGACGAGGAAACCGCGGCGCGCGAAATGCTGGACCGCGGCATCTCCGCCGTGGTCGTCAAGAAGGGCGCGCAGGGCGCCGTCCACTACGACCGGTCAGGGCGCACCGCTTCACCCGGCTTCGTCGTCGAGGAAATCGATCCGACCGGCGCCGGAGACTGTTTCGCGGCGGCCTTCGTCTCCTTCTGGCTGCGTGGAGAAGCGCCTGTGAGGGCGCTAGAGATCGCCAATGGCTGCGGCGCGCTGGCGGTGACGAAGAAAGGCCCGATGGAAGGCATCGCCTCGCTCGCCACCGTCGAGGCGTTCATTGCGACCGCCACGACCGGAGCACCGGCATGAGCCAGGCGACCGACAGGCTGGCCGCCATAGCAAAGCGTCGTGCGGCCGGCGAACGCGCCGGCATCGCCTCGATCTGCTCGGCCCATCCGCTGGTCATCGAAGCAACACTGCGCCATGGCAAGGCGCGCGGTGTCGACGTGCTGATCGAGGCCACCTGCAATCAGGTCAACCACGAGGGCGGCTATACCGGCATGACGCCAGGCGATTTCCGCCGCTTCGTCGAGACGATCGCCGGCAAGGCCGGCTTTCCCCTGGACAGGCTGGTGCTCGGCGGCGACCATCTCGGTCCCAATCCGTGGAAGCATCTGCCGGCGCCAGAGGCCATGGAAAGGGCATCGCGCATGGTGGATGCCTATGCCGAAGCCGGATTCACCAAGATCCATCTGGATGCCAGCATGGGCTGCGCCGGCGAAGGTGCCGCGCCTCCCGACGCCACGATTGCCGCGCGCGCCGCCGACCTAGCCGGAGTGGCGGAGGCCGCGGTTGAACGAACAGGCGGCGCCAGGCCTGTCTATGTCATCGGCACCGAAGTGCCTGTGCCGGGCGGCGCACAGGAGGCGATGGACCATCTGACGGTGACGTCTCCGGAAGCGGCACGTGAGACGGTACGCATCCATCAGCAGGCCTTTGGCCAGCGAGGCCTCGACACCGCCTTCTCGCGGGCGATCGGCGTCGTGGTGCAGCCGGGTGTCGAGTTCGGCAATGCCGAGGTGATCGCCTATCGCCCGGAACGCGCCCGGGCGCTGGCCGGCACACTGCGAGACCTGCCGCAATTCGTCTTCGAGGCGCACTCGACCGACTACCAGCCGATCGGAGCGCTGAGCGCTCTGGTCGATGACGGTTTCGCCATCCTCAAGGTCGGGCCGTGGCTGACCTTCGCGCTGCGCGAGGCGCTTTACGGGCTGAGCCACATCGCCGACATTCTGGTTCCCGACCCGGGGCGTGAGAACCTGCCGGCGGCGATGGAGCGCGCCATGCTGGCCGCACCGGGCAACTGGAAGAACTACTATCACGGCTCCGAGGCCGAGCAGCGGATCGAACGCCATTTCTCCTACAGCGACCGCATCCGCTATTACTGGCCGGCGCCGGCGGCGCGGCAGGCCGTGGACGCACTGATGCTGGCGTTGGGCGAGCGCGATATCCCCTCACCTCTGGTCGGCCAGTATCTCGGCCGTCTCGACGGCGTGGTGGCGAGCGGATCCGTCGCGCCAAAAGCCAGGGAACTCCTGATTGCAGCCGTGACGGATGTTCTCGACATCTATAGCAGCGCAACCGGCTGATCCCGACAGTTACGCCCGTGGCACCAGAACCAGGGCACCTGTGGTGCGGCGCAATTCCAGATCGCGGTGCGCGTCGGCGGCGTTGGCAAGGGCGTAGCGGGTCGGCGCCTCGACCCTGACCGCGCCCTGGCGCAGCGCCTGGAAAAAACTGGTGACATGCGGCGCGAGCTTTTCCGGCGTGTCGGTGTAGTGGGCATAGTTGGGGCGCGAAACCGTGATCGATTTCGAGGCGAAGCGGCCGATGTCCCAATTGCCGACCGGCCCGGAAGCCTGGCCGAAACTGACGAGATGGCCGCGCACTGCAAGCGCCGCCAGAGAGCCGGCGAACGTGTCGTTGCCGACCGCGTCATAGGCGATGTCGGCACCCCTGCCACCGGTCAACCGCATGACCGCCTCGGCGAAATTTTCGCGGGAATAGACGATCACATGATGCGCGCCGAGCCGCTCGACGATGCGCGCCTTGTCGTCGCTCGACACGGTGGCGATGACCGTCGCGCCGAGATGGCGCGCCCACTGCACCAGCAACTGGCCGATGCCACCGGCGGCGGCGTGGATGAGGACGATGTCGCCGCGCTTCACGGCATGGACATCGTGCAGCAGAAAACTCGCGGTGACGCCCTTGAGCAGGCCGGCGGCGGCGGTCTCGTCCGGGATATCGTCGGAGAGCCGAACCAGCAGTTCGGGCGCCATGTTGCGCCGTTCGCTGTAGGCGCCGACGGGCGGACAGGCATAGGCGATACGGTCGCCGATCGAGAAACCCGTTACCGCTGGACCAACCGCTTCGATGATGCCGGCCGCTTCCATGCCCGGCACGCCGGGTGGCTGCAGCAGGTCGAAGAAGCCGGTGCGGCAGTAGACGTCGATGAAATTGACTCCGATCACCGTGTGACGGATCCGCACCTCGTCCGGCGCCGGCGGCGGCAGGGCGATGTCCCTGGGCTGCAACTCCTCCGGTCCTCCGTAACGCTCGACGACGATCGCGCGGGTCGTTTCGGCAGCCTTTGCGGCAACGCGCGGCGCGCTCGCTGATGAAGCCGGCGCGACGCTGGCCGGCAACGGCCTCGCCTCAACCGGCGCGCCGGCGTTGCGCCGCCGCAGAAGAGCGCGCACCGCCGCGAAGCCCGCCTGATAGATGCCTTCGGTGACCAGCCTGACCAGTTCGTCGCGGCGATGTGGCGGCGGGTGGAATTCGGAACGCCATTCCCAGAAAGTGGCGTCGCCATCGGTCACCGGCTTCAGTCGCAGCGAGGCGACATAGCCCATCAGCGGTAGCGGCGCTTCGAGCAGGCAATAGCTCAGCCGCCGGTCCTTGTCGGACAGCGCCAGCAATTGCTCGCGCAACTCGCCGCCGTCGTTCAGCCTGAAGTGGCGCACCGAGCCTACCGCATCGACCGGCTCGCCGCCCTCGATCTCGCTGAAGGCAATCGCCGGGTGCCAGCGCTCATGGCCGTTGAAATCGCGCAGGATCGCCCAGACCTCGTCGATCGGCGCATCGATGATGGTGCTCTGGCAGACCCTGACCATCGGCCGGCGTCAGCGCCCGAACCGGTATTTCAGCGCGGTCAAGGCGGTCTGGAACACGCCATTGCCGATCTGCTGCATCAAGGTCGCCTCACGGTCCGGCGCGCAGTCGAACTCCGCCTGCCATTCGGCGAGCGTCAGATTGCCGTCGGTGATCGGCGTCAGCGAAAGCGTGGCGACGTAGTTCTCCACCGCCATCGGGCTTTCCAGGATCGCATAGCTGCAGGAGAGGTCGTAATCGGACAGCGCCAGCAGCCTTTCACGGATGCGCCCGCCATCCCTGAGCGTGAAACTCCTGATGCAGCCGATCTGGTCGGCCTGCGCATTCTGTTCGATGCGGCTTTCGACGACGAAGGGCGCCCAGTTTGGCAATGCGTTGAAGTTGCGGACAAGCTTCCAGACCTCCGCCGCCGGTGCGGGGATGACGGAGGAGACATAGATCTTTGTCATGCTTGCTGGCCAAGGATGCAACGATAGAGGCCGCACTTGGGTGCACCTCGGCTGTTGACGCCAGCGCCGCCCCTCATTGTCCTGCCGGACATTTCTCCCCGTATAGTGACGGGGACAAAGGGGCTGGCCGCAGCCTCGGCGCCAATCTCGCAACGTTGGTGATTTGCGAAATCGTCGATGACCGCGTCCCTCTCCCCGTCTCTATACGGGGAGAGGATGCCGGCAGGCAGGTGAGGGGCAGCGCCGACGTTCACCTCAATGGTCGCGGTCGTCATCGTCGTCCTTGGCGGGTTTGCCCTTGCCCTTCTTGTCGCGGGTCAGGCTGGAAATGTCCTTGGCGTCGCGCAGCACGTCGGTCATGCGGCCGAGCGAGCCGCCTTCGATGCCGATCTCCTTCATCAGATTGTCGATCATCGGCGCCTGCACCCGGTAGCGCAGCGCGGAGTCGATGACCTCATCGGTGACGTTGCGGTTGCCGCCCTGCCCGCCATTGATGCCGTCGACATGCAGGATCTTGATGCCGTCGATCTTCTCCATCGGTTTGACGCTTTCGCGGATGATGCCTTCCATATGGTCGAGCAGCTTGCCGCGCAGACGGCCGGCGCGTGCCTCGCTGGACAACAGGTTCTCGGCCTCGTTGAGCTGGCGGTTGCCGGCGGCGTCGACTTCGTAACGCTGTGCCGCGGCAAGGGCGTGGATCTTCTCCGCTTCCGCCGATGCCAGTGCCGCGATCTTCTGCGCTTCCGCCAGACTCTTGGCCGCCTTCATCTCGGCATCGGCAGCGGATGTGATGCGCAAAGCTTCGCGCTCGGCCTCGCGCTGCGCGCCGATCAGGTCGGTCAGCTTGCGGCGCTCGGCGATTTCGCGTTCGCGGGCGGTGAAGGCCTGTTCCTCCGCCTGGACCGCCTTGGCGCGCACGGCTTCGGAAGCCGCGATGGCCGAAGACCGCTCCTGCGTCTTCTTGGCGATGTCGATCGCCTTCTGGATCTCGGCGATTTCGATCTTCTGGTCGCGGTCGACGCCAAGCTGGCGGATGTCGCGTTCCTTGATCAGACGGGCTTCCTCGATGCCGCGCTCGGTGGTGATGCGGGCGCGCTCGACCTCTTCGCTGGCCGAAATCTCGGCTTCCTCGAAGGCCTGGCGCTTAGCGATCTGCAGCGCCTCCAGATGGCGCTCGCGTTCAACCCTAACCTCGTCGACGGCGCGCTCGTGGGCGATGCGGGCCGTCTCCGTCGCCTGGTTTTCGACGATCTCGGCGCGGCGCTTTTCCGCTTCGGCCCGGGTCACTTCCAGCGCCTTTTCGGCCAGTGCGATCTGGCGTTCCAGCTCGGCGACCTCGAGCAGTTTCTTGCGTTCGACCTCGAGTTCGCGCTGCGTGCCTTCGCGTTCGATGCGAGCTTTCTCCAGCGACAGTTCGAGCGCGATCTGTTCGCGCTCTGTCAGTTCGCGCATCTTCATCTCGGTCTCGTCGAGCGAGCGGCGGCGCGCGATCTCACGGCGCTGCGTCTCTTCCTCGCTGTTGATCCGCTCCTGCGTGATGTTGCGCTCCTGGTTGAGGCGCGATTTCTCGACCGCCTCGCGCGAGGAAAGCTGCGCCTGTTCCGATTCCTGGTCGCGCAACGCGCGCTCGATGGCGAGTTCCGAGCGCTGGGCTGCGCGACGAATCTCGACCTCGCGCTCCTGTTCGAGGCGCGCATATTCGGTGTCGCGGTCGATCTCCAGCACCTTGCGCTGGGTGTCGAGGTTCTGGTTGCGGATGTCGACCAGCGTGCGTTGCTCGATCTCGTTGCGCATCCGGCGCCGGGTCTCGATCGATTCGGTCAATTGCGTCAGGCCCTCGGCGTCGAAGGCGTTGGAGGGGTCGAAATATTCAAGGCTGGTCTGGTCGAGGTCGACGATGGCGACGCTTTCCAGTTCGAGACCGTTGGCGGCCAGCGATTCCTCGGCCAGCCGGCGCACCTTGGCGGCATAGTCGCCGCGCAGTTCGTGCATTTCTTCCAGCGTCATCTGGGCGGCGACGGTGCGCAGGGCGCCGGCGAATTTGCCTTCCAGCAATTCGCGCAAGCTGTCCGGCTGCAGCGTGCGGCGGCCGAGCGTCTGCGCGGCGGCGGCGACCAGTTCGCGATGCGCGCCGACGCGAACAAAGAACTCGGCGATCAGGTCGACGCGCATGCGGTTCCTGGTGATCAGCGCCAGCCCGTCCTCGCGGCGCACCTCGATGCGCAGCACGTTCATGTTGACCGGGGTGATCTCATGCAGCACCGGGATGACGAAGGCGCCGCCATTTACCACCACCTTCTCGCCCATGAAGCCGGTGCGCACGAACGCCGTCTCCTTGGTCGAGCGGCGATAGAGCCAGCGCAAGATGTAGACGGCGATCACCACGACGACCGCGGCAATGATCAACCACAACAGGAAAGCGCCAAAGGTCTGCGCGTCCATGATCTATCCTCCCCAAGACAATGCGGTCGGCCAGAGGCGACCGGCAGCAAACTCAAACATCCACCCGCGCGGTGGCGAAGTCCAATTCTTCATGCCCGCCTCCGCAGCTTCGGCGTAATGGCGTGGAACGCGGAAATCACCGCATCGACAAAGGCGGCGTCATTGATGTTGGCCCTCACCCGCTCGACATTACGTTGCGGCGTCTGGCGCACCGTCTTCTCGATCGCCTCGAACAGAGCGTTGTCGGCGTCGGGATCATGAAAGGGCTGGCCCGGCGCATCGAGCATCGAGACGCCGCCTTCCGGCAGCAAGAAGCGCACCGGGCCGTTCATGGCGTTGAGCCGCGCGCCGATCCATTCGCCGATCGCGCGGTTCTCGTCGCGCGTCGTGCGCATCAGCGTCACATTGGGATTGTGGATGACGAATTTGCGGCCGCGGAACTTCTCCGGCACGCTGTCGCGCGGACCGAAATTGACCATGTCGAGCGCGCCGGCCGAGCCGACATAGGGCAGCCCGGTGCGGATCGCCGCACCGAACCGATCCTGCGTCGCCGGGAAGACGCCGCCGACGATCATGTCGGCGACTTCCGTCGTGGTGAGATCTAGGAAGGCCGACAGCAGCCGGGAATCGCCGAGGTTTTCCATGGCGCGCCCGCCAATGCCGGTGGCATGGAAGACAAGGCAGTCGTAATCGGCCTCAAGGCGTCTGGTCACCGCCTGCACGGCAGGCGTGGTGACGCCGAACATGGTGATGCCGACGGCCGGCCGCGCCAGCTTGCGTTTGGCTTCCCAGGCTTCGGCATTGGGCAATTGCGCGACCATGCCGGCCATGGCGTGCGCGGCGTTGGACAGGACCTGTTCGGTGATCGAATTCAGCCCCTGCACATCGGCGACCGAGTGGAACATCATGATATCGGCGCCGCCGACATATTGGGCGACATCGCCGGCCGCCACCGTCGACACCATCAGCTTGGGGATGCCGACAGGCAGCACGCGCATACCCGCGGTCGCCAGCGTGGTACCGCCGGAGCCGCCGGCGGAAATCACGCCGCCGATGCGCGGCTCGCGCTCGATCCAGCGCGCGAAGGCTTCCGCCATGGCGCTGACCGAGCCGCCGCGATCATTGGTGAAGACGGCGGATGATCCGCGCACATGCATGCCGGCGACCTGCATGGCCGGCACGTCGGCGCTGGTCGGTTTTCCCGAGGTCGACAGGTCGATGGTGCGGACTGGCAGCCCCAGCGCCTTCAGCCGGTCGGCCATGAAGCGCAGTTCCTTGCCCTTGGTGTCGAAGGTGCCGACGACCAGCACGGTCCTGCCGATACGCTCGGCAAAGGGAATGGCGAAGATTTTTTTCGCATCGTCCTGCGGGGCGGTCTTGTCGACCGCCGCCTGGCGCAATTCGGTGACCGGGACGTTCCAGCGGTTGGGCAGTTCGGTGACCGGGCGGTAGATGCCGTTTTGAGGCATCGACTCGCCCGATGCGGCGCCGGTGCGGTCGACGCGATAGACTTCCGCCAGTTGTTCCCTGGCCTGCGCGGCTTCCGCCGGCGTGACGGGCGCCTCCTCGGCGTGGCGGCCGACGCCGAGCAGCCGCTGCTGCAATTCGCGATCGGCGGCAAGCGCCTTGGCCTCCATCAGCCGGTTGATGCGGCCGTTGACCATGATGGCGACCTGGTTCGACACCGAGGTCGCCACGCCGATGTTCTGCTCGATGACCAGCACCGCCATCTCGCCCTCGGCGGCGAGATCGACCAGCATTTTTTCGACCTGATCGACGATGACCGGCGCCAGCCCCTCCGTCGGCTCGTCCATGACCAGCAGTTTGGGATCGCTCAGCAGCGCGCGCGAAATCGCCAGCATCTGCTGCTCGCCGCCCGACAGCTGCGAGCCGCCGTTTGTGCGGCGCTCGGCCAGGCGCGGAAAGGTCTGGTAGACGCGCTCGACCGTCCAGGAGGCGTCGCGGCGGCTACCGGCCGCGAGCCGCAGATGCTCGTCGACGGTCAGGCTAGGCCAGACGCGGCGCCCCTGCGGCACATAGCCGACGCCGAGACGGTGAATCTCGTGTGGCTCGAGCGCGGTGATTTCGCGTCCGTCGACGCGGATTGACCCCGACTTCGCCCGCTTCAGGCCGACGATGGTGTTGCAGAGCGTCGACTTGCCCATGCCGTTGCGGCCGACCACCGACAGCACACCGCTTTCCAGCGTCAGCGAAACGCCCTGCAGCGCATGGCTTTCGCCATAAAAGACCTGCAGGTCTTCTATGCGCAGGATTGCCTTGGCGATTTTCCCGGGACGCTCAGCCATGCTTGCCCCCGAGATAGATCTCCTGCACCTCGGGATCGGCCTCGATCTCCCGTGGCGTGCCTTCCTTGAACAGGCGGCCATTGTGCATCATCGAGACATATTCCGAGACGCGCAGCGCCACATCGAGATCGTGCTCGATGATGATGTAGCCGATGTGTTTCGGCAGCGCGTTGAGGATGGCGACAAGGTCGCGGCGCTCAGTCGGCGACAGGCCCGCCGCCGGCTCGTCGAACAGGATGAAGCGCGGCGCGCCGGCGAGAGCCAGCGCAATCTCCAGCTGCCGCTGCTGGCCATGGCTCAGCGTCGCCACCAGCGTGTCGCGATAGGTTTCCAGATGCACGGCGTTGAGGATCGATTCCGCCTGCGCCATGTTGACGTCCGATGCCGCCGGCCGCAGCAACGAGAACCGCCGGCGCGAGACGCCACGGCAGGCGAGAAAAATGGAATCGAGGACCGACAGGCCCTTGAACAATTGCGATATCTGATAGGTGCGGCGCAGGCCACGCCGGATGCGTTCATGCGGCGGCAGGTCGGTGATGTCCTCGCCGAAAAAGCGGATCCGCCCTGACGTCGGCATGAAGTCGCCGGTCACGGCGTTGAACAGCGTCGTCTTGCCGGCGCCGTTGGAGCCGAGGACCGCGCGCCGTTCGCCGGCCGCGATCCTCATGGTGATGCCCGAGAGCGCCACCAGCGCCCCGAAGTGCCGCGCCACGCCATCGAGCTCCAGCGCATAGGCGCCGGTGCTCTGAAGACGGTTTGCTGCGAGGCTTTCGGTCACTGGCGGCTGCATTCGATATCGGCTGTTACGGGCAGCTCGGATTGTCGCGGTTGACCGCGCCGAGCTTCATGAACTCGTCTTCGGGAATGCCGAGCGTCTGGTTGACCTGCGGCACGACCTTGACCAGCTTGTTGAGGAGATTGCCGTCCGAACCCTCGGTGACTTCGGTCAGGAAGATGTCGGCGATGGCGTTGCGGTTCTTGTCGAGCGACACCTTGCCGGTCGGCGTATCGAAGGAGAGCTTCGACAGCGCGTCGCGCAACTTCTTGCCGCCGTCGGAGACATCGCCGCCGACCTGGTCGAGACCGAGCAATGTCGCCTTCATGTCGACATAGTAGCCATGGGCGAAGAGCGAGGGCGACGGAAAGGCGCCGGGCTGCTTCTTGTAGGCCTCGACGAATGCCTTCCAGGCCGGCGCGTCATTGGTGTCAGCGGTTGGTCCGGCCGACGGCGTGCCCTTGAGCACGTCTTTCAACTTGCCCTTCGAGGTCAGCACCGTCTGGTCGACGGTGATCGAGCCGCCGATCAGCGGCGCGGTGCCGCCACCCTGCTGGTACTGGGTCAGGAAATTGACGGCGTCGGCGCCGCCTAGCGCGACATAGATCGCGTCGACATCCTCGGGAATGGCGGCTATGACCGACGAAAAATCCTTGTTGCCGATCGGCACCCATGACTTCGACGGCACATGGCCGCCGGCCTTGCAGAACTCGGCCATGAAGCCGAACACCTGCGTGTAGGGGAAGGAGTAATCCTCGGCGACGGTGGCGACCTTCTTGTAGCCCTTGTCCTTGAAGGCGTAGGTGCCGAGGCCGGCCATCCACTGGGCGCCGTCGGTGGAGAAGCGGAAGAAGTTTTCCGCCGGATCGCGCAAAGTCGTGTCCTGCGCGGCCGAGGTGCCGTTGATGAAGGTCACGTTTGGCTGCGTCTTGGCGTAGTCCTTGACGGCGATGCCTTCGTCGCCCGACAGCGGGCCGACCAGCACCTTGACGCCGTCCTGCTCGACCAGCTTGCGCGCCGCGCGCACGGCGCTGTCAGGCGAGGCGTCGGACGAGCCCTTGACGATCTCGATCTTCTTGCCGGCGACGGTGCCGTTCATCTCGGCAACCGCGGTCATGGCGCCACGCTCGCCATCTTCGCCGAGCACGGTGAACGGTCCCTCGAAAGTGGCGAGCAGGCCGATCTTGATGGTGTCGTCGGCGGCCAGCGCCATCGACGGCGCGGTCAGCCCGGTGAACACCGCCAGCGCCAGTAAGGTACGTCTATGCATCCTCATGTTTTTTCCTCCCGTTGATTTGGTTTTGCAGTGGTTTGTTCGTCCCGGTTTTTTTACGGTCCGGGACGCAAGGACTCCTGGGCAAGATGTGGCTTGATCCTCCCCCACAACCCAAGAATTCCGTCCGGTGAGACGAAGACGATTATCAGGAACACCATGCCAATCAGCGTGTTGAAGCGCTCGGCGCCGACGATGTCGATGGCGAAGGTCTGCATCAGCACGACGACGAGCGCGCCGAGGAACGGCCCGATCGGATGGCGCAGGCCGCCGATGACGGCGATGATCAGCACGTCGATCGCCGCATCGACACCGATGGTGCCGGGCGAGACGCGGCCGTTGAACCAGACCAGAAGCACACCGGCCAGACCTGCGATGACGCCGGAAAGCAGCCAGGCGAACACCTTGTGCGCGGTGACATGGTAGCCCAGTGCGCGCATGCGGCGGGGGTTGTCGCGGATCGCCTGCAACGTCATGCCGAAGGTCGACCGCGAACCGTAGAGCACCGCCGCGTAGGACAGCACCGCCAGGCCGAGGCAGAGATAGTAGAAGGGCTTGGCGTCGCGCCAGCCTATGCCCCAGAAGGCCGGCGCGCGGATGCCGGCATAGCCGGAATGGCCATTGAAAATGGCGTAGTTCTGCTGGGCGAAATAGTAGGTCGCGGTGGCGATCGCCAGCGTGATCATGATCGTGTAGATGCCCTCGGTGCGCACCGAGATCCAGCCGATCAGCGCCGAAGCCAGCGCCGCCGCGAGAACGGCGAATGGCACCGCCAGCCACCACGGCCAGCCGAAACCTAAAATGTTGGAATTGTTGTTGCCGAGTATGGCGATTGCGTAGGCCGATATGCCGGCGACGGTGATCTGCGCCAGGCTGACCATGCCGCCATAGCCGGCGAGCAGCATAAGCGAGAGGCCCAGCATGCCGAAGATCAGCGAATATCCACCGATCTGGGTCAGGAAGAAGTCCGACGCCACGAGCGGGTACAGCACCAGCGCGACGCCAAGGATGACGTGGCCGGCGCCGAGCTTCTCCAGCCAGTTCCGCTGCGTCGTGCCGTCCGTGGCGATGGCGAAGCTCATCTTGCCTTCCCCATGATGCCTTGCGGCCTGACCGCGAGCGTCACCACCATGATGACGAAGGTGAGGACGATGCCGTAGGTGGGGAAATAGACGAGGCCGATCTGCTCGGCGAGGCCGATAAGCAGCGCGCCGATGGCCGCGCCCGTGATCGAGCCCATGCCGCCGACGATGACCACGACCAGCGACGCCAGGAGATAGCGCACGTCCTCGCCCGGCGCGACCGACAGCGCCGAACCGCCGACGACGCCGGCAAAGCCGGCAAGGCCCGCCCCGACGGCAAAGACGATGGCGAACACCGCGTGCACGTTGACGCCTGAGGCCTGCAGCATGGCGCGGTCGTCGACGCCGGCTCGGATCATCATGCCGACGCGGGTCTTGTGCAGCATCAGCCAGAGGCCGACGCCGATGACGATCGCCGCCGCCAGCACGACGACGCGGTAGAGCGGATAGGTGAGGAAGACCGAGGCGCCGTTGGACCGCACCGCCGTGATGACAGGCAAGGTCAAGGCGCCATCGAGCCATTCCGGGGTGGTGATCTGGTAAGTGCCGCCGGCCCACACCGCCAGCATCAGGTCGGCGGCGACGATCGAGATGCCGATACTGACAAGCGTCTGGCGCAGATCGTCGCCTTCCAGCCGACGGAAGACGAAGACCTGCATGATGACGCCGACGACGGCCAGCACCGCGAAGCCGGCGGCGACTCCGAGCAGCCAGTAGCCGGTGCGGTTGGTGACCTCGTAGCCGATATAGGCGCCGAGCAGATAGAGCGAGCCATGCGCCAGATTGACGTTGCGCATCAGGCCGAAGATCAGAGTGAAGCCCGAGGCGACGAGGAAGTAGAGGCCGGCCAGCGTAATGCCGTTGAGGATGGCGCTGACGAAAGCCTTCTTGGAAATCAGGATGGCGTTCAGCCAATCGGGCCAGACGGCGAAGACCAGCCATGCGACGATCGCTGCGGCCAGCAGACCGACAAGGCCCCAGGCCTGCCGGCCCGTGATGCCGCCGCTTGAGAGCGTCTGAGATGGCCGGTCGAGCAGGCTCATGCAGTCAGCCGCCGGCGCTGCTCGTTCATGCGCGGCGCCTTGTGGAACTTGCCGTCCTTCATGATGGCGAGGATGCGATTCTTGTCCTGCAGGATGCGGACATCGGAGATCGGGTCGCCGTCGATGAGCAGGATATCGGCGAGATAGCCTTCCTTGATCAGGCCGAGTTCGTCGCCCATGTTCATGATCTGGCCGCCATATTTGGTGCCGGCCTGGATCGCTTCCATAGGCGAGAAGCCGAGCATTTCGACGAAGGTCTGGATGTCCTTGGCGTTGGTGCCTTGCGGCGTCCAGGCAAAGCCGTAGTCGCCGCCGATGCACACGCGGATGCCGCGCCGGTGCATCTTCTTCATCGTGTCGACGCACATTTCGAGTTCGCGCTCATATTCGAGCGAGAGCGGCGAGCCGGGCTTGATGCCCCATTGCTCGGCATGGCGGGCAGTGTTGATCAGCCAGGCGATGCCGGGCGCGACGAAATGCTTGTCCTTGACCGCCTCGAGCATGTCGAGCGCTTCCTCGTCGGCGAAGGAGGCGTGGTAGATGTTCTGGATGCCGTGGCGCACGCATTGCTTGACCGAGCCGGACGAACGCGCATGCGCCGAAAGCACCTTGTTGCGGCAGCGGGCTTCCGAGGCGGCCATGGCGACCTCCTCCTCCGACATTGGCGTTTCCTCGGCGCCCATACCGGTGATGCTTTCGCCCGACAGATTGAGCTTGATGGAGTCGACACCGTATTTGATCAGTTGGCGGACCGTGCGGCGGATTTCCTCCGGGCCGGAAACGACGAGGCCGAGGTTCAGCCCCTCATGCGGAATGTGCGACGGGGCGGAATCGCCGAGGCCGCCGACCGTGGTGATCTCAGGCCCGGCCGCGAGATAGCGCGGCCCGGGGAAGCGGCCCTGGTTGATGAATTTCTTGGCGACCACATCGAGGCGCGGCTTGGCGGCGGCCGCACCGCGCCCAGCGGTGAAGCCGGCGTCGAGCACCAGCTTGGCCATCTCCATGGTAACCAGCATGTGCTCCTCGACCTCCATCATCTGGATGGGGTCGATGCCGGGCGCGTTGTTCCACGACAGGTGCAGATGGGCGTCGATCATGCCCGGCATCAGCGTCGCGCCCATGCCGTCGATTACGGTTGCGCCGCCGCTGTAGGAGGACGACGAGGATGAGCCGAAGCGCGACGAACCCTTGGTGATCTGCTTGATGCGGTTGCCCTGCACCAGCACCTCGCCGGTGTAGGGATATTCACCTGTCGCGTCGAGCACGCGCACATTGGTGAACAGCGTGCCGGTCGAACCGTTTCCGTTCCAGCTGTCGTCTGCCATCACAAGCCTCCCAACTTGCCGAGCGCATGAGTTTACGCCCGATCTGAATTCCTCACCTATCAACCCGTCTCAAAAAATCGGCGAGCTTTTGATTGCTTTCGCGTGGGCTTTCCACCGTTGCCCAATGTCCGCACCGATCCAGCGACGAGAGCACGGCGCCCTTGATTTTATCGGCAAGCGCCTGGGCGACGCCGGGCGGATTGACGGTGTCGGCATCGCCGGTGACCAGCAGCGTCGGCGCAGAGATACGCCTGAGATCGACGGCGGTCGCCTTGGCCAGCGCCTCGCAGGTGCGGGCATAGGATTCCGGATCCTGGCGGGTGATCGATTCCCGCACGAAGGCGACGGCGGCCGGAGATGTCTCCCGCGTGTGTGCCGAGATGGCGTTGGCGACAATCTGGTCGGCTATGTCCGATATGCCGCCAGAGCGCGCCAGTTGCGCCCGCTTGCCCAGCCCTTGCCGCGTCGCCTCGGTCGGCTCCGCAAGGGCGCCGAACAACGCCAACGACCTGACCAGCGAAGGCTGCGCCGCCGCGATCTGCTGGCAAACGATGGTGCCCATCGAATGGCCGACGAAATGCGCCGTGGAAACGCCCATGCCGACCAAGGCACGGATCACCGCCTCGCTCATGCCTTCGATGGGGAGCGGCTCGATCGGGCGTAGCGAACGGCCGGAGCCCGGCAAATCGAGCCGGATGACGCGATAGGCCGACAATGCCGCCATCTGCGGCTGGAACATGTTCGAGGTGCCGCCAAGGCCGTGGATCATCACCACGGCGGCGCCGTCGCCCACTGTTTCGGCAACAACCTGGCCAACCGTCACCGTGGTCATCGTGCGTGCTCCGCGAAGCGGTTTTCCAGCGTGCCGATGCCATCGATCTCGATGCGCACGACGTCGCCGGCCTTGAGGTATTTCGGCGGATCGAAGCCGATGCCGACGCCGACCGGCGTGCCGGTGGCGATGATGTCGCCGGGCTTCAGCGTAATGCCTTGCGACAGCGTGGCGATGATGGTCGGGATATCGAAGATCAACAGCGATATGCGGGAGTCCTGGCGCAGATCCTCGTTGACGAAACACCTGATGCCGGCGGTCGCCAGGTCGAGCTCGTCCCTTGTCACCGCCCAGGGCCCCATCGGGCAGAACGTGTCCTGCGACTTGCCGATCAGCCACTGGCTGTATTTGCCCTGCAGATCGCGCGCGGTGACGTCGTTGACAATGGTGTAGCCCCAGACATGGTCGAGCGCGTTTTCCCTCGAAATGCCGCGCCCGCCCTTGCCGATGATGACGGCCAGTTCCGCCTCATAGTCGATGGCTGTCGAGACCGAAGGATCGATCAGCACGCTGGCATGGTTTGCGACCACCGATTCCGGCACTTTGGAAAAGATGATCGGGTGCTTGGGGACCGCGCCGGCGCCGGCGCTGGAATCGAAGCCCGAGCGGGCGAATTCGTGCGCGTGCTCGTGATAATTCTTGCCGACACAGAAAATGTTGCGGCGCGGCTGCGGGATCGGCGCCTCGATCTCGACCTGCGCCAGAGGGATCGGCGACAAGGTGCGCGGAACACCGGCGCCATTGCGCTCGATCAGCGCCAGGATGCCCGACCTGGCCTGGTCGACCGAAAAATCGAAAGGCGCGATAGTCTGGGCGTCGAGATCGACAAGGCCCACTCGGCGTTCGCCAGCGATCGAGAAAGTCGCGACCCGCATCCAGTTCCTCCCTGAACCAATGTTGAGCCAATTTCTTGCTCTTTTGTTACACGCTATCGTCGATTGGTTTAGGCCGCAAGCGGAATCTGAACTGGCGCCATCAAAAGAATCAAGAGCTGGAGGCATATGCCGCCTCACAATGGAGTGAGGGCCGGTCATGGACGGCAGCGCCGGAAGCTGCTATCGATGGTTCAATATTGGATCAGATAAAAGCGACCAGAAATGCCCAAGCTTGTCGCCAGTGACATCGCCACCGCGCTGAAGAAGCGGATATCTTCCGGCGAGTGGATCGAGAATGGCCGCATCCCGCCGGAGCGCGATCTGGCCAGGGAATTTGGCGTCGCGCGCAACACGATGCGGCGCGCCGTCTCCTTCCTCGAGGACGAAGGAACGGTGGTGCGCCATGTCGGGCGCGGCACCTTCCTGACCGCCACCAATCCGGCTTCGATGGCGGCGGTCGTCGGCCGCATGGAGGGCACCAGCCCGGCCGACATGATGGAAATCAGGCAGTTGCTCGAGCCGGCGGCGGCATCGTTCGCCGCCACCAACGCCAGCGCCATGGAGCTCAATGCGGTGCGCGAGGCGCACAGAATTGCCTGCGAAGCGCAGGACATGCCGACCTTCGAACACTGGGACGCCGAGTTCCACCACCGCATCTTCGCCTGCTCGCGCAACGAATTCCTCAAGGAGATCCACAATCTGATGCGCATCCTGCGCAATCAGGCACCGTGGTTCGAAATGAAGAAACGTTCCTTTTCCGAGGAGCGCCGCGGCATCTATTGCAGCGAACACCAGACGGTCCTGGATGTCCTGCTGCGCCGCGACCCCGAGAGCGCCAGCCAGGCCATGCTGGCGCATCTCAAAACCGTCGAGCGCAATCTTTTGGGACGGTGACCGCACCGGGAAGGCGCGGAATAGCTGCCTTCAATAGGGCAGGCCGACATAGTTCTCCGCCAACGCGGTCGATGCCGCGCGCGAGTGCACGAGGTAATCGAGCTCGGCCTCCTGGATGCGCTGGCCGAAATCGCCGGTGTCGGGAAAGCGATGCAGCATGGTCGTCATCCACCAGGAAAAGCGCACCGCCTTCCAGACCCGCGCCAGCGCCTTGCCCGAATAGGCGTCGATGCCGGCCATGGATTTTTCGCGGTAGAAGTCGCGCAAACCGGCAAAGAGATAGCGGACGTCGCTGGCGGCGAGGTTGAGACCTTTGGCGCCCGTCGGCGGCACGATGTGGGCGGCATCGCCAACCAGGAACAGCCGGCCGAAGCGCAGCGGCTCGGCAACGAAGGAGCGCAGCGGCGCGATCGACTTCTCGAAGGACGGCCCGGTGGTGACGCCTGCTGCCGTCCGCTCCGGCAAGCGGCGGCGCAGTTCATCCCAGAAGCGGTCGTCGGACCATGCCTCGACACGATCATCCTGTGGGCACTGCACGTAGTACCGGCTGCGATGCGTCGAGCGCATCGAGCACAGCGCGAAGCCCCGCTCATGGTTGGCGTAGACCAGTTCATGATCGGCCGGCGGCACTTCGGCCAGCACGCCGAGCCAGCCGAACGGATACTGCCGTTCGAAGGTTTTCAGCGCCCGCGCCGGGGCCGATTTGCGGCTGACGCCATGATAGCCGTCACAGCCGGCGATGAAGTCGCAGTCGATACGGTGAGTGATGCCGTCCTTCTCGTAGGTGACGAAAGGCGCGGCGCCGTCGAAATCGTGCAGCGCGACATTGGCTGCCTCATAGACGGTGACGAGCCCCGCCGCTTCGCGCTTGTCCATCAAATCATGCGTCACCTCGGTCTGGCCGTAGACGGTGACATGCTTGCCGCCGGTCAGCGCGAAAAGGTCGATGCGGTGCAGGCGGTCGTCGAAAGCGAGCGAGATGCCGGAATGCGGAAGGCCTTCGGCATGCAGGCGGTCCGCGGCGCCCGCTTCGCCAAGCAGGTCGACCGTGCCCTGTTCGAGCACGCCGGCGCGCACGCGGCCAAGCACGTGCTCGCGGCTCGACCGCTCGAGGATCACGGTCTCGACGCCTGTTGTGGCGAGCAATTGGCCGAGCAGCAGGCCGGACGGCCCCGAGCCAACGATCAGAACCTGGGTGCGCATCAGTGGCCGAGACTTTCGATCCGCGCGGCCAGTTCGGCGGCGAGCCGCAAGGATGCGGCCGTCGCGACGACCATCTGCGGCAGCAACAGCCATTCCAGCGTCCATGCAGCACCCGAGCGTTCCTGCTCATGCACCAGCGCCTGATGCATGCCGGAAAGCTGCGTGGCGTTGAAACGGGCAAGCGCCACCAGCGCCTCTGCCTTCACCGGGTTCAGCTTGTGCGGCATGGCCGACGAGCCACCGCCGCCGGATAGGGCGATGTCGGCGCCGCCTTGCGCCAGCAGCGCGATGTCCTGGCCGAACTTGCCGAGGCTGCCTGTCACCAGCGATAGCCAATTGGCGAAGTCGGCGAGCGCGTCACGCTGGCTGTGCCATTGCGACGCGTCGGCGAGACCCAGCTTCGCCGCAAGCGCAGCGCGTATCGCGGGCCCCTGGTCGCCAAGTTTTTCCAGCGTGCCGGCGGCACCGCCGAATTGCACGACGAGCAGGCGTGCCGATTGCTGTGACAGTCTTTCCTGATGCCGCTGCAGCGGTGCGCGCCAGGCATTGACGCGATCCGCCACCTTGATCGGGATTGCCGCCTGCATGCGCGTCATGCCGGTCAGTGCCCTGCCCCCGAAGCGGTCCTCCAGAGACACCAAACGTATGATGGTCTCGGTCAGCAGCAGGCTGAGATGCTCGACGACGGATTTCAGCCGCAGCACAAGGCTGGTGTCAATGACGTCCTGGCTGGTCGCGCCGAAATGAACCGAACCGCCATGTGGTTCGCCGACGGCCAGTTTGATCTGGCGCACCAGCTCCGGCACGACGACGCCATCCCTGGTGACGCCGGCGCGCAGCTTGCCGGTATCCGGCCGGAACGAGGCAATCGCCTTGACGATCGCCGCCGCGGCCTCTTGAGGAATGATGCCGCAGTCGGCCTCGGCTTCGGCCAACGCACGCTCGAAGGCGAGCATGGCGGCAATGTCGGCTTCCATCGAAAAATGCCGCGCCGCCTCCTCGTCGCCGAGCAGGCCCGAAAGCAGCGGATGGTCAAAGGGCGATACGGTCATGTCCTGCTCGTTGTGTCCATCAACTGTCGAAGAAGACGGTTTCCTTCTCCCCCTGGAGATGGATGTCGAAGACATAGGCGTCGCCCTGGCGCTCGGCGATCAGCGTCGACACGCGAACGCGGTGCTCGATGCGCGCCAGGATCGGATCCTGCGCATTGGCCTCTTCCTCGTCGGAAAAATAGAGCCGTGTATGCAGACCGAGGTTGATGCCGCGCGCGACGATCCAGAGCGTGATGTGCGGCGCCATCAGGCGGCCGTCGCGGAACGGCACACGGCCGGGCTTGATGGTCTCGAACGAGCAGAGCCCGGTTTCCATGTCAGTCGGGGAACGGCCCCAGCCGTGGAAATTTGGATCGGCGGCGCCGCGCATCTCCGAAGGCGAATTGTAGAGCCCGTCGGCATCCGCCTGCCAGATCTCGATCAACGCGTCTTTCAACGGCGCGCCGGTGCCGTCGAGCACGCGAATGCGCAGGCCGATGCGTTCGCCCTTGGTCCTGTCGTTGACCATGGTCGCGCCAAGATCGCTCGCGTAGACGCCGTCGATGCCGCAGAAATTGGGCGTCAGCCCGATATGGACATAAGGTCCGGCGGTCTGCGAAGGGCTCTCCTTCGGCCGGTCGGGCGACTGCGCCATCAATTGCCCTCCGGCCTGTTCTCGAACAGCGTCGAGCGGCGCCCGCGCAGGACGATGTCGAATTTGTAGGCAAGCGCATCCATCGGGATTGTCGACTGCATGTCGAGCGCGGCAATCAGTGCTTCGACGGCCGCCTTGTCGCGAATGCCGCCGACGATCGGACAGCGCCAGATCAGCGGATCGCCCTCGAAATACATTTGCGTGATCAGCCGCTGCGCGAAGCCGTGGCCGAAAACCGAGAAGTGGATGTGCGCCGGCCGCCAATCGTTCGGGCCATTCGGCCAGGGATAGGGACCGGGCCGGATGGTGCGAAAGGCATAGGAACCATCCTCGCCCGTGATGGTGCGGCCACAGCCGCCGAAATTCGGATCGAGCGGCGCCAGATAACCGTCCTTTTTGTGGCGATAGCGGCCGCCGGCATTGGCCTGCCAGAATTCGAGCAGCGCACCGGGGACGCCAATTCCGCGCTCGTCGAGCACCCGTCCATGGACGATGATGCGCTCGCCAATGGCGCTCTCGCCTGGCCTGGCGAAATTGTGGATCAGGTCGTTGTCGCGTTCACCGATCATGGCATGGCCAAACACCGGGCCGGTCAGTTCCGACAGCGTGTTGTCGAATGACAGCAATGCCTTTTGCGGCGACCGCAGCAC
Source organism: Mesorhizobium sp. ES1-6 (assembly GCF_020164775.1). Classification (NCBI taxonomy): domain Bacteria; kingdom Pseudomonadati; phylum Pseudomonadota; class Alphaproteobacteria; order Hyphomicrobiales; family Phyllobacteriaceae; genus Mesorhizobium; species Mesorhizobium sp. ES1-6. The sequence goes on from NZ_JAIUGU010000004.1 coordinate 302,479, forward strand.
CGAACTCTTGTAGCCCGGCGTCAAGGCCGGCGGATGCCATTGGCGGTCGCGCTGGAAGAAGGCGCCGGTTTCCGGCGTCCGGTTGGAGCGGGGCTCAGCCATGGGCAGCCTTGTCTGCGTCCATTTCCGCAAACACCTCCTTGGCAATCTTGAAGGCGCGGTTGGCGGCCGGCACGCCGGCATAGATGGCGACATGCAGGAACGCCTCGCAGATATCCTCGCGCGTCGCGCCGGTGTTGGCGGTGGCGCGCACATGCATGGCGACCTCCTCATCATGGCCGAGTGCCGCCAGCAGCGCCAGCGTGACGATCGAGCGCTCGCGCTTGCTGAAGCCTGGTCTGGCCCATACCGTTCCCCAGGCCGCCTCGGTGATCAGGTCCTGGAAGGGTTGGTCGAAATCGGTGGCGGCGACCTCGGCCCGGTCGACATGGCGATCGCCGAGCACTGACCGCCGCACGGCAAGGCCCGTGCGGTACCTGGCTGCGTTGCCGGGGACTTCATCCATGGGTTTCTCCGCAGGGAAGCGAGGCGACGAAGTCGCGGATCAAGGTGGTGAGCGCTTCGGGCTGTTCGACGCACGGGATATGTCCCGCGTCGCGGATCAATTCGAAGCGCGCGCCGGGGATCAGAGCGGCCAGCGAGCGGACAAGATCGGGAGGCGTCGAGCCGTCCTGGTCACCGGCGACGCACAGCGTCGGCACCGCGATGCGGCGAGCCGCGTCGGTGAAATCCGCGTCGCGAACCGCCACGCAAGTCCCGATATAGCCGGCGGGCGCTTGCCGGGTCATCATGTTCCAGTAGCCGTCAAGCTCGGCCACCCGCGCCGCGTGGAAGGCGGGGGTGAACCACACTTTGAGCACGGCATCGGCAATCTCCTGGATGCTCTTGCTTTCGACCGTCGCGATGCGTGTATTCCAGCTTTCCATCGTGCCGATCTTGTGGGCGGTGTCGCACAGGATCATGGCCTCGACGATTTCGGGTCGCCTGGCGTAAAGCCCTTGCGCGATCATGCCGCCGACCGACAGGCCGCACAGCACGACCTTCTCCAACCCGAAATGATCGATGAGCGCCGCGAGATCGTCGACATGATCGTCGATCGACCTGATGTCGCCGATGTCGGACAGCCCGTGGCCGCGCTTGTCGTAGACCAGCAAGGGCATTTGCCCCTCAAGTGCGGTGACAATTTCGTGCCATATGCGGAAGTCGGTGCCGAGCGAATTGATGAATACCAGCGGTGGCGTGCTACCGTTCGCCGCGACATATCGGTGATGCAGCGTGATGCCGCCAAGGGTGACGAATGGCACGGTTTCAATCCTCCATCCCCACATTGCACAACGCATTTGGTTCGGTAAAATGATATTTTGCGCCGTTTCATTAACTCAGGGGTTATCAAACTCATGGCCGAGAGCCGCATCCGGTTCCGTCACCTGCAGGCCTTCCTGGAAGTCGCCCGGCAGGGCAGCGTGGCCCGCGCCGCCGATTTTCTGCATGTCAGCGCGCCGGCGGTGACCAAGACGCTGCGTGAACTGGAAGAGGCGCTCGGTGTCGCCATCGTCGAGCGGGATGGGCGCGGCATCCGCCTCACCAGGCTTGGCGAGATTTTCCTTGGCCATGCCGGCTCGGCGATTACGGCTCTGAAGCGTGGTGTCGATTCCGTGCGCCAGGACGGCGCCGTCAATCGCCATCCGATCCGCATCGGCGCGCTGCCGACCGTATCGGCGAAGGTCATGCCGCGGGCCATGAGCCTGTTCCTGAGGGAAAATACCGGAGCCGCGCTCAAGATCGTCACCGGCGAGAACGCCGTTCTGCTCGAACAGTTGCGCACCGGCGCGCTCGACCTCGTCGTCGGGCGGCTGGCGGCGCCCGAGAACATGACCGGCTTCTTCTTTGAGCATCTCTATTCCGAACAGGTGTTGTTCGTGGTGCGGGCCGGACATCCGTTGCTGGAGCCGGAGGCCGACATCTTCGCCAGCCTCGACGACTTCCCGGTGCTGATGCCGACACGCGAATCCGTCATCCGCCCGTTTGTCGATCGCCTGTTCATAACCAACGGCATGACCGCGCCGGCCACCGAGATCGAGACGGTCTCGGATTCGTTCGGCCGCGCGTTCATGCGGCAGAGCAATGCGGTGTGGATCATTTCGGCCGGCGTGGTCGCCAACGAGATCGCCAGCGGCGCTTTCGTGGCCTTGCCGGTCGACACCGAGGAAACCAAGGGGCCGGTCGGGCTGACGATGCGCACCGATACAGCCCCCTCGCCCGCTTTCTCCATCCTGCTGCAAACCATTCGCGAGGCGGCAAGGCCGGGCAATTGAGCCCTGGACGGCCGACAGGCCCTCCGGGCCATCGAAAATCTGTTAACCCAGAGGTTAATGAAATGCGGCAAAATATCATTTTACCGAACCAAAACGCTGGTGCACTGTACCTATGGAGGAGCCATAAGGGAGGAACACATGACCCAATTTATCGGCAGCAGATCCATTGTTCGTGACGTGTCGCGGCGCCAGTTCATCGCCACCTCGATCGCCGGCGGCGCGGCATTGGCACTCGGCGGCAAGAAGGCCTTCGCGCAGGCCGCCGACACGCTCAAGGTCGGTTTCGTCAGCCCGCGCACCGGGCCGCTGGCCGGCTTCGGCCAGACCGACGGCTATGTGCTGGATCTCGCCCGCAAGGCGCTCGCCGGCGGTCTTGAGATCGGTGGCAAGAAATACAGCGTGGAAATCCTCGACCAGGATACGCAATCGGATCCCTCCCGCGCCGGCCAGTTGGCCAAGGACCTGATCAACAACCAGGCCATCGACCTGATGCTGGCCGTCTCGACGCCGGAGGTGATCAATCCGGTGGCCGATGCCTGCGAAGCCGCCGGTGTGCCGTGCCTGTCGACGGTCATGCCATGGGAAGCCTGGTATTTCGGCCGTGGCGCCAAGCCGGGCGCGCCCTCGCCGTTCAAATGGACCTATCATTTCGGCTTCGGCGTCGGCGAGTTCTTCAAGACCTACATCTCGCAGTGGAATCTGATCGAGACCAACAAGAAGGTCGGCGTCATGTATCCCAACGACGCCGACGGCAACGCCATCCGCGCCAATCTGGCGCCGCTCTTGGCCAAGCAGGGTTTCACCATCGTCGACCCGGGCGCCTACGAGACCGGGACCACCGATTATTCCTCGCAGATCGCGCTGTTCAAGCAGGAAGGCGTCGAGATCTTCAACTCCTTCCCGATCCCGCCTGACTTCGCCGCCTTCTGGCGTCAGGCGGCACAGCAAGGGCTGATCAAGCAGATCAAGATCTGCCAGGTCGCCAAGACCGGGCTGTTTCCCTCGGATATCGAGGCGCTCGGTGATCTCGGCGCGAAGATTTCCAGCGCCGCCTATTGGCACAAGGCCTTCCCGTACAAGTCCCCGCTGACCGGCGTTTCGGGAACCGAGCTTGCCGACGGCTATGAGGCGGCGAGCGGCAAGCAATGGACGCAGCAACTCGGCGCATCGATGTCGCTGCTCGACGCCGGCTTCGAGGCTTTGAAGGCGAGCACCGACGCCAAGGACAAGGCGGCGGTCGCCAAGGCGCTGAGCACGCTCAAGACCGAGACGATGATCGGCAAGGTCGACTTCACCAGCGGCCCGGTGGCCAATGTCTCGCCCGGACCGATCATCGGCACGCAATGGATTGCCGCCAAGGAAGGCAGCAAGTTCCCGCTCGACTATGTCGTGACCGAGAACGCCACTGACCCGAAGGTGCCGGTCGAGGCCAAGCTTCTGCCTTACAACGGCTGATGGACCGCTGACGAGGACCGTCTGGTGACCCATCCGCAACAACAGGCCGTTCTCGCCGCCGCCGGCATCCACAAGCGCTTCGGCGCGCTGGTGGTGCTGGATGCCGTCGATTTCACCATGTCGACCGATGAGGCGGTCGGCATTGTCGGGCCGAACGGTGCCGGCAAGACGACGCTGCTCAGCGTGCTTTCAGGCGCCTTTCCGCCAAGCTCGGGGACGGTCAGCTTCAAGGGCGGCGACGTGACGTCCCTGCCGGCGACGCAGCGCTGCCGGCTCGGCCTGGTGCGCACGCACCAGGTGCCAAAACCGTTCAGCGGCATGACCACCTTCGAGAATGTCTTCGTCGCCGCCTCGCATGGCGCCGGCCTCGCCCGCGACGAGGCCTATGAGGAGGCGCTCGGCTCGCTGAAGCTGTGCGGCATGCTTGGGGTCGCCAACCGGCGCGCCGAGACGCTAGGGCTGCTCGATCGCAAGAGGCTGGAACTGGCGCGCGCATTGGCGGCCCGGCCGACGCTGCTGCTGCTGGACGAGATCGGCGGTGGCCTGACCGATGGCGAAGCAGGCGAGCTCGTCGACACGATCAAGGAATTGCGCCGGCGCAAGATCGGCATCGTCTGGATCGAGCATATCGTGCACATCCTGCTGCAGGTGGCCGAGCGGCTGATCTGCATGGATGCGGGCAAGATCATCGCCGATGGCGACCCGCAAACGGTGATGGCCGACCCACAGGTGATCCACGCCTATCTCGGCGGAGGCCCAAAATGAGCCTGTTGTCGGTGGAGAACCTGGTTGTCCGGCACGGCCTGCTGCAGGCGGTGCGCGGCGTGAGCTTCAGCGTCGAACGCGGCGAAACGCTGGCGCTGGTCGGCGCCAACGGTGCCGGCAAGACGACGCTGCTCAGGGCCATCGCCGGCGCGCATCAGCCGGCGGCCGGCCGCGTGCTGCTGGATGGTGCCGATCTCACCAGCGTGCCATCGCACAGCCGCGTCGGCATGGGCATCGCGCTGGTGCCGGAGGGGCGAAAACTGTTCGTGCGGATGACGGTCGAGGAGAACCTTCTGCTCGGCAGGACCGCTGGGCGGCCAGGCGAGTGGAGCGTCGACAAGGTGCTCGAGATGTTTCCCAATCTGAAACCGCGCCGCCACGCCAGGACGGGTTACCTGTCGGGCGGCGAGCAGCAGGCGACGGCGATCGGCCGGGCGCTGATGAGCAATCCGGATGTCCTGCTGCTCGACGAGGTTTCGCTTGGTCTTTCGCCGCTGATCGTCGACCGCGTCTATGCGGCACTGCAGGGGCTGATCGCTTCAGGCACCACGATCATCCTGGTCGAGCAGGATCTCAACCGCGCGCTGTCGGTCTCCGACAAGGTCATTTGCATGCTGGAAGGGCGCATCGCGCTCGCCGCGGACAGCAAGAGCGTTTCGCGCGACGAGGTGACGAAAGCCTATTTCGGCCTGCATAGGCAGAAAGCCGAGCCGGCATGACCAACCAGATCATCCAGGGCGTGCTGCTCGGCGGCTATTACGCGCTGATCGCCTGCGGCCTGTCCTTCATGTTTTCGGTGATGCGCATCATCAATCTCGCCCATGGCAGCCTTGCCGTGTTCGCAGCCTATGCACTGTGGTGGCTCGCCTCGCGCTTCCACATCCCGCCGTTTTTCGGCCTGCTCATCGTCTTGCCCGTGATGGCCGTGATCGGCTGGGCGTTGCAGCGCTTCCTGCTCGAACGTAGCGCGCGCGGCGGCGCGCTACTGCCGATCCTGACCACGTTCGGCCTCGCCATCGTCATCGACAATATGCTGTTCGAGCAGTTCGGAGCCGACACCCGGTCGCTGGCGCCCTTCATCGGCAGCCTGTCCTATGATTCCTGGGAATGGCCTGGCGGCATCTATGTCGGCAAGCTCGCGGTGATCATGTTCGCCACCGCCGTGATCCTGCTTGGCGGGCTGCAGCTGTTCCTGACCCGCACCCGGCTCGGCCGCTCGATCCGCGCCACGTCGGAAGACCCAGACACCGCCGGCCTGGTCGGCGTCGATGCACGGCGTGCCAACGCCATCGCCGCGGCCATCGCCATGGTCACCGTCGGCCTGGCTGGCGCCTTCCTCGGCATGCGCGCCACCTTCGATCCCTATGCCGGCGCGCCGCAATTGCTGTTTGCCTTCGAGGCGGCGGTTATCGGCGGCGCCGGGTCGCTGTGGGGAACGCTGATCGGCGGCATCGTGCTGGCGCTGGCCCAGACACTCGGCGCGCAGGTGCATCCGCAGGGATTTCTGATCGGCGGCCATGCCGTGTTCCTCGTCGTGCTGTTCGTGCGGCTCTCGGGGTCGGGCCTTGGCCTACGCGGCCTGTTGCGTCTGCCTTCCCGGAGCGCGCCATGAGCGCGGTTTCGCCGATCATCGAGCGCGGTACGGCGACATCGCGGATCGCGGCGATCGCCGTCGCACTCATCATCGCGCTGCTGGCGACGGCGCCGCAATTCCTCTCGGCCGGCGCGGTCGACCGGATGACGGCGCTGTTCATCTATGTAATCCTGGCGGCGATGTGGAACGCGCTGGCCGGCTTCGGCGGGCTGGTCTCGGTCGGCCAGCAGTTGTTCTTCGGGCTCGGCGCCTATTTCGCCATCCGGCTGGCCGATGCCGGCCTCAACCCTCTCCTGGCGCTGTTTGCATCGGGACTTATCGTCGGCGCCGTCTCCTGGCCGCTGTCGCTGTTCATGCTGCGGTTGAGGAATGGCGAGTTCGCCATCGGCATGTGGGTAATCGCGGCGCTGACCCATCTGCTGGTCAATCTCGACCGGCTGGTGCAGGGCGAGACCGGCACCTCGCTGATCTCGCTCAACGTCTACGATGCTGGCACGAGACGAACCACGATATACTGGTTGGCGCTGGTGTCGATGACCGCCCTGCTTGCCGTCCTGTTCGGCCTGCTGCGCGGCAGCACGGGGGCCGCGATCCGCGCCATCCGAGACAATGAGGACGCCGCCGCTTCGGTCGGCGTGCGCGTCACCGGCACCAAGCGGCTGCTGTTCGTGCTGGCCGCCTTCGGCATCGGCATTGCCGGCGCGCTGTGGCTGGCGACGTCGATCACCTTCCAGCCGAAAACCTACTTCAACGTGCAGTGGACCGCCTACATGATCTTCATGGTGCTGGTCGGCGGCATCGGCACTTTCGAGGGCGCCATTCTGGGTGCCTTGGTGTTCTTCCTCATCGAGACGTGGTTTGGCGGCGCGGGCGTCTGGTACCTGGTCGGCCTCGGCGCTATCGCCGTGCTGTTCTCGCTGTTCCTGCCGCGCGGCCTGTGGGGCACGATCGAGGAGCGCTTCGGCCTGCGCCTGCTGCCCGTTGGCTACCGGGTCAGGCTGCCGGCGGACGTCGCCGAAGACGGCAAGACGCCGTCGCCACGGCAAGCCACAACGCATCGGGAGAAGGCATGACCATGCTTTTCGGCAAGACGATTCTCATTACCGGCGTTGCCTCCGGCATCGGCGCGCGGACGGCGGAACTCGCCGGCCAGCTCGGCGCCGACGTGATCGGCGTCGATGTACGCGAGCCGGCCGCACCGGTCGACAGTTTCGTCAAGGCCGACATCTCGTCCAAAGCGGGCGTCGATGAGCTCATCGCGCGCCTGCCGCAGCGCATCGATGCACTCTGCAATGTCGCCGGCCTCTCCGGCAACACCGGTGCGGCCTCGACGCTGGCCGTCAACTTCTTCGGGCTGCGGGCGCTCTCGGAAGGGCTTGCGCCGAGACTTCGCGAAGGCGGCGCCATCGTCAACGTCGCCTCGATCGCCGGTTATGGCTGGCGCGCCAACCTCAACCGCGCCGCCTCGATGGTCGGCATCGGGGGTTTTCCCGATATCGCCAAAGTGGTCGCCGACCACGCGGTCAGGAACGAGGAAGGCTATCCCGTCTCCAAGGAGTTGCTGCTCTTGTGGACCATGCGCGCCGCGCATCAGGAGCTGTTCAGGCGCCGAGGCATCCGCGTCAATGCGGTGAGCCCCGGTCCGGTCGAGACGCCTATCCTGAAACAGTTCCGCGGCGTGCTCGGCGATGCCCGCGTCGACAGCGACATCGCCCGGGTCGGGCGTGCCGGCACATCGGGCGATATCGCGCCCGTCGTGCTGTTCCTGTGCTCGGATGGCGCGCGCTGGGTCAACGGCGCCAATGTGCCGGTTGACGGTGGCCTCGAAGCATCGATCAATGCCGAAGTGCTCGGCTTCCAACATCCTGAGAAGCTCCATCGAGAGCGAGGGAAAGAACAATGGATATCGGACTTCTGATCAACGGCGACGAAAAGGCGGCAACAGGCAAGGCTTCCTACGAGCGCATGGACCCGTTCACCGGCAAATTGGCGACGCGCGCGGCGGCGGCAAGCATCGCCGATGCCAACAGCGCCGTCGACGCGGCCGCCGCTGCCTTTCCCGCCTGGTCGAAGACCGGGCCTGGCGAGCGCCGCGCACTGCTCTCCAAGGCGGCCGACGTCATGGCGTCGAAAGTCGGCGAATTCACCAGGCTGATGATGGAAGAGACAGGTGCGACCGGCCCCTGGGCCGGCTTCAACGTCATGCTGGCGGCCAACATGCTGCGCGAGGCGGCCGCCATGACGACGCAGATTTCTGGTGAGATCATCCCCTCCGACAAGCCGGGGACGCTGGCCATGGCGATCCGCCAGCCGGCTGGCGTCTGTCTCGGCATCGCGCCATGGAATGCGCCGGTCATTCTCGGTACCCGCGCCATCGCCATGCCGATCGCCTGCGGCAACACGGTGGTGCTGAAAGCCTCCGAAATGTGCCCCGGGACGCACCGGCTGATCGGCCAGGTGCTGGTCGAGGCGGGCCTGCCCAAGGGCGTCATCAATGTCGTCACCAACGACCCCAGGGACGCCGCCGGTATCGTCGAGGCGCTGGTCGCGCATCCCGCGGTTAAGCGCGTCAACTTCACCGGCTCGACCAAGGTCGGCCGGATCATCGCCGAGCTCGCCGGCCGGCACCTCAAGCCGGCGCTGCTCGAACTCGGCGGCAAGGCGCCGCTTTTGGTGCTGGACGATGCCGACATCGACGCGGCTGTTAACGCCGCGACCTTCGGCGCTTTCATGCATCAGGGCCAGATCTGCATGTCGACCGAGCGGCTGATCGTCGACGAAGGGATCGCCGACGAGTTCGTCGCCAAGCTCGCCGCCCGCGCCTCGCAGCTGCCGGCGGGCGACCCGCGCGGTCATGTCGTGCTGGGCTCGCTGATCAGCAGCCAGGCGGCTGACAAGATGGAGGAACTCGTTGCCGATGCGGTGGCCAAAGGCGCCAAGCTTGTCGCCGGCGGCAAGCGTACGGGCACCGTGGTCGAGGCAACGCTGCTCGACCACGTGACACCGGCGATGCGCGTCTATTCGGAAGAATCCTTCGGGCCGGTCAAGCCGGTGATCCGGGTGAAGGGCGAGGATGAGGCCGTGCGGGTCGCCAACGACACCGAATATGGCCTGTCGTCAGCCGTCTTCAGCCGCGACATCAAACGTGCGATGGCGGTCGCCGCCCGTATCGAGGCCGGCATCTGCCACATCAACGGACCGACGGTCGGCGATGAGGCGCAGATGCCGTTCGGCGGCGTCAAGGGCTCCGGCTATGGCCGCTTCGGCGGCAAAGCCTCGATCGCGGAATTCACTGACCTGCGCTGGGTGACGATCGAAGATCCGGGCCAGCACTATCCGTTCTGACCCAGCTTCGGGCTGCCGAGGCTCAAACACCCAGTGACGGCGTGAAGCGAACGCTGGCGGATGTTATCTGACCGGGCGCCAGCACGATGCAGCCGGTTTCGATCTGCTCGTCATCCATCCGGTTGAAAGCATCGGTGATGTTGCTGACCGGCTCGGCGCAAAAGAACGGCTCGCCCGGCGGCGTGTAGAGGACGAGACAATCGAGCGGCGCCTCCGCCTCTATGTTCAACTCCCGCCCCTGCTCCGGCCAAGAAATCCGGGCGCGGCGCGCCCATCCGGTGAAGATCGTGTCGAAGTCCACTTCCGACACGTCAAAGCCGATGGATGGATCGGCCCCGGCAGGCGGCTGGACATGCCGGACAGGCAGGACCTCCGCATCGGTTTCCCACATGCCTGACACCCGGGCCTGGACATGCGTCCACGGTGTCGACGGGAAATAGGGATGGAGGCCGAAGCCGACGGGCATCGGCGCGTCCGACAGGTTGCGCACCGCAATGGTCATGCAAAGCCTGCCATCGGCCAGCGAGATCGCTTGCTCGGCTTCATAGCTCCATGGCCAGGAATCGGCGGCATGGCGGTAGCGCAGGACGATCGCGCTGGCTTGGTGGCTCACGACGCTCCATGGGTGACGCCAGCCATGGCCGTGCTCATGATGTGGATCGTCAGGCTGGCTGGGCAATTGGATGGAACGCCCCGCGAATTCGAAGCGGCCACCTCTGATACGGTTGGAGTAGGGCACGAGCGGAAAGCAGGCCATGGCGCCGGCATCGCGACGGCTGATCGCCGCCGGATCGGCGGGCCGCAGCCAATCCACGGCAGTGCCATTTGGCCACCAGCGATAAGACGCCAGCGCTCCGCCAGCGGCTGGAGCAATGTCGACCGTCGCGATGCCGTCACTGATCGAGAGCAGCTCCGTCTCCTGCGAGACGGCCACGGCGGAATTCTTTGTCATTGGCTCTCTCCGATCCCTTGACTCCAAGTGCCACGGCTATAAGACATATCATATGAATAGTATGAAGAATACCAAAACGTTCAGCACGGCTCGCACCTCAAGGGTCGCGGTGGCGGTTTCCAGCGGCTCCACGGCGCTGCACGCCACCGTCGTCGAGCAGATCGGCTTGCGCATCGTGCAGGGCGATTTCCTGCCCGGCGAGGCGCTGCCCAATGCCGACGATTCCAGCGAGATGCTGGGCGTCAGCCGCACGGTGCTGCGCGAGGCCATCAAGGTGCTGGCGGGCAAGGGGCTGGTCGAATCGCGACCGAAGACCGGCACGCGGGTGCGTCCGCGCTCCGACTGGAATTTCCTCGACCCCGACGTCCTGTCCTGGCGCTATGCCGGCGGTGTCAGCGCCGAGGATGTGCGGGCGCTGTTCGAATTGCGCCGCGCCATCGAGCCGATGTCGGCGGCCCTTGCCGCGCAGCGCGCGACGCCGGCGCAGATCGCCGATATCCATGCGGCGTTGGCCGAGATGGAGGCGGTTGTCGACGACGGCGACCGCTTCGCCAAGCCTGACCTTGTGTTTCACCAGACTATTCTGCGCATGACCGGCAACGAGTTGATCGGCTCGCTGGCGGCGCTGGTGGAGACCGCATTGGTGATGAGCTTTCGCCTCTCCAACGACAATCCGGAAGGGCAGCGCCATTCCTTGCCGCTGCACCGGGAAGTCGCCGAGAAGATTGCCGCCGGCGACGACGCCGGCGCGCAGAAGGCGCTGCTGGTGCTCATCGACAATGCGGAAGAAGACGTGCGCCGCAGCGTCGAGAACCGCAACAAACGCCGCAACGACCGGGGCCAGCAATCGTGACCGAGACCAAACGCAAACTGCGGTCCGAAGCCTGGTTCGGCGGTGAAGGCAAGAACGCCTTCATGCACCGCAGCTGGATGAAGAACCAGGGCATTCCCGCGGATGCTTTCGACGGTCGCCCGGTGATCGGTATCTGCAACACCTGGTCGGAACTGACACCATGCAATGCGCATCTGCGCGCGCTGGCGGACCACGTCAAACGGGGCGTCTACGAGGCCGGCGGCCTGCCGCTGGAGTTTCCGGTGATGTCGCTGGGCGAAAGCAACATGCGCCCGACCGCCATGCTGTTCCGCAACCTGGCCAGTATGGATGTCGAGGAATCCATCCGTGGCAATCCGATCGACGGCGTCATCCTGCTTGTCGGCTGCGACAAGACCACGCCGGCGCTCCTGATGGGGGCTGCCTCGTGCAACCTGCCGACCATCGCCGTCTCCGGCGGGCCGATGCTCAACGGCAAGTTCCGCGGACAGGATATCGGCTCGGGCACGCATGTCTGGAAATTCGCCGAGGAGGTCAAGGCCGGCCGCATGCCGGTCGCCGACTTCCTCGCCGCCGAGCAGGGCCAGAGCCGGTCGGCGGGCAGCTGCATGACGATGGGCACCGCTTCGACCATGGCCAGCATGGTGGAAGCGCTCGGCATTGGCATGCCGGACAATGCCGCGATCCCGGCGGTGGATTCGCGCCGTGGCGTGCTCGCCCAGTTGGCCGGACGGCAGATCGTCGATCTGGTCCATCGGGACGTCACGATTGCGCAGATCCTCACCCGGCAGGCTTTCGAGAATGCCATCCGCGTCAATGGCGCGATCGGCGGCTCGACCAATGCGGTGCTGCATCTGATCGCCATCGCCAACCGGGTCGGTGTCGATCTCGGCCTCGATGACTGGGACCGCCTTGGCCGCGACGTCCCGACCATTGTCGACCTGATGCCGTCGGGCCGGTTCCTGATGGAAGATTTCTACTATGCCGGGGGGCTAGCTGCGGTCATGGCGTCGCTTGATGAAGTTGGGCTTCTTCATCGCGACGTCATGACCGTCAGCGCCAAGACGATCGGTGAACTGATCGACGGCGCGCCCAACTACAACCGTGAGGTCATCCGGCCGCTGAGCGAGCCGCTGACCAAGGAGGGCGGCATTTCGATCCTGCGCGGCAATCTGGCGCCCAATGGCGCCGTCATCAAGCCGTCGGCCGCGACCCCGGAGTTGATGCAGCATCGCGGCAAGGCCGTCGTCTTCGAGAACATCGAGCACTACCATGCCCGCATCGACGATCCGGAACTGGATATCGATGCCTCCTCGGTGATGGTGCTGAAAAATTGCGGGCCACGCGGCTATCCCGGGATGGCCGAGGTCGGCAACATGCCGCTGCCGGCCAAGCTGCTCAGGGAAGGCGTCTCCGACATGGTGCGCATTTCGGACGCGCGCATGAGCGGCACGGCCTATGGCACCGTCGTGCTGCATGTGGCGCCCGAGGCCGCGGCCGGCGGTACGCTGGCCCTGGTTCGTGACGGCGATATCATCGAGCTCGACGTCGCCGGCCGCCGGCTGGAGCTTTTGGTGTCGGATGAGGAACTGGCGATCCGCCGCCGTGACTGGAAGCCGCCGGCGCCGCCGCAGGGCGGCTACCAGAGCCTCTATGTCGAGCGCGTGCTGCAGGCCGACAAGGGCTGCGACTTCGACTTTCTCGTCGGCCGGCGCGATGCCGGTATCCCCCGGCATTCCCATTAGAGGCGCGCGATGACGGATCAGATCGGTAGCTACGCGACCTACCCCAGCCTCAAGGACCGTAGCGTGTTCATCACCGGCGGCGGCAGCGGCATCGGCGAAAGCCTGGTGCGCCATTTCTGCGCGCAAGGCAGCCGCGTTGCCTTCGTCGATCTGGCCGAGGAGCCTTCGCGGCGCCTGATCGATGCGATCGCGGCCGAGGGACACCCCGCGCCGCTGTTCATTGCCTGCGACCTGCGCAATGTCGAGCAGCTGCAGGCGGCAACCGTGCAGGCGATGCAGCACAACGGCCCGATCCAGGTGCTGTGCAACAATGCCGGCAATGACGACCGCCACCAGACCAAGGACGTTACGGTAGCCTATTGGGACGACCGCATGGCGGTCAATCTGCGCCACCAGTTCTTCGCCGCCCAGGCGGTGCGCCCGCAAATGAGTTCGCTGGGCGGCGGCTCGATCATCAATTTCGGCTCCATCACCTGGATGGTCGGCGATCCCGATTGCCCGGCCTATGTCACCGCCAAAGCCGCTGTCTACGGCATGACGCGGGCGCTGGCTCGCGAACTCGGCCCCGAGCGGATCCGCGTCAACTGCATGGTGCCTGGCTGGGTCATGACCGAGCGCCAAATACGGCTGTGGCTGAACCCGGCCGGCGAACGCCAGATCGCGGAGAGGCAATGCCTGCCCGACCGGCTGCAGCCTTCCGATATCGCGCGCATGGCGCTGTTCCTCGCCGCCGACGACAGCCTGATGTGCACGAGCCAGCAGTTCATCGTCGATGCCGGCTGGGTGTGATCCGTACGGTCTCAAGGAGAAGGTTTTTCATGCGTCTCGTTCAGTACACAACGCTCGATGGCGGCAGGCGGGTCGGCCGCGTTTCCGATGACGGCAATCGGCTACACACGCTCGACAAGACCAGCAGCGTGCTGGAGCTCGCCGAAGCAGCGATCGCCCAGGGCACGTCCATCGCGGCGCTGGCCGAGAAGCGGACCGGCACCACGACGGTCGACTATGACGAACTGCTGCGCGATGGCCGCGTGCTCGCCCCCGTCGACCATCCGGAGCCGGCGCGCTTCCTGGTCACAGGCACCGGCCTGACCCACACCGGAAGTGCCGCCGCGCGCAACCAGATGCACTTGCTGACACATGGCGAGGAGGCCGAGGAATCGGATTCGCTGAAGATCTTCAAGATGGGCCTGGAAGGCGGCAAGCCTGGCGCAGGCAAGATCGGCATCCAGCCCGAATGGTTCTTCAAGGGTGTTGGTACCTGTGTGGTTCCGCCTGGCGCCGACCTGCCGATGCCCGCATTCGCGAAAGCTGGCGCGGAAGAGGCCGAGATCGTCGGGCTCTACCTCAATGGGCCGGATGGCCGCCCCTACCGCATCGGCTATGCGCTCGGCAACGAATATTCCGACCATGTGACCGAGGGCGAGAACTACCTTTACCTCGCCCACTCCAAGCTGCGCTCCTGCTCGATCGGCCCAGAGCTTTTGGTAGGCGACCTGCCCGAAGAAGTGCGCGGCCATTCCCGCATCCTGCGCGACGGCGCGGTCGTCTGGGAACAGGAATTCCTGTCGGGCGAAGCGCACATGTCGCACTCGATCGCCAATCTCGAACACTTTCATTTCCGGTACCCGATGCACCGCAGGGCGGGCGACCTGCACGCCTATTTCTTCGGCGCGGCGGTGATGAGCTACGCCTCCGGCATCAAGACGGCCTCCGGCGACGAGTATGAAATCCAGGCACCGGCATTCGGCAAGCCACTGCGCAACCGGATGGTTTCGGCGCCGGACGAGGGACTGGTCACCGTCACCCAACTGTGACGGCAAGAGCCCCGGAAATTGCGGTCCACCAGAACGACAATGGGAGATTAAAAATGGGACTGAAGAAAGCATTTCTGAGACTGGCGACGATCGGGCTCGGCATCGGCCTGATGACATCGGCGGCGCTCGCCGCGAACCTTCGCGTGCTGGCCTGGGACGGTTACGCCGATCCGGACTGGGTGAAGGACTTCACCGCCGCCACCGGCATTGGCGTCGATGTCGTCTTCATCGGCAGCGATGACGAGATCTGGGCCAAGATCAAGGGCAGCGAAGGCCAGGACTTCGATGTCTTCGCCGTCAACACCGCCCAGCTGCAGCGCTACATCAAGGCCGATCTGGTCTCGCCGATCGACATCACGAAATTGCCGAACCAGAAGGAGGTGCTGCCGCGCTTCCGCGATCTGTCGCAGGTCAGCGGCGACACCAAGGACGGCAAGGTCTACGGCATTCCATTCTGCTTCGATTCCATCGGGCTGATCTACGACACCGACAAGGTCAAGCCGGCGCCGACCTCGATGTCGGTGCTGTGGGATCCGGCCTACAAGGGCAAGATCCTGGCCTACGACAATGGCGAGCACAATTTCTCGTTCACCGCGCTGACGCTCGGCTACAAGGATCCGTTCAACCTCGATGCGGAGCAGATGGCGGCGGTCAAGACCAAGCTGGTCGAACTCAAGCGCAATGTGCTGAGCTTCTACACCACCGCCGACGAGGCGCAGCAGATCTACCAGAACAATGACGTCGCCCTGATCTGGGCCAATTACGGCCAGCAGCAGGTCAAGGCGTTGCAGAAGATCGGCGCCCATGTCGCCTACGTCAACCCGAGCGAAGGCGCGCTTGCCTGGCTCGACAACTGGGTGATCTCCAAGGGCGTCCGCGACAATGCGGCGGCCGAGAAGTGGATCGACTTCATGCTGAGCAAGAAGATCGGCGGCGAGCTTTCCGAGCGCACCGGCTTCGGCAACACCGTGGTCGAGTCGAGCAGCGCCGGCGGCAACGACAAGCTGGTCTGGCTCAACAATGTCGAGGATCCGCTCAAGCGCTCGGATCTGTGGAACGAGGTCAAGGCGACACCCTGATCCTTTCCGCACCTGATTTCGAAGGACCCGGCGGTCCGGACGTTCTGGGCCGCCGCGGCGTATGCGAGACTATTCCATGAGCCAGAACACCGACCTCTTGACGCTGCGGTCCGTCTCGAAATCCTACGGCACGGTTCCCGTGCTGCACGACATCGACCTATCGATCCGGGACGGCGAGTTCCTCACCGTGCTGGGACCGTCAGGCTCGGGCAAGACCACGGTGCTGCGGTTGATCGGCGGGCTGGAACCGCTGACCGCGGGCGAGATCCGGCTGGACGGCCAGGACATCAGCCGCATGCCGATCAACAAGCGGCCGTTCAACACCGTGTTCCAGGACTATGCGCTGTTCCCCCACATGACCGTCTCCGGCAATGTCGGCTACGGGCTTTCGGTGCGCCATATCAAGCGCAAGGAGATCGCGCGCCGTGTCGCGCAAGCCCTCGAACTGGTCCAGCTCGGACGTTTCGCCGAGCGCTTCCCGGCGCAGCTTTCCGGGGGCCAGCGGCAGCGCGTCGCGCTCGCCCGGGCGCTGATCTGCCAGCCGCGCCTGATCCTGCTCGACGAGCCGCTGGCGGCGCTCGATCTCGAACTGCGGCGGCAGATGCAGGAATTCCTGAAGTCCATCCAGCGCGAGATCAAGACCACCTTCCTGTTCGTCACCCACGACCAGGAAGAAGCGATCGGCATGGCCGACCGGATCTGCGTCATGCAGGCCGGCCATATCCGCCAGCTCGGCACGCCGCACGAGCTCTACTACAAACCGAATTGCGAGTTCGTTGCGCGCTTCTTCGGCGAGAACAATCTGGTGGCCGGAGAACTCGGTCCCGTGCAGGGCGAGCAGCGGCTCATCGAGACCGCGCTTGGGCGCCTGGTCTGCTCGATCAGCGATCAGCCGCATCTGAAAACCGCACCGGACGGCGCCAGCGCCTTCGCGGCGTTCCGTCCCGAAGCCTTGCGCCTTGCGGATGCCAATGATGGCGGCAATCGCTTTTCCGGCACGATCGCCGACCTGGCCTTTGCCGGTTCGTCGACGGTCGCCACGATCATGGCGGGCGAGGACAACGCCGCGCAACGCTTGCGGTTGCGCATGCCGAGCCGGATCGACGGCAGTATTTTGAAATCAGGCGAGACGGTCTCGCTTTCGTTCGCGCCGCATGAAGGCCATCTGGTGCTGGCATGAGCGGAGCCGGGTCGACACATGCCGCGGAACGGCGATTGTCGCAGCTGATCACGGTGCTGGCCTTCGCCTTGCCAGTGGTCTTCGTCCTCGTGCCGCTGGCGATCTTCCTGGTCTACAGCTTCTTCAGCGTCGACCAGGGCACGATCGTCCATGCGCCGACGCTCGGCAACTATGTCAGGTTCTTCACCGATCCGATCTTTCTGCCGGTGTTTTGGAACACGATCGTGCTGTGCGTGTCGGTGGCCGTCATATGCATCCTTCTCGCCTATCCCGCCGCCTATTTCCTGACGACGCTGAAAGGGCGGTGGCGCTATGCCTTGCTGATGCTGCTGCTGGTGCCGCTGCTGATGAGCTACGTCATCAAGATCTACGCGATCCGCAGCATCCTCGGCCTCAACGGCTTCCTCAACAAGGCGCTGGTGGCGCTCGGCATCCTGGATCAGCCTTCGACGCTGTTCGTGTTCAACATGAACGCCATCCTTTTGACGCTGAGCCTGCTTTTGATCCCCTTCGCCATCCTGCCGATCTTCCTCTCGCTGGAGCGGATCCCGCAGACCTTGCTGCGCGCCTCCGACGATCTGGGCGCCAGCGGCCTGCAGACATTCCTGCGCATCACCTTGCCGCTCAGCCTGCCCGGCGTCGCCTCGGCGGCGAGTTTCGTCTTCGTGCTGGCGATCGGCGATTTCCTGACGCCGCAGATGGTCGGCGGGATCAGCGGCTTCACCTTCGGGCGTATCCTCTACAGCCAGTTCGGCACGGCCTATAACTGGCCGTTCGGCGCGGCGCTGTCGGTGGCGCTTGCGATCGTGGTGATCGCCGCCATTCTCATCGGCGAACGGTTCGGACGCAGCCGGGGGACGTCGGTATGAGTGCCCTACCCCGGCCTTCCACGATCTTCCTCGCCGCGATCACGACGTTGGTCGCGGTGCTGCTCTACAGCCCGCTGTTCGTGCCGATCGTGTCGTCGTTCTTCATCATTTCACATGGCAATGTCGACTGGTCGTCGCCAACCCTTTCGACCTATGTGGCGCTGGCCGAAAACGACGACATATTGGCCGCTCTGCGCACCACGCTGATCGTCGGCGTCTGCACCGTCATCCTCTCGGTGGTCAGCGGAACGCTGCTGGCACTCTACTATCACGGCCGCCGCTCAGGCCGTTCGATCCTGCAGTTCATCATCTTCCTGCCCTTCCTGATGCCGCCCATCATCAGCGGGCTGGCGCTGCTGATCTTCTTTCGCGAAATCGGCCTCGAACGCTCGTTGCTGACGGTCGTCATCGGCCATACGGTGTTCGTGCTGGCGATCGTCTATCGCACTGTGCTGATGCGGCTGCAGTCGATGAGCCGCACGCTGGTCGAAGCGTCCTACGATCTCGGCGCCAACGGCTGGCAGACCTTCTGGCGCATCATCCTGCCGAACCTGTCGAGCGCGATGGTCGGCGGCGCCATCCTGGCCTTCGCGCTGTCCTTCGACGAGACCATGATCACCATCCTGGTCACCGGCACGCAAAGCACGCTGCCGGTCAGGCTGTGGGCGATGATGCGGCTTGGCTTCTCGCCCGACATCAACGCGCTGGTGGCGCTGATCCTCATGTTCACCGTGCTGCTGTGCGTGCTCGCCGCCCGTTTTCTCATTCCCAGACAGATGGCGACGGAACGGAATTGAGGTTCAAGCCGATGGGCCGAGGTCGAAGACCCGTCCCGGGTTAAGAATGTTCTTCGGATCGAGCGCCGTCTTCAGCCGCCGCATCGCGGCGATTTCGGCGTCGCTGCGTACCAGGTGCAGCCACTGCTTCTTGTCGAGGCCGATGCCGTGCTCGGCCGACACGCCGCCTCCGGCCGCCGCCACGCCGCGATAGATGATGCCGTAGGCCGCCGCCGGATCCGCCGTCAGAACCTGGTAGTGCAGGTTGCCGTCGCCGAGATGGCCGAAGACATAGATGTCGGCGCCGGTATCGACGGCATGGATAGCGGCATCCGCTTCCTGCAGGAAGGCTCCCATGCGCGCCAGCGGGATGCTGATGTCGACACCGATCAGGCCCTTGATCGCAAACAGGATACGATTGGCGTCCTCGCGCACGTCCCAGAGCGCGCGGAATTCGCGCGGCGATTGCGAGACGACGACATCGTCGACGACGCCGTCATCGACCGCCTGCATCAGAACCTCGGCGAAGCGCTCGCTGTCGCGGTCCGGCTCGCTGCCCTGGATCTCCGCCAGCACATAGACGGGCGCGCCAGCCGGCAGCGGCGCCGGCATGGCCATGCTGGCGACCATGAGGTCATAGAGCGGCGCGAAGTTGACCTCATAGGCGGACAGAAGCGGACCGAGTTTCTGCCGCAGCAGACCAAGCAGGGCGATCGCCGCATCGAGCGAGGGCAGCGCGCAGAAGGCGTTCACCTCGGAGGATAGCTTCGGATGAAGCCGGAGCGCGGCGCGCGTAACGACGCCAAGCGTCCCTTCCGCGCCGATGAAGAGCTGGCTTAGATCATAGCCGGAATTGTCCTTGGGCAGGCCCTTCAGCGACGTCAGCACGCTGCCGTCGGCAAGCACCGCCTCCAGCCCCAGCACCTGCGCCCGGTACATGCCATAGCGCAGCACGCGGATGCCGCCGGCATTGGTGGCGATGTTGCCGCCGACCGTGGCGGAGCCGCGCGCGCCGATATCGACGCCGAACATCAGCCCGGCGCCGTCGGCGGCCTCCTGCACCGCCTGCAGCGTGGCACCGGCTTCGGCAATGATGCTGGCGGCTTGGATGTCTGGCGCGGCAAGGCCGGTCATGCGCTCCAGCGACAGCACGATCTCGCCCGGCTGGACGCGGGCGCCGCCGGCCAGGCCGGTGCGTCCGCCCTGGACGACGACCGACTGACCGACAGCGTTGCACCCGGCAAGGACAGCCGCGACACCAATTGTGTCGCGCGGCCGCAGCACGGCTTCGGGAAGTGCGCCAAGCTTGCCGTCGGGATCGTCGCGATAGCGCTGGTCGACGTCGGAGCCGGCGAGGATGCCGCCTGCGCCCAGCCGGTCGCCGAGAGCAGACAGAAGTCGTTCCGTTTCAGGCGACATCGCGCTCAGGCGCCTGTGTGGCGAGGCGCGTCATCAGCACCCACCGATCGGATGGCACGATGAGTATTTCCGTCCGACACGCTCGCCATCCCAGAATTGCAGCCGGCCGATCCTATTCGTGATCGCATGCCGTGCAAGCAATATTGACTAGGCCCAGGCGATGCCGGCACCGATCGCGACGAGCGAGATCGATGCCGGAAGCACCATATCGGCTTACTGAAGCTTGGCCTGCAGCGCGTTGACGTCGTCGGTGGTCATTTCGCCATCGGTCGTCACCTTGCCGTCGGCGATCTTCCACAGCCGGAACGGGCCGGTGATGTCACCGAATTTGTCGAAGGCGACAGGGCCGATGACGCCTTCGTAACGGATCGGCTTGCCATCCTTGATCAGGCCGAGCGCCTTGGCGAACTCCTCCTTGCCGGCATAGATCGGCGTGCCGGCAGGGTCGACCGCCTTGTACATGGCATCCTTGATCTTGGCCGGATCCTCGGAGCCGGCAATGGCGATGGCCAGGCCGACGATGGCGCCGGCATCGTAGGAACGGTCGGCCGCCGGGTTCGACGGTTCGATGCCGGAGAATGCCTTGTAGTTCTTTGTGAAATACTCGGTCGAGGCGGTCGGGCTGGTGCCGGACGACGTGCCATAGGCGTCCTTCAGGTAGTCGGCGCCGACCGACTCGATGAAATCGGGGCTGTTCATGCCGTCATTGAGCAGGAATTTCTGCACGCCGCCCTGCGAAATCCAGGTGCGGGCGATGGTGGCGCCGTCAACGGGCGTGCTGACCAGGTAAAGCCCGTCCGGCTCGCCTCCCATCGCGGCGGTGACCTCGGAGGCATAGCTCGATTGCTTCTCGTTGTAGGGCGTGTCGGAGACGATGGTGCCGCCGAGCGCTTTGTAGGCACGCGAGAATTCGGCCACCATGTTGACGCCGAAGTCGTTGTTGACGTGGATGATCGCCAGTTTCTTGAAGCCCTTGTCGACGGCGTATTTGGCGGCGGCGACGCCCTGCAGCGCATCCGAGGTGATGGTGCGGAAGAAGATGCCGTTGGTCTTGCCGTCGCGGCCGAGTGTCGTCAGCGTCGGCGAGGACGACGCCGGCGAGACCTGGACGATCTTGGCCGGCGCCGTGACCGAGGTCAGGATCGGGATCGACACCGAGGAGATGATGCCGCCGATGATGACCGGCACTTTCTTGACCTGAACCAGCTGGGTGGCGGCATCGACCGCGATGTTGCCCTGGCTCTGACTGTCGCGCGTGTCGGTGACGAGATCGCAGCCGCGCACCCCGCCGGCATCGTTGATGTCGCGGAAGGCCATTTCGACCGACTTGGCGCCGGCCTGGCCGTATTCGCCAGCCGGACCGGTCAATTCCATGACGAGGCCGACGGTGATCTTGCAGTCGGCGGCCTGGGCAGCACCGGCAATCGTGACAAGAGCAAGTGCGGTGGTGAGTTGGAGTATCGTCTTTCTCATTGTTGTTCCCCTTGAGTTACACGAACTGATTTGACGTCTGGAAAGTCTCAGTGTTCCGGCACCTGCAGCCAGGTTTCATGCAGATGCCGCCATTGAACGCCATTGGGCGCCGATGAACTGGTGGTGAAAACAGCACTCGACTGGCGACGACTATGTTTGCCGCCACGCGACTGCGCCTCGACGTAGAGGACGACGATCGTATCGCCGTCCTGCCATCCGGGCTTGATGTCCTCGATCGAGATGGCGAAGCCGTCGTCGCAGGTGGCGCGGCTGGAGCGCACATGGTCGATCACGGCATCGCGGTCGAGCACCTGGCCACCTGGCGCGACCATGGTCAGGCCTGCGCCCATGACGGCTTCGAAGCGGCCGAAATCCACTTTGTCGGCGCGCGCCGCGACGAACCAGTCTACGAAGAAGCGGTGCAGGTCGATGATCTCGGCGCTGGCCTGCGAAAACAGCCTGTCGTCCATGGTTTCACACCCGGCCCGCGTTCAGATTGTAGTGCATGATCGAGCCGTGGCGGCCCTGGCGGTCACGCTCCAGCGTGTAGACGTCACCCTCGAGGCCGTTGCCCTGGGCGATGACGGCGGCAATCCGCGCGCGGTCATCGGCGTCGAGCACGACATCCATGATTTTGACATTGGCCAGCGCATGCGCCTGGTTGCGGGCGCCGACGATGACGGCGGCCACTTGCGGCTGCTCCAGCACCCAGGCGCTGGCTATCGTGGCGATATCGACGCCGTGGCGGCCGCCGACGGCCTTGAGTGCCTGGAGCAGTTGCTGGAACAGGTCCCAGCCGCCGAAATCATCGATGATCAGCTTGTACTTGACCAGCGAGCGGTTTTCGAGCGGGGTGGCGGGTTCGGCCACGCCGAGCCATTTGTCGCTGAGGAAGCCGCCGGCGACGGAGCCATAGCAGAGGAAGCTGACGCCGTTCTTCGCGGCCAGTTCGGCAAGGCTGTTCGCGGGGCGCTGGTCGAGCACCGAATATTGCAGTTGCTGGCTGACCAGCGGGATGCCGGCGGCGAGGATTTCGGCGAGGCGCGGCGTGTCGAAATTGGTGGTGCCGAGATTGCGCACCTTGCCCTCGCGCCGAAGCTCGTCGAGCCAGCCCATCGCATCGACATAGCCGGCCATCGCATAGTCCCACCAGTGGAACTGCACGAGATCGAGCCGCTCGGTCTTCAGCCGCCGCAGCGACTGGTCGACAATGCCCCTGATATAATCGCGGCTGATATTGGCCAGCCGTTCCAGATCAGGCACCAGCTTGGTGTGCACCTTCATTTTGGCCGCCGCATCGAGGCCGCGCTCATTGGCCAGCCGCAGGCGCGTGGCGCCGATCAGCTCCTCGACGCCGGTGTAGATATCGGCGCAATCGTAGGTCCAGATGCCGGCATCGAAGGTGGCGATCAGGTCTGTCACAGCCTGCTGACGATCGATGGCGCCATGCCCGCCGGCCAGTTGCCAGCCGCCACGAATGACGCGCGAGATCGTGTAGCCGGGCCCGAGTTCGAAGGTCCTGGCGGTCATGTCAGGTCATTCTCCTTCGGCAGTGGCACGGCCGTGGTTTCGGCATGGCTGAACCGTCGCTTGGCCAGCCTGACGATCCGCAGCCGGCTGCCGCAATTGGGATCGGGACAGGCGATCTCGGCATCCGAGGTCATCCAGTCATTGGCGTCGGTCGGGCGCTGCTTTGCAGCGAGCAGAGGCAGCACCGCGGCGAGCGAATAGATCGAAAAGCCCTGCCCCGCCGGCATCGACAGCATCTCACCCTTGAGCTCGAAATAATCGCCTGATTTGGCGCCGCAATAGATCGGTTTGCCCTGCGGGATGACCGCCTCGACGCGGAGGTCGAAGAGTTCGAAACTGTCGTCGCGTTCAGCCATTCAAGCCTCCGCCAGACTGAAGGTGATGTCGCACGCGCCGTTGCGGCGGATGATGCCGCAGGCGGCCGCGAATTGATCGCGCTCCTCGGGCTTGACCTGCGCCACCACGCTGCCAGCCAGCCAGCCGATCGGGAACAAAAGCCGAGCGCCCTGGCCATAGAACAGGCCGATGTCGAAGATCGCATTTGGATTGCCGCCCCACATGCGCGGCGGCACATAGGACAGTACGATATCGCCCGGCTGCGGCGTCAGCGTCGCGTTCTCCGCCGGCAGCGGGTGGGCATAGGTTTGGCCTTCAAGATCGGCAGCGGGAACCGGGCAGGAAATTTCCGGTCCCGTCCACATGGCGTGGATGCCTGGGACGACACGCGGCGTGTCGAGATAGGCCGTGAGAAAGGCGGCGTTTTCCGGCGCCTTCCCGGGCAGCAGCAGCGCCGTGACGGAAAGCTTCGAGCGCGGCTCGCTGATCCTGATGGCGGTCATGGCTGGCCTTTCGCGGCGGCGGATTGCAGTTTGCTGCGCAGGAAGGTGAAGGGCCGGCTGATGTCGGCGGCCAGCGCTTCGCGCGCCGCCCGCGCGTCCTGCGTGGCCAATGCCTCGACGATGCGGCGGTGATACTGGGCGGTGTCGACTTCGCCGGCTTCCGAGAAGGCGTAGATGGCGACGCGGATGCAAGGCCCCGATTGCAGCCACAGGCTCTCGATCATCGGGATCAGCACGGCCGAGCCACAGGAGCGGTAGATCTCGAAGTGAAAGCTCTGGTTGAGCGTCACTTCGCGGTCGACATCCTTCTTGTGCTTCAGCGCCCGCATCTCGTCCCATTCGGCCAGAATGGTTTCGATGGCGGTGATCTGGCGCTGCCCCATGCGCGCCGCGGCAAGCGCGATCGCCTCGCCCTCGATCAGGACGCGGGCCCGCAGGAGATCGTCGAGACGTTCCAGCGTGATCGGCGGCACGCGCACCGAACGGTTGGGCAGCGCCTCCAGTGCCTTTTCCGTGATCAGCCGGCCGAGCGCCTCGCGCACCGGCATGGTCGAGGTAACCAGCGCATCGGCCAGGCCACGGATGGTCAGCACCTGGCTTGGCTCGAACAGGCCGCCGATCAAGGCGCGTCGCAGTTCGGAATAGACCCGATCCTGCACCGTTTCGCGGCCAACCGGCGCAAGCTGGGCCGCGATCGCCTCGTTGTTCCTTTCGATGGCAGCCTTTTGCATGGGATTCCGTTCTTGGCCGGATTTCGGCTTGCGGAGGAAATTAAAGCCGAATAGCGTGATCAAAGCAAGTGTGATCACAAATCAAAAATCAGGAGACGGCGACGATCGTCTTCGGCCAGAGGGTTTGATGAGCGAGGCAAGCAGACGGCAAGGGTGGGAGACCCGTGCGCCGGTCCTGACGGCAAGGAACGTCGTCAGGCGTTTCGGCGGCCTTGTCGCCGTCAACGATGTCTCGTTCGACGTCAAGGCAGGCGAAATCCTTGGCCTGATCGGACCCAACGGCGCCGGCAAGACGACGATGTTCGACCTGCTTGCCGGCAGCATCCTGCCCACCAGCGGCGATATCATGCTCAACGGCGTGCGCGTCTCCGGCGAAGCCGCTCATTTGCGCATCGGCCGAGGGCTCGGCCGCACCTTCCAGATCCCGCGCCCGCTGCCCAAACTGACACTGATCGAAAACATCATGCTGGCGGCACAGGGCCAGGCGGGCGAAAGGCTGCTCGCCAACTTCGTCACGCCGTGGCGGGTGGCGGCGCAGGAAAGAGCCGCTCGGACAAAGGCGCTCGACCTGTTGGACCTGGTCACCCTCACCCACCTCGCGCATGAGCCGGCGCGCGTGCTGTCCGGAGGCCAGCGCAAGCTGCTCGAACTTGCCCGGGTGATGATGGCCGATCCGGCGATTATCCTGCTCGACGAACCGGCGGCGGGCGTCAACGCGACGCTGCTCGAAGTCATCATCGACCGCATCCGCGACATCAATGCGCGCGGCATCACCTTCCTGCTGATCGAGCACAATATCGACATGGTGACCCGGCTCTGCCACCGCGTCCTGGTGATGGCGAGCGGCCAATTGCTCAGCGAAGGCACGGCGGAAGAGGTCGCCCGCGATCCACGCGTCATCGAGGCTTATCTCGGAGGCGCGGCATGAGTGAGACTGTCCTCGACGTCCGCGACCTGGAAGCCGGCTACGAGCCCGGCGTGCCGATCGTGCGCGGCGCCTCGATCACGGTCAGAAAAGGTGAGATCGTCGTCGTCCTCGGCCCCAACGGCGCCGGCAAATCGAGCTTCATCAAGGCGATCGCCGGCCTCGTGCCGATCACCGGCGGCACGGTGTTCCTGGACGGCAGGGATATCACCGCCGCACCGGCCCACACCATGGTGCGGCTTGGCCTCGCCTTCGTGCCGCAGACCGAGAACATCTTTCCGCTGATGTCGGTCGAGGACAATCTCAAGGTTGCCTGCGGCATCCTCGAGCGGCGCGAAATTCCCGGCCGCATCGAGGAAATGTATGCCGCCTTCCCCGACCTCGTCCGCCAGCGGCGCACGGCCGCCGGCAATCTTTCGGGGGGCCAGCGGCAAATGCTCGCCGTTGCGCGTGCGCTGATCGTCCACCCCAAGGTGCTGGTGCTGGACGAGCCGTCCGCCGGCCTGTCGCCGAAATTCGTGTCGATGGTGTTCGAGATGCTGGCCGGCATCCGCAAGTCCGGCGTCACAATCCTGCTTGTCGAGCAGAACGCCAAGGCGGCACTTGCCATCGGCGACCGCGCCTATGTCCTGGTCGAAGGCAAGGACCGGCACGAAGGCATCGCCTCCGAATTGTGGAACGACCCGGTCGTCGCCGAACTCTATCTCGGCCAACGCCCTCAGGTTCACAAGGGAGGCGCGGCATGAGCCTGCAATTTGTCGTCGACGGATTGCTGAGCGGCTCGATGATCGGCCTCGGCGCCATCGGCGTGACGCTCACCTATTCGATCCTGCGTTTCTCCAACTTCGCCCATGGCGACTTCATGGCCTGGGGCACCTATGCGACGCTGGCCGTGGTCAGCGCCATCGGCGCGATGTTCGGCAAGGTGGCGCCGATCGGGCCGCTGTCCTTCGGCTGGCCGCTGCTTGTTGCCCTGGTCGTCGGCATGGCGTTCACCGCACTGCTGGCGCTGCTGCTCGACAAGGTGCTGTTTTCGCGGCTGCGCTCGCAGGGGCAGGCGATCATCGTGGTGATGGCGAGTTTCGGCGCCTCGATGGCACTGCGCAGCCTATTGGAGTTCACCTTCACCTCCCGGCCGACCTATTTCAGCCGGGCGATCCAGATCGCCATGCCGGTCGGCTTCGGCATCCGCATCACGCCTGACCAGATCGCCCTGCTGCTGCTGACCGCCACACTCGTGCTCGGCGTGCATCTATTGATGACACGCACGCAGACCGGCCGCTCGATGCAGGCGCTGAGCCAGAACGCGGCACTGGCCCGCATCGTCGGCATCGACGTCGCCAGCGTGGTGCGCGTCACCTGGATCATCGGTGGCGCGCTTGCCTGCGTCGCCGGCGTCATGATCGGCGTCCTAGTACAGATCCGCCCGTTCATGGGCTTCGACATGCTGTTGCCGATGTTCGCCGCAGCTATCCTCGGCGGCATCGGCAGCATCCCGGGCGCGGTGCTCGGCGGCTTGATCATCGGGCTCGCCGAAGCCGGCGCGGTGCAATTGATCGGTGCGGAGTGGCGCGCCGCCGTCTCCTTCATCATCCTGATGGCAGTGCTGTTCGTGCGGCCGATCGGCCTTTTCGGAGTTCGGGAAAGATGATCGATCTCGTCGGCTACGGCGCCTTCTTCCTGACCACGGCGCTGATCTTCTCGCTGGTCACGCTGGGGCTCAATCTGCAGTGGGGGCTGACCGGCCTGTTCAATGTCGGCCTCGCCGGTTTCGTCGCCATCGGCGCCTACACCTCGGCCCTTCTGACGACGCCGGACGATCCCACGCGCCTCGGCGGCTTCGGCCTGCCGATCCTTGTCGGCTGGATTGGCGCCATGGTGGTTGGCGGCATTGCCGCGGCACTTACCGGCATGGCCACGCTGCGTCTCAGATCCGACTATCTCGCGATCACCACCTTTGGCGTGGCCGTCGTCGTGCAACTGGTCGCACTCAACGCGCAGAAACTGACCGGCGGACCATTCGGCATCGGTTTCATCCCACGCCCGTTCGGCGGCCTGGCCGAAACGCCGCTGCTGTTCAACCTGTCCAACCTTGCGGTCGTCTGCGCGGTGACGCTGATTGCCTATCTCGCCCTGGAGCATCTGTCGCGCAGCCCCTGGGGACGCGTGATGAAGGCGCTGCGGGAGGACGAGCGGGCGGCGATCTCGCTCGGCAAGAGCGCACGTTTCTACCGCGTCCAGGCCTTCGCCGTCGGCGGCGCCATCATGGCGCTGGCAGGCGCGCTGCAGGCGCATTTCACCGGCTTCACCGCGCCCGACAATTACCTGCCGATCCTCACCTTCCAGGTCTGGGTCATGCTGATCGTCGGCGGCTCCGGCAGCAATCTCGGCGCCGTCATCGGCAGCATTCTGGTCTGGGCGATATGGGCGGGATCGGGCACGCTGACCAGCGTGTTCTTCCCGCCGGAGCAGCAGGCGCGCGCCGCCTCGCTGCAGATCGTCGCCATCGGTGTCATGCTCTGTGTCATCCTGCTGATCAGGCCGAACGGATTGTTCGGCGACAGGCCCCTGCGGACGCGCCTTGGCAAGCGTAAGCGGATCGCCACGGCCAAAAGCGGTTCCAACGGATGAATGCCGTGGTCAGGCAGGAGGCGCATGGCGCTTCGCTCTGGCACGCCGTCAGCCGCGATCGTCGCGAGCGGCCCGCGCTGAATGGCGACCTCGATGTCGACCTCGCCATTGTCGGCGGCGGTTTTTCCGGGCTTTCAACCGCACTGCACGCCGCCGGAAAAGGACTTTCCGTCGCCGTTCTCGAAGCCGAAATCATCGCCTGGGGCGCGACCGGCCGGAATGCCGGTTTCGTCGTACCGAACTTCGCCAAGATGGAGCCCGATAGCATCCTCGCGCATCTCGGCCCCGAACGCGGCGAACGCCTCATTGATTTTGCCGCCGGCAGTGCCGACCTCGTCTTCGGCCTGATCCGGCGGCACGGCATCGACTGCGACGCGGTCCAAAACGGATGGGTCCAGCCGGCGCACTCGCGCGCAGCCCTGGAGAAGGTCAAGTCACGGGCCGCACAATGGGCGCGGCGCGGCCGGCCTGCCGTTACCCTGGATCGGCCGGATGTCGAAACGCTGACGGGCGCGCGCGGCTATCTCGGCGGCTGGATGGATCGTTCAGGCGGCGTGCTCAATCCCGTCGCCTATGCGCGGGGGCTCGCCGATGCGGCGGAGAAAGCCGGCGCGCACATCTTCGAGCAGACACGCGTCACGTCGGTCGATCGCGTGGCCGGCGGCTGGGCGCTAAAAACGCCATCGGGATCGGTGCGCGCGGCCAGGGTCCTGATCGCCACCAACGCCTATGGCGGGCCGCTCGAGCCATTGCTGCGGCGAACCTATATTCCACTGAAGGTTTTCCAGATCGCCACGGCGCCGCTACCGCTCGAAATCCGCACGCGTCTGCTTCCCGGGGGGCAAGGCGTCGGCGACACCAGGCGCAATCTCTTCACCTTCCGCTTCGATGCCGACAACCGGCTGATCAGCGGCGGCATGCATATCCTTGGCGCCGGCGCCGACACGCGCGTGCCGGAAACGATCTGGCGACGGCTTGGCCGGCACCTCGACCTGCCTGATTTGCCGCCGCTTGCCTATGGTTGGTCAGGAATGGCAGCGGTCGAGCCGGATTTCCTGCCGCACCTCCTGGACCTCGGCCCCGGATTGATCGCCGGCCGCGCCTGCAATGGACGCGGCATTGCCATGACCACGGCGATGGGCAAGGTGCTGGCCGACTGGGCCGCTGGGACCGACGCCCAAGAGTTGCCGCTGCCGTTCGCGCCCCCGGCGCCGATCCCGTTCCACGCCCTGCTGCGGCACGCGCCCAACATCCTGCTCGGCTGGAGCATGCTGCGCGACCGGATGGACGAAACGGCATAGGCGACCGAGCCTGCCGTGCGGTCAGTGCGCCGCGCGAAGATTTTCGGAGAGAATTGCGGCGGCCACGGCGATGTCCTCCGCGAGGGACGCCTGGACGGCGGGGCCATTGCGCTGCTCCAACGCGGCAACAATCCTGAGATGCGCGTCGTTCGACTGCGGAATGTAACGGTCGGCCTTCATCAGCAGCTTGAGATAGGGTCCGACGCGCCCCCAGAGATCGTGGATCATATTCAAGAGGATCGGCGCGCCGGCATGCCTGTAGATGGCGAAGTGGAAAGCCTCGTTGAGCGCGAGATAGGCCCTGGCGTCGCCGGCCTCGATGGCGCGCTGCATGCCGGTGAGCGCGGCCTGTATGTCAATCAGCGCGCTCTCACTCATGCGCGTGGCGGCCATCTCGCCCGCCAATCCCTCGACGGCGATGCGGATGCGCGTCAGCTCCTCGAAAGCGGGCTCGGACAACAAGGGCACGATGATCGAGCGGTTGTTCTGCATTTCCAGAAGCCGCTCGGCGACCAGCCTTTGCAGCGCCTCGCGGATCGGGGTGGTCGAAATGCCAAAGGTCTCGGCGAGCTTGCGGATGACCAGTGTCTGGCCCGGGCTGAAACCGCCCGAGATCAATTCCTGCTTGAGCGCGCCATAGGCGCGGTCGTTGAGGGTTTGATGTTCGAGCTTCAGCATGCGCCCGCTCAGCTCACCATTTCGACAGTGCGCGATCGAGCGTCTCGGCCAACTGCTCGGCATTGTCCCTGGCAAAGGGCAGCGGCGGCCTGATCTTCAGCACATTGCCGCGCGGACCGCAGGACGAGATCAGCACGCCGTCCTCGCGCATGGCTTCGACGACGGACGAGGTCTTGGCGGCGGCGGTGGCCTCATCCCCCGCCGTCAGTTCGACGCCGAAATAGAGGCCGTTGTGCCTGACGTCGGCGACCATGCCGTGGCGGCCTTTCAAGGCGTCCAGCAGTTCTCCGGTATAGGCGCCGACCGTGCGCGCGTTCTCGATCAGCCCTTCGCCCTCGATGACGTCGAGCACCGCGATGCCGACAGCGGCCGCGACCGGATTGCCGCCGAAGGTGTTGAAGTAGCCGGTGTTCGAGCCGAAGGAGGCAACAAGCCGTGGCCGCACGATGACCGCGCCCATCGGATGTCCGTCGCCGATCGGCTTGCCCATGGTGACGATGTCGGGCTCGAGGCCGTAATTTGCGAAGCCCCACATGCCTTGGCCGAGCCGGCCGAAACCGGACTGGACCTCGTCGGCAACGATGATGCCGCCCGCTTTCCTGACATGATCGGCCGCCTCGCGCATGACAGTGGCACCGGGGAAGAAGATGCCGTCACTGGAAAAGGCGGAATCGAGCAGCAGCGCCGCCGGACGGATGCCTTGCGCGCGCATATTCTCGATGGCGGCGGCGACATTTCTGGCGAAATCATGCGCGGCGCGGCCGCCGTCGCGCAACGTGTCTGGCGCCGTCACGGTCCGGTGTTGCGCGGGCACGCCCTTCGCCCCGACCGCCGCCGGCGATAGCTGCGCGGTGGCGATGGTGGCGCCGTGATAGGCGAAGTCGGTGATGATCACGCCGGTGTTGCCGCTGGAGTGCTGGGCAATGCTGATGGCAAGGTCGTTGGCCTCGCTGCCGGTGCAGGTGAACATGGCATGGCCGAGATGGGGCGGCAGCGTGCCAAGCAGCTTCTCGGCGTAGTCGAGGATGATCTCGCTGAGGTAGCGCGTGTGCGTGTTGAGCGTGGCGGCCTGTCCCGACAATGCCTCGACGACGCGCGGATGGCAGTGCCCGACGGAGGCGACATTGTTATAGGCGTCGAGGTATTTTCGGCCCTGGGCATCGTAGAGCCAGACGCCGCTGCCGCGCACCAGATGGATCGGGTTGCGGTAGAAGGCGCGGTAGGTCGGCCCGAGCAATCTTGCACGGCGATCGAGCAGGGCTCGCTCGGATGCCGCCGAGCCGGCGTTTGCAGGATAGGGCGAGGACTGGGACACGGGCATCTACTCCGGCTTGGAATGGTCGAGAAAATAGCGGCGGGCGTCAGCGGGCGATAGACCGTCCAGCCGTTCGAGCGAGGTCCAGACCTCGGTGATGAGGCGCAGCACATAGTCGCGTTTGGCCGGAAACCGCTCGGCCTGCCAGCTGGCGATGTTGGCGATGAGCGCGAGCCGTGCGCGAATGAGATGGAAGAGGATACCAAGCTCTTCGATTTCGAGCGGCTGCACGGACTGATAGCCGGCGACGAAGCGAGCCGCAGGCGCCAGCGGATAACCTTCGGCGGGCCAGCGGTAAACGGCACCGATGGCGAGGTCGCAGATCAGCGGCGAATGGATCATGTCGCCGAAATCGAGGATGCCGCTGACCACTTCCGGCCGCGCGGCATCCATCACCACATTGTAGGAGTTCATGTCGTTGTGGACGATCTGTGCGCGCAGGCCGGGGATCACCGGCGCCGCGTGCGCCTCGAAGGCGTCCATCACACGCTCGACCATGGCCCGGTGACGGGGATCGGCGATATGCGCCAGCATCGGCCGCGTCTTGGCGACCTTGCGGATGTCCCACAAAAGGTCGCTGCCCGCGGCCGGATGGAAGAATCCGCGCAGCGCCCGGCCAAGCCGGGCGAGGAAGATGCCGAGATTGCGGTCCTGCGCCGCCGATGTGGGCGAGCGCGAAAGCAGCTGGCCCGGCAGATAGGTGACCAGCCGCACGATGCGCGGCGCCGATCCGCCGACGCTGACCATGAACTGTGCTTCGCCTTCGAGGCTCTTGCGCACCGAAGGAACGGGCAAGGAAGGGTCGACCGCCAGGATATGGTCTAGCGCCTTGTTCTGGAAATCGGTGAAGCCGGCCTCTTCCGCCGGATGCGAGACCTTCAGGACGAACGCGCCCTCGCCTTCGGTCTCGATATGGAAATTGTGGTCGCGCTCGCCCGGCAACGGACGCGCGCTACCGATAATTCCGTAGTGGCGACGCAACAGGGCAAGCGCCTCGGCGATCGAAACGTCGGGCGCATCCTCCGCGAGCGTCTCGCCGAAGGCATCCGTTACCGCCTCGTTCATGGCCCGACCTCCGCATCGATGGGTTCGAGGCCGCACCAGTCGGCGATGAAGAGCGCGATGGTCTGCGTGACCTTGCGCACGGAGTCGAGATCGACGGCCTCGTCATAGCCATGCGGCATGCGGCAGATCGGGCCATAGACGATGGCCGGCGTGTCGGCATAGAGGCCGAAGAAACGCGCATCTGTCGTGGCCGAGGTGACGTGCTCCGTCAGCGGCTCGCCCCACACGGCGGTATGGCTGCGACGCAGCACGGCTTCCATCTCGTCGGCCCCTTCAAGCACGTAGCCCTCGGCCATGAAGCCGTTATAGGTCATCCTCGGCGGACGATTGGCGAGGAACGGATCGGCGCGCGCCGCGTCCGCGATGCAGGCTTCCAGCTCGGCCCGGGCGTCCTCGAGCTTCTGGCCGGGATAGGTCGCGACACGCATCTCGAACACGCAACGCGCCGGAACGCTGGACGTCCACTCGCCGCCCTCGATCTTGCCGAGGTTGAAGCGGATCGGATGCGGGTGATCGCAGAAATGCCTGTCATCGACCTTGCGCGCGTTCCAGACGATTTCGAGTTGCTTCAGCGCCTGGATGATGAGGAACGCCTTTTCAATGGCATTGGCGCCGGTCGAGAAGGCGCCCGACGCATGCTGCGGATCGCCATCGACCTCGACCCTGAACCAGATCGGGCCGACCTGTGCCCGCATCAGCCTTGGCTCCAGCGGTTCGGGAATGAAGGCGGCGTCGGCGCGGTAGCCACGTTGCAGGCAAGCGAGCGCGCCATTGCCTGTGCACTCCTCCTCGACCACGGACTGCAGGAACACGTTCGCGGCCGGCTGATAACCGAGGCTCCGCAAGGCGGCCAGCGCATAGAGGCAGGCCGACAGTCCGGCCTTCATGTCGCCGGCGCCCCGGCCATGCATCCAGCCGTCCTCGATCACGGGATCGTAGGGATCGCGCACCCAGCGGTCGAGCGGCCCCGTCGGCACGACATCGATATGGCCGTTGAGGATCAGCGATCGGCCGGTAGCGTTCTTCGGCGTATGGGTGGCGACGACATTGAAGGCGTCATCATAGGAAACCGCCACGGGTGAAAATCCGGGCAAGTCACGGATCGCGTCGACATCGACACGCCACATATCGACCGCATAGCCATCGGCTTCATAGGCCGCCGCCATGAAGGATTGCGCGGCATGTTCCTCGCCGCGCTGGGAGGGAAAGCGCACGAGATCGGCCAAAAAGGCGAGCTGGCGGTCGAAACCATCGTCGACCGCCCGCAAAATGGCCTCGTCCGCAATTCGCTCCGGCATGATATTCCGCTTCTCCGTGAATGGTGTATCATATCTCATATGCCATTTCTCGAAAAGGCAAGAAGACAGGCGGGCAAAATCATGGCCCACCCCTGCAGCCTCTTGGCAGGCGGCCGCGGAGTTGGCATCAGCTTCCTGATGTGCCAGCGAGGCCACGCGGCGGAGATCGAGGACGAATGCAAGTCACCGAAGGTACATTGCCGGATGAAATCACCGACCTGTCGTCGGGTTACCGGCGCATTCCGGCCGGCAAGATCGTCAACGCGGTGACGTGGATGGAGGCGCGCGCGCCGGTGCAGGGTCTCGCGCATCCGCTG
Organism: Mesorhizobium sp. ES1-6; assembly: GCF_020164775.1. Classification (NCBI taxonomy): domain Bacteria; kingdom Pseudomonadati; phylum Pseudomonadota; class Alphaproteobacteria; order Hyphomicrobiales; family Phyllobacteriaceae; genus Mesorhizobium; species Mesorhizobium sp. ES1-6. The sequence continues at coordinate 336,725 of NZ_JAIUGU010000004.1, forward strand.
GCGATGACCCGCGTCATCGAGCCCGAGCCCGCCTTTTACCGTTCGGTCTTTCTCGAGATCGGCGCTCCCTGGCTCTGGGATCGCGCCGCGGAAATGTCGAACGCCGACATCGCGGCGCATTTCGCCGACCCGCGCCAGCATCTCTATTACGGTCACGATGAAAGCGGCGGCCATGTCGGCATGGTCGAATTCGTTGCCGGCGACGGCAACGAGATCGAGATCACCTATTTCGGCCTCTTCCCCTCCTCGACCGGCCGAGGCCTTGGCAAGCGGCTGATGGCGGGCGCGCTCGATCAGGCCTGGCGCCTAAAACCCGACCGCATCTGGCTGCACACCAGCAGCTTCGATCACCACAGCGTCATCGGCTTCTACAGGGCGTGCGGGTTTGAACCCTTCGCGGCCGGCTTCGAGATCACCGACGATCCGCGCGTCAAGGGAACCCTGCCGCGCGATTGCGCACCGCAAATCCCGCTGATCGAAACCGAATGGGTGTCCGGCGCCAGATGAGACCGTCTTCGCAACCCGACAGCCAGGCATCGCCCCACCACCGCCGGTGGGTGCGGCGCGAGGCTATCCTGTCGAGGTTGGAGCGGCATGTCGACACACGCATCGTGCTGTTCGCCGCGCCCGCCGGCTTCGGCAAGTCGACGACGATGGCGCAATGGGCAATCGAGGTCGCGCGCCATGGCCGGCTGACGGCATGGCTGTCCTGCGAAGCGACGGACAATGACGAAGGCGCCTTCCTGTCGCATCTGGTGGGAGCGCTGCGCCATCTCGTGCAGAACCCGGCCGAACTCGATCTCGCCTTCCAGTCGAGTCCCATCCCGCAGCTCGACGTGGTGCTCGCGGCCCTTTTGGCGGGGTTTGCGGCACGCCGCGCCGACATCACCCTGTTCTTCGACGACTATCATGCCATCGAAGAACCGGCGGTGAAGCGGTTCATGGAGCGCCTGACGCGGCAGGCGCCCGCCAACGTCGCCTTGGTCATCGGTTCGCGCAACCTGCCCGACCTGCAGCTCGGCAAGCTCCGGGTGCTCGGCGATGTCTTCGAAATCGGCCCGGACGATCTGCGTTTCGCCTCGTCCGAGGCCGAAGCCTTCTTCAACGACAAGCTCGGCCTCTCCGTCAGCAGCGGCACGGTGGAGACCTTGTGCTCGCGCACCGAAGGCTGGGCCGCCGGCCTGCAGCTCGCTTCACTGTCGCTCAGTGCCGCCCATGCGCCCGAAACCGTTATCGGCAATTTCACCGGCGCCAACCGCAATGTCGCCGACTTCCTGATGGGGGAAGTGTTTTTGGGACTGCCGCCGGCGCTGGCGAAATTCCTGCGCCATTCCTCGATCTTCGAGCGCTTCAGCGCCGAGGCCTGCCGGGCGGTGATGCGAACGGCGGACGCCGAGGCCGATATCACCGAGATCGAGACTCGCAACCTGTTCCTGGTGCCGCTCGACGAGGAGCGGCGCTGGTTCCGCTATCATCATTTGTTCCATGACTTTCTCAGCCGCGAGATGGAACGGCGCGAACCGGAGATGATCGCGCCGCTGCACCTGGCGGCTTCGGAATGGTTCGGCGAACGCAAGATGCTGACCGAAGCCATCGGCCATGCGCTCGCCGCCGGCGACCAGGCCCGCGCCGCGGTGTTCGTCGAGAACAACGCGCTCGAACTCATCGCCCAGTGCCAGCTTCTCTATGTGCGCCAGTTGCTGGCGCTGCTGCCGAGAAAACTGATCGACCAGCGCATCCGGCTGCAGCTTGTCGTGCTCTGGCTTGCGGTGCACTCGAGCCAGCCTGAAATTGCCCGGCAGACGCTCGCCAACGCGCGCAAGCTGGTGGAGGCCGGGCCGGCTGATGGCAATGACCCGGGCACGCTGACCGGCACCACGATCGAGGCCGAACTCGAGGTTCTTGCCGCGGCGGTGCACAGCACGCTGGAACAGTTCGAGGACGCACGCGACACCGCACTGGCCGCCCTGCGCATCATCGCGCCCGATGCCTGGTTCATGGAAGGGGCGACCGCTAACGTCATCGGCTACAACCTCTATGCGCTGGGCGACCTCGAAGGCGCGCGCTCGGCGGTGGACGCGGCACGCAAGGCCCATGAGCGCAGCGGCAGCCTGCTCGGCGTCACCATCGCCAATTGCTACATGGCCGTCATCGAACGCTCGGCCGGCCGCTTGCCCGCCGCCGAACGGCTGCTGCGCAACGCGATCATCGAGGCCAGGACGCGCATCGGCGCCAACTCCTATGCAGAGGCGCTCGCCGGAACGCTGCTTGCCGAACTCGCCTACGAGACCAACGCGTCCGGCGAAGCGCTGGCGCTGGTCGAGAATCTCGGGCCGCTGATCGAGGGCGCCGCGGTCATCGTCTATCCCCTGGCCAGCGTGCCGACCTATGCCCGCGTGCTGCAACTGACCGGTCGGAGCGAGGCGGCCCTCGACATGCTGGAGCGCGTCTACCAGCGTGTGCGCGGCTCCGTCTACCGCCGCCTCGCTTCGGTGCTGGTGCATGATCGCATCCGACTGCTGATCGACCAGAACCGCATACCGGAAGCGCGCGCGCTGCTCGACGAACACCGCCGCGACCAGGGCGAGACCACCCCAACCGTCGCCAACGAATTCGAGTTCTTCGCCGAGGGCCGGCTGCTGACGGCGGAGAAATCCTATGCCGCTGCGGCGGCGATTTTCGACGCGCTGCTGGAGCGAACGAAAAGCGGTGGGCGCATGCGCCGCCACATACTGGCGCTGATCCTGCGCGCCAAGAGTGCCGGCCATGACCCGCGCGAGGCCGATCGTCATCTGCTCGAAGCGTTGCGCCTTGCCCAGCCCTCGGGCTTCATTCGCTCCTTCGTCGACGAGGGCAGGCCCATCGTCGAGGCCTTGATGCGGCTGCGCGCGGCACAGGCAAAGACAGAACCGGCATTGTCGGCCTATGCGACGCGCATCATCGATGCCGCGCAGACGATGCCTGTCGCGACGCGCAAGCCGGCCATGCCGGCAGCCGAAAAAGAGGAACTCACACAGCGCGAATCCGAAATGCTGCGCTGCCTGTCGGAAGGCATGTCCAACCGCGATATAGCGCTCGCTTTGTCTGTCAGCGAGACGACGGTGAAATGGCATCTGAAGAACATTTTCGGCAAGCTCTCGGTCTCGAACCGCGTCCAGGCCGTGCGCGCCGCACCGGCCGCCTTGAACCTGCTCGCCCCTCCGAAAGGAGGGGCATAGACATCCGCCAAACCCCTCTTTTGGGTCGGGTCATGTGATTGTTAGCCTGCTAGCGTCGTCTGGTTGGTAGAGGACGCTGCGGATGGCGACAGGGTACGTTTTTCACGAACAGCTAATGTGGCATGATACCGGCTCCAGCGCCGACATGATGCCTCCCGGCCGCTTCGTGGAGCCCGGTCGCCATCTGGAATCGCCCGGATCGAAGCGTAGGCTCAACAACCTCATCCAGGTCAGCGGCCTGGCGCGCCATCTGGTGCCGATCATTGCCGAACCGGTGACGGTCGAGGACCTGTTGCGCGTCCATACGCAGCGCCATGTCGACGATATCAGGACGCTGAGCGAAGGCGGGTCTGGTTTCGCCGGGCCTCAGGCACCGATCGGCGTCAACAGTTTCGACATCGCGCTGTTGTCCGCCGGAACCACCTATGCGGCGATGCGTGCGGTGCTGACGGGCCGCGTCGACAATTCCTATGCGCTGGCGCGCCCGCCAGGACACCACGCCGAACCCGACCAGGCGATGGGCAACTGCCTGTTCTCCAACATCGGCGTGGCCGTGCGCCGGCTTCAGCATGAAGGCCTGCTCGGCCGCGCCGCGGTGGTCGACTGGGACGTGCATCACGGCAACGGCACCGAGACGGTGTTTTATGCCGACCCGTCGGTGCTGACGATTTCGCTGCACCAGGACAATCTCTATCCGACCGGACGCGGCGCGCTGGCCGACAATGGCAAGGGCGCAGGCGAAGGCTACAACATCAACATCCCGCTGCCGGCGGGCAGCGGCATCGGCGCCTATGAAGCGAGCTTCGACCGCGTCGTCGCCCCGGCACTGCGCGCCTACAAGCCCGACCTCGTCATCGTCGCCTCCGGCTTCGACGCGTCGGGCTTCGACCCGCTCGGCCGCATGATGCTCAACAGCGAATGCTTCCGCCGCCTGGCCGCGCGCATGGTGGCGCTGGCCGCCGAAGTCTCGAACGGGCGCCTGATGATGACGCATGAAGGCGGCTATTCCGAAGGTTATGTGCCGTTCTGCGGTCATGCCGTCATAGAGACGCTGGCCAACCATCGCACCGAAGTGGTCGATCCCCTGTCGGACCATATCGACGAATGGGCCGGGCAGGATTTGCAACCACACCAAGCCAAGGTGATCGACGCCGCCGAGGGCCTGCTCGCGGGCCTGCGCCAACGCCTCGCCAGCGCGGCCTGACGCGATGGACTTTGCCGTCACCACGCTGCTCAACGCGCTGACGCTGATCAGCATCCTGATGCTGGTCGGACTCGGGCTGGCGATCAGCTTCGGCCTGATGAACGTCACCAATCTGGCGCATGGCGAATTCGTCACCGTCGGCGCCTTCGCGGTCTATTTCGTCCAGAGCATCGGCGGCTCGTTCTGGCTGGGGCTGCTTGCCGCCCCCATCGCCGGCGCGGTGGTCGGCTGTATCCTGGAATTTGCCATCATCCGCCATCTCTATTCGCGGCCGGTCTCGACCGTGCTCGCCACCTGGGGCGTCAGCCTGATCCTGCAGCAAGGGCTGGAACTGACCTTCGGCCTCGGCGCCAAGCCGGTGACGCCACCGATCGAGGGCACGTTCGACCTGTTCTTCACCGTTTATCCCGCCTACCGGCTGATCCTGATCGGCATCGCCATGGCGACCTTGCTCGGCGTGATCCTGTTGATCAGCCGGACATCCTTCGGGCTCGACATCCGCACCGTCATCCAGAACCGCGAAATGGCCGAGGGCGTCGGCATCAACACGCGCCGCACCTACGCCATCGCCTTTACCTTCGGCGCGGCAATCGCGGGCCTGGCCGGCGGCCTGGTCGCGCCGCTGGCGATCGTGCTGCCGCAGATGGGGGTGAACTATCTCGCCAACGCCTTCTTCGTCGTCATCGTCGGCGGCGTCGGCTCGATCGGCGGCCTCGTCGCCGGCAGCGTCTTCGTCGGCGGGCTGACCAGCATCCTCAACTACCAGATCTCGCCGTCGCTGGCGCAGGCGATCGTGCTGCTGGCGGCCATCGTCGCCGTGCGGCTGCGGCCGAACGGCCTGTTCAATGGAGCGTCGCGATGATCGCCCGCGACCGCAACTGGCTGCTGATCTTCACCGTCTGCGTGGCGCTCGCGGTTCTCTATCCCTTCATCGCCGACGGCTACCAGCTGACGGTGATCCGCGATGCGCTGATCTTTGGCCTGTTCGCGGCGAGCCTCGATTTCTTCTGGGCTCGGACCGGCATATTGTGCTTCGGCCACGCCGCCTTCTTCGGCATTGGCGGCTACATCATGGCGCTGGTAACGCTCAACGACGCCGTTCCTTTCGGCAGCCTGCTCGGCATCATGGGCGCTATATCAGGCGCTGCCTTCGTCGCGGCCATCATCGGCTACTTCCTGTTCTTCGGCGGCATACGCGGCAGCTACTTCACCATCGTCACGCTCGCCATGGGCGTGATCTGCCAGCAGGCCGCTGTCTCCTGGAGTTCGGTCACCGGCGGCGACAGCGGCTTGATCGGCATCCCGCCGATCGCGTTCGATCTCGGCGGCCTGCATGTCGATCTCAGCCAGGATCTGCCGAGCTACATCTTCGTCGCGGCCATTGTCGCGGTGGTCGTGCTGGTGCTGTGGTCGATCAGCCGTGGCCGCTGGGGCACGGTGCTGACCGCGATCCAGGACAATGAAATCCGGGCGGCGGCACTCGGCCATAATGCGCCGCTGCGGCTGCTCGTCACCTTCATCCTTTCAGCAGCCATCGCCGGTCTTGCCGGTGCGCTTTATGTCTGCATGGCCGGGCTTGTGGCGCCAGATCTCTCCGGGCTGCTGCTGTCGACGGAAGTCATCGTCTGGGTGGCCGTTGGCGGACGCGGTACACTGCTTGGTCCGGTGCTGGGCGCCATCTTCATCCAGCGCGCGCAGCAGACGATCAGCAGCTTCAATCCAAGCCTATGGCCACTGCTGCTCGGCTGCGTCTTCGTCATCATCGTCTTTGTGCTGCCGGACGGCATCCTATCGATCCATGCGCGGCTGAAGAGCCTGTTCAAGGGCCGGAGGCAGGCGCGATGAGCGGCGTCCTGCTCCAGGCCGAAAATGTCGGCATCCGCTTCGGCGGGCTGCAGGCGCTGGAAGGGTTGAACCTGACGGTGCGCGACAAGGAGTTGTGCTGCATCATCGGGCCGAACGGCGCCGGCAAGAGCACGTTCCTCAACGTGCTGACCGGCACGCTTCGGCCAACCAGCGGCAGCGTGCGCTTCCTCGGCCACGACATTGCCGGCCTGCCGCTGCATCGCATCGCCCGGCTCGGCATCGCCCGCAAGTTCCAGATTCCCTCCGTCTTTCCCAGCCTCTCGGTTGAGGACAACCTCAAGGTCGCACGGTGGGGCGCCCCCTCGCCGGCTCGCCCGATCGGCGAGTTGATGGAGCTGGTCGCGCTGACCAACCGTGCCGACACATTAGCCGGCGAGCTCGCGCATGGCCAGAAGCAGTGGCTGGAAATCGGCATGGCGTTGGCGATCGAACCACGGTTGCTGTTGCTCGACGAGCCGACCGCCGGCATGACGCCGCAGGAAACGCTTGCCACAGCCGAAATGCTGCTGCGGCTGAAGGGCGAATTCTCGATCGTCGCCGTCGAACACGACATCCGCTTCGTGCGGGCGCTGAACTGCGAGACGCTGGTGCTGCATCAGGGGCGTCGGCTGCGCAGCGGTCCCTTCCACGACATCGAGGCCGACGAAATGGTCCGCGACGTCTATCTGGGGAGGCGCTGACCATGTTGCGCACGCTTGCCGTCTCTGCCGGCTACGGCCTGCTTCCGGTGCTGAACGGCATCGACCTCAGCGTCTCGCCGGGCGAAGTCGTCGGCCTGCTTGGCCGCAACGGTGCCGGCAAGACCACGCTGCTGCGCGTCATCGCCGGCGGCTTAAAGGCGAGCGGCGGCGCGGTGGTTCTCGGCGACCAGGATCTCACCAGCGCGCCGGCTTTCCGCCGCGCGCGCGCTGGCATCGCGCATGTGCCGCAGGGGCGCGGCATCTTCAACCAGCTGACCGTGCGACAGAACCTGGAGGTCGGCACCCGCGCCGCCAGGGACCGTGGCGACGGCGGCATTCCGGACGACATTTTTGGATATTTTCCGATCCTGCGCGAACGCGAGGCGCAAATCGCCGGCACGCTCTCCGGCGGCCAGCAGCAGATGCTGGCGATCGGCCGCGCGCTGTGCGGCCTGCCGTCGGTGCTGCTGCTCGACGAGCCCTCGGAAGGCATCCAGCCCAACATCGTGCAATCGATCGCCGAACTGGTGCCGCGCATCGCCCGCGAGCGGGGCATCGCGATCGTCCTCGTCGAACAGAATCTCGATCTCGTTCTCAAGGCGGCCGATCGCTGCCTGGTGATGGAGAAGGGCAGGATCGTGCACGAGGGCACGCCGGAAGCATTCGCCGACGAGAGCCTGCTGAAGGATCTCCTGGCTTTGTAAGGCGTGCATGGGGCGCGCCTGGACTGGAAGGGAACACAACAATGATAAGCAGAAGAACTGTTTTGAAATCCGGCGGCGCGGCGGCCGCCTTCGCCATGGTCGGCGCGCCGTCGATCCTGCGCGCCGCCGACACGGTCAAGGTCGGGCTGTCGATTCCGATCACCGGCCTGCAAGCGATCCTCGGCGAGACGCTGCTCAATTGCTACAAGCTCGCCGCCGCCGAACTCAACGCCGCCAATGGCATTGGCGGCCGCCAGGTCGAACTGTTCATCGAGGACAACCAGACCACGACCAAGGGCTCGATCGACAAGGCGCGCAAGCTCCTCAACGAGGACAAGGTCGACGTGATCATGGGCACGATCATTTCGCCCGAGCGCAGCGCCACGCTGTCGGTGACGTCGAAGGCCAAGAAGCTGTTCTTCTACCCGACCAATTTCGAGGGCGGGGAGTGCAACCGCTACTTCGTCGCCACCGGCCCGATCCCGATGCAGCAGGTCGACCCGATGATGCCGTGGGTGGCCGAGAATCTCGGCAAGACGATCTACGTCATGGCGTCCGACTATGCCTGGCCGCAGAAGATGACCGAGGCGATCACCGCTGCCTACGAAAAGGCCGGCGGCAAGATCATCGGCGCCGACTACTATCCGTTCGGTACGACGGATTTCGGCCCGGCCTTCCAGAAGATCAAATCGCTGAAGCCCGATGTCGTCTGGTCGATGGTGGTCGGCAATGACGCCGTCACCCAGCTCAAGCAGTATCGTAGCTTCGACATCAAGCAGCCGCTGATCGCGCCGCTCGACGAGGTCTTCAACAAGGATGCGCTGCCGCCGGGTGTCGCCGCCGGCACCTACGCGCCGCAACCCTACTGGATGGCACTCGACAATCCGGTCAACAAGAAGTTCATCGCGAGCTTCCGCGAAAAATTCGGCCAGGAGAAGATGGTCAACGGCATCGGTGAGGCTGGCTATAACGGCCTGCATCTCTACGCGCTGGCCGCCGAGAAAGCCGGCTCGCTGAAGGACGACGATGTGCTGAAAGCTCTGCCGACGATCGAGTTCGACGCGCCGCAAGGCAAGATCCGCGTCGATGCCTCGAACAACCACACGCTCTGCCATTCCTATGTCGGCAAGGCGGCGGCGGACGGCATCGGCTACGAGATCGCCAAGGATTTCGGCACCATCGCGCCGGTAACGCCTTACTGCACGCTGTAGCCCTCGACAAAGCCTGACGGCGGCGTTGCCGCTGCCGTCAGCTCGCCTTTGGCGCCGGCAACCGCTCGTGCAATTCGTCGACAAGCACCCTGGTGTTTTCGGAATAGTCGATGGGCACGACGACAAGATGCACGCCGCCGCCGGCGAAGGCCTGTTCCAGCGTCGGTTGCAGGTCGGCGATCGCGCCGACCCTGGTCCCCTTGGCGCCATAGGCTTCGGCGTATTTGACGAAGTCGGGATTGTCAAAGGTCATGCCGAAATCCGGGAATTCGTCGACCGCCTGCTTCCAGCGGATCATGCCATAGGCATGATCTTCCAGCAGCAGGACGACGAGGTTGAGCTTGAGCCTGACGGCGGTCTCCAATTCCTGGCTGTTCATCATGAAGCCGCCGTCGCCTGCGATGGCCATGACACGGCGCTGGGGATAGAGCAGTGCCGCCATCATCGCCGACGGCAGGCCGGCGCCCATGGTGGCCAGCGCGTTGTCGAGCAGCAGCGTGTTGGCCATGCGCGTGCGGTAGTTGCGCGCGAACCAGATCTTGTACATGCCGTTGTCCAGCGCGAGGATGCCGTCGGCCGGCATCACGGCGCGCACGTCGTGCACGATGCGCTGCGGCGTGAAGCGGTCTTCGGTGGCGCGCGCGGCGATGCGGCTCAAAATGCCTTCGCGCAGCGGCAGCAAGGCCTGCGCGTTGGGGATCCTGCCTTCGACGCGATCGGCCAGCAGCGCCAGCGACGGACCAAGGTCGCCGACGATCTCGGCTTGCGGGAAATAGACCTGCTCGACATCGGCTGAGTGATAGCCGACATGGATGACCTTCGGCCCGTTGGCGCCCATGATGAAGGGCGGCTTCTCCACCGTATCGTGACCGATGGTGATGATCAGGTCGGCCTGCTCGATGGCCTCGTGGACATAGTCGCGTTCCGACAATGCGGCCGTTCCCATGTAGAGTTCGGTGCCGCCAGGGACGGTGCCCTTGCCCATCTGCGTGGTGAAATAGGGAATCTGCGTGCGCAGCACGAACTGGGCGATGTCGGGGGTGACGCGCGGGCGCGACGCCGCGGCGCCGAACATCAGCAGCGGACGCTTGGCCTCGATGATCATGCGAGCGGCGCGGTCGAGCGCGTCCGCGCCGGCTATGGGCAGGTCGACCGGGTGCGTCGGCACCAGCGCGACCGGATCGCACTGCGCCGCCGCGATGTCTTCCGGCAGTTCCAGATGCACGGGGCCGGGGCGCTCCTCCTGGGCGACGCGGAAGGCTTCGCGCACCAGCGAGGGGATCATCCTGGGCGAGACGATCTGGCGCGACAGCTTGGTCAGCGGCTTCATCGCCGCGACGATGTCGACGATCTGGAAGCGCGCCTGGCGCGACGAAAGGATGCCCTTCTGGCCAGTGAGCATGATCATCGGCATGGCGCCGAGCAGCGCATAGGCAGCACCCGTCGTCAGATTGAGCGCGCCCGGGCCAAGCGTGGTGATGCACACGCCCGGCTTGCCGGTAAGCCTGCCATAGGTGGCGGCCATGAAGGCGGCCGCCTGCTCGTGGCGGGTCAGGATCAGTTGGATCGAGGAGCGGCGGATGGATTCGACGACGTCGAGATTTTCTTCGCCCGGAATGCCGAAGATCCGATCGACCCCTTCGTTCTCCAGAGCCGCCACGAACAGATCCGAACCCTTGGTCATGAACCGTCTCTCCTGCGATGCGCATTCCGTCAGCCACCTTCATATGGCATTGGAGCGCGACACCTCAAAGAGCGCAAATTTCTCGATCACCGCTCACGCCATCATTTTCGGCAAGCCCGCGGCAAGCGCGTCGACGGCAAGCCGGACCTTGAGCGGCAGGCGCGGTGTCCGCAACCAGAGCGCATGGCAGTCGTAGGGATAACGCGGCTGCTCCGGCAACAGCTCGACCAGCGTGCCGGCCCGCATGCGTTCGCGCACCAGCCAATGAGGCAGCCACGCCAGCCCCATGCCGTCGACCGCGGCATCGGCGATGGCGTCGAGATCGTCGAGCCGCAGCCGGCCGGTTGGCATGACCTCGAGCGCGGTTTGTCCCTCGCACGGAAACAGCCAGGGCTGAACGATCATGCCAAGCCGGCGGTAGACAATCGCCTGATGATCGGCGAGGTCTCCGATCCGCCGAGGTTCGCCTTGGATTTGCAGATAGGAAGGCGCGGCACAGACGACCATGTCCTGACGCGCAACGCGGCGCGCGATCACGCCGGCCTTGTCGTCGAGATCCCCGGTCCGGATCGCCAGATCGTAGCCATCCTCGGCGAGATCGACAAAGCGGTCGCTGAGCGACAGGTCGAGCTCCAGCGTCGGATACCGCCGCGCCAGTTGCAACAGTACGGGGGTGACGCAGTGACGGCCGAAATGCGCCGGCATGGTGACGCGCAATTTTCCGCGCGGCTCTGAGAGCTGGTCGGCGGCGAGCGCATCGGCGGCCTCGGCCTCGGCCAGCACCAAGCGGCAGCGTTCATAATAGGCACGACCGAAATCGGTCAGGCTCTGGCGGCGCGTGGTGCGGTTGATGAGACGCACGCCCAGCCGCTCCTCGAGAAACCGGACATGCTTGCCAACCATCGGCCCGGACATATCCAGCGCGACCGCCGCGGCCGCGAACGAGCCGAGATCGACCGCCCTGACGAACACGGCCATGCTCTCGAGCCTATCCATATTCGGAACTCCTGGTTTCTACTGTTCTATCCGTATCACCATTTATCGCCTGCGACGCACGCGACATAGCTCATTCGGTTAATATGATTTGGAGTCAACCGAATGACACGTGTCGTGCGCTTTCACCAGCATGGTGGCCCCGAGGTTCTGCGCATCGAGGATATCGACCTTCCCCTTCCGGGGTCGGGCGAGGTGCAAATCCGCGTCAAGGCGCTCGGGCTCAACCGCGCCGAGGCGCTGCTGCGGGCGGGCAGCTATATCGAGACACCCACCCTCCCCTCCGGCCTCGGGCTGGAAGCGGCGGGCGTTATCGAGACAATTGGCGAAGGCGTCACGGAGTTGGCGGCTGGCGATGCCGTCAGTGTCATCCCGCCTCGATCGATGGTTCGCTGGCCGGCTTACGGCGAGCTTGTCACCTTCCCCGCCGGGCTCGTCGTCAAGCATCCGCCGTCCCTCGACTGGCAATCGGCGGCGGCGATCTGGATGCCGTACCTCACCGCCTATGGTGCGTTGATCGAGATCGCCGGGCTGCGCGCAGAGGATTTCATCATCATCACGGCGGCGTCGAGCAGCGTCGGGCTTGCGGCGATCCAGATCGCCAACGGCATTGGTGCGACAGCTATCGCGGTGACGCGGACATCGGCGAAGAAGCAGGCCCTACTCGACGCAGGAGCGGCTGAAGTCGTGGTCCTGGCCGAAGAAGATCTCGCTGCACGACTGAAAGAAATCGCCGGGCCGCAAGGCGTGCGCGTGGTCTTCGACCCGATCGGCGGTCCGATCTTCGAGCCACTGACGGCGGCGATGTCGAAGGGTGGCATCCTGATCGAATATGGCGGCCTCAGCCGCGAACCGACGCCGTTCCCCTTGCCTGCCGTGCTAGGCAAGACATTGACGCTGCGCGGCTACCTCGTCCACGAAATCACTGGAGACCACGCAAAGCTGGAGGCCGCCAAGACGTTCGTCCTTGAAGGGCTGGAGACCGGCACACTCAAGCCGATCATCGACCGGACCTTTGCCTTCGATCAGATCGTCGAGGCGCATCGCTATCTCGAATCGAACGACCAGTTCGGCAAGATCGTGGTGACGGTGTGAGCAACAAATCACGCTTGCGGACAAGAACCGCCCTTGAAGGTGCCGCTTCGCATTCCTAGCTTTCCCGTGCGGGCCGGGCCCCTCTGACTGTCGCTTCTGGCGACCGTGATGTCGGACCGCTTCAACGGGCCCGTTTCCATTCTTTTCGGTCAAGGGCTCTTCTTTCTGGTTAGGAGCCCCGCATGACATCTTCCCTCCTTGGTATGGTTTGCCCCTCCTGCCGCGTCGCGCTCGTGATGAGCGAACGCCAGGGTATCGAGATCGACTATTGTCCGCAGTGCCGCGGCGTCTGGCTCGATCGAGGCGAACTCGACAAGATCGTCGAACGGTCTGGCAGGGAGGCGTCGCCCGCGCCGCAGCCACAGCCGGCAGCGTTCTCCCAGCCACACCATGGCCGGGACCGTGACGACGACTATTCCCGCTCGCATGGCCAACGCTATCCCAAGCGAAAAAAGTCATTCTTCGAAGAGTTGTTCGATTGACCATATGACGCCCGCCACACGGCCGGCGTCTTGCTGAATTTCCGAAACCACATCGACAAAGGTCCCCCGATGATTTCCCGCACAAGCCGATTCGTCACCCTCCTTGCCGGCCTGTTCCTCGCTTTCTCCATGGTCGCGATCGATCATGCCGAGGCGCGTCGTGGCGGCAGTTTCGGCAGCCGCGGCACGCGCACCTTCCAGTCGGCGCCGCCGACCAGGACGGCGCCGGCTCCGGCCGCGCCGGTCGAGCGTTCAATGACGCCCAACACCGGTGTGAACAATGCGGTCCGGCAGCCGCAGGCCGGCCCGCAGAGGCCCGGTTTCATGAGCGGCTTCGGCGGAACGATGATGCGCGGCCTGCTGATCGGCGGCCTGATCGGCCTGCTCCTGGGCCAAGGTTTCGGCGGCCTCGCCGGCATGTTTGGATTCCTGCTTCAGGCCCTGCTGATCGGTGGCGCAATCATGCTGGCCATCAGGTTCTTCCGGTCGCAATCCGCCCGAGGCCCCGTCCCCGCGATCGCCGGCATGGGCAATGCCCAGGCTTCACGGTTCGAGAACCGCGCAACGGAACGGCAGGACGCGGGCAGCGCCGGCTCCTTCACGATTCCGGGCTTTGGCGGGGAGGCGGGCGGAGGCTCCGCTGCCACCGAATCCGAGGAGATCACGCTGGCCCAGACCGACCTCGACGCGTTCCAGCAGCTGCTGACCGAGGTCCAGGAAGCATTCGGCCGCGAAGACCATGCCGCATTGCGCCGGTCGGTGACGCCCGAGATGGTGTCCTATCTGTCCGAGGAACTGGCCGACAACGCCCAGAAAGGTCTCAGGAACGAGGTATCGGACATCCACCTGCTGCAGGCCGACATCGCGGAAAGCTGGCGCGAGGACGACCGCGACTATGCGACCGCCGCATTGCGCTACGAGTCGCGCGACGTGACGCGCGAACGGGCCAGCGGCAAGGTCGTCGACGGCGACGAGGATCATCCCACGGAGACGACCGAGTTGTGGACGTTCACGCGTCAGAATGGCTCGAGCTGGAAACTCTCGGCCATCCAACAGGCTTGATCCCAGCGAGTCTACCGGCGGGCGGTCAAGCCACGATCCTGACGCACATCGGCGTGCCGATTTCGATGACGCGCCCGGTGTCGGTCAGCATGCCGCTGCCGGGGTCGCGAGCGAAGATCGAGATACGGTCGGCGTTCTGGTTGGCGGAAAACAGATGGCCTCCCGATGGCGTCAGCGCCAGGTTGCGCGGCGTGGCACCCCCACAAGGAACATAGTCGACAAGGCTCAAGCCGGCGGTCTCCTGATCGACGGCCATGACGACGACACTGTCATGGCCGCGGTTTGAACCGTAGACGAAACGGCCATCCGGCGAGATCTGGATGTCGGCGCAATGGTTGTCGTTGCGCGCTTCGGCTGGCACTGCCGGCTTGGCGTCGAGGATCGACAGTTTGCCGATGGTTTCGTCGAACGCCATCGAAATGATGGTCGAATCCAGCTCGTTCATGACAAAGACGAAGCGGCCGTTCGGATGCAGCGCGAGATGGCGTGGGCCTGCACCGGGCGGCAGAGCGGATTCGGCAAGTCTGGTCAGATTGCCATCCTGCTCGATCCGATAGGAGACCAACCGGTCGATGCCGAGATCGGCAACGATGGCCACTCCGCCGGCGATGGTTTCGGTGACGCTGTGGGCGTGCGAACGCTCCTGGCGCGCCGCGTTGGGGCCGGTGCCCTTGTGCGACACGCCGGCCAACGGGGCCGACAAGGCGCCATCCCCGTCGAAACCATAGACCGCCACGGCGCGGTCCGGCCCACCCTCGCCCATACCGTAATTCGCGACCAGCAATTTCGTACCATCACGCGTGATGGTGTTGTGCGCCGTGATGCTGCCGAGCGACGGCTGCTTGTTCAGATAGGCGAGCCTGCCCGAGCGACGATCGAAGCTGTAGGCCGACACAGTTCCCTCGCGCCAGGCAAACACTTCCGAATTGGCGTAGATGCGCGAGCCGTCCGGCGTCACCGACAGGAAGGTCGGATTGTCGACGTCGTTGGTCTCGGCCAGTTTCCGTGTTTCCAGCGTTTCCTCGTCGAAGCTGTAGACCCCGAGGCCGACGCCGCGCGCGCCCTGAAAATAAGGCGCCTCCCGGTTCAGGCTGCCGACGAAGACCAGACTGGCATTGCGCATATTTTTCCTCCCCTGCCCGCCAGCCTCGAAGTGCTGTCGGAACAGCCAAAATTTCGCCTGTCCTCGCTTGCAACGCAACCCCATATGTGAAAATAGTATTTACAAAAGAAGATTGACGGGAGGAGACGTCGTGCAATCAGGCGCCTTGATGCGTGCTCGAATGCTTGCCCGGCCTCTCTCACGAGACCGGTGGATTGAGCCATGAACGATTTCGCGCCGACCGTCGGCGTTGCCTCGACGCACCCCAGCAATATGCCTGCCGATCATGCCGCGTTGCCGGTATGGAACGCCGAGAACTGGTTTTACGAAGACTGGCCGGTTGGCCAGAAAATCCGCTCGCTGCGGCGCACGATGGCCGAGGGCGACAGCCACCTTTTCAACACGCTGGTGCTCGACATCCATCCCTATGTGCAGGACCAGATGTTCGCGGAGAGCGAGGGCATTTTCGGCAAGCGGCTGATTGCCGGCGCGTTCGTCTTCTCGGCGGGGCTGGGGCTGGTCGCCACCAACTGCGTCAACGCCTTTTCCTATGGCTACGACAAGCTGCGCTTCATCAAGCCCGTCTTCATTGGCGATACGATCTATTCGATCCGTTCCAATCTCGACAAGCAGCCCCGCTACAAGGAGATGGGGCTGATCCGCGCCAGCTACGAGGTATTCAAGGGCGAAGGCGAACTCGTTCTCTATTGCGAGCATCTGCAGACGGTGAAGTACCGCAACCCTGCCGATTTCGTCGGAAAGACGGAGAAATAGCAATGCCGGCAGCAGCCGATTTGCCGCTCGCTGGTCTCGTCGTCGTCGACATGAGCCAGTTCCTGTCCGGACCCTATTGCTCGCTCAGACTGCTCGACCTCGGCGCCCGCGTGATCAAGATTGAGCGGCCCGATGGCGGCGACCTGTCGCGCCGGCTCTATCTCAGCGACACCGAGATCGGCGGCGATTCCACCATCTTCCACGCCATCAACCGGGCCAAGGAAAGTCTTGCCATCGATTTGAAGAACGAGGCGGACCTCACGGCACTGCGCGGCCTGCTGGCCAAGGCCGACGTGCTGATCCAGAATTTCCGGCCGGGTGTCATCGAGCGCCTCGGCCTCGATTACGAAGCCGTCCGCCAGATCAATCCGCGCCTGGTCTACGCCTCGATCAGCGGCTATGGCGAGGAAGGTCCGTGGGTCAAGCGGCCCGGCCAGGATCTGCTGGCCCAGTCGCGTTCGGGCGTGATGTGGCTGAACGGCGACGAGGACCAGGGACCGGTGCCGTTCGGCCTCGCCATTGGCGACATGCTGGCGGGCGCGGCCTGCGCCCAAGGTATACTGGCCGCATTGGTGCGGCGCGGCATTACCGGCCAGGGCAGCCACATCGAGACCAGCCTTATGGAGGCGCTGGTCGATTTCCAGTTCGAGGTGCTGACCACGCATCTCAATGATGGCCGCCGCCTGCCCAGGCGCTCCAGCTTCCGCAGCGCGCATGCCTATCTGTCGGCGCCTTACGGCGTCTATCCGGCCAAGGACGGTTACCTCGCCATCGCAATGACGCCGATCCCCAAGCTCGCCGATCTGTTGTCGCTCAGCGAACTGGCCCCCTATCGCGACAGACCGGCATCCTGGTTCACCGCGCGCGACGACATCAAGGCGATCATCGCGCAGAGGATTGCGACCAGGAGCATCGACGAGTGGCTCGCCATCCTGGAGCCGGCCGACATCTGGTGCGCCAAGGTGCTGACCTGGCCCGAGATGCTCGCAAGCGAGGGCTTCCAGTCGCTCGACATGCTGCAGACGGTGACGCGCGAGGACGACGTGTCGATCCTCACCACCAGTTCGCCGCTCAGGGTCGACGGCATCAGGGCCAAGGTCGATCGGGCGGCACCGCGTATCGGCGAGCACAGTGCGAAAATCCGCGCGGAGTTCGGCCTGTGAGCGTGCGTAAACTCAAGGGCATGACCTGGAGCCACCCACGCGGCTACGATCCGATGGTCGCGTGTTCATCCCTGTGGGAGCGGAAAACCGGCGTTGCCGTCGCGTGGGACAAGCGCTCGCTGCAGGATTTCGAATCCTTCCCGGTCGAGGAACTGGCGCGCGCCTATGATTTGATCGTCATAGATCATCCGCATGTCGGCCAGATCACGGCGGAGCGCTGCCTTGAACCGCTCGACGTCGCCGGCCGCGAGGCGGAGCGCACGGCGCTCGCCTCGGGCAGCGTCGGCCAGTCCTATCCGAGCTATAGCTGGCAGGGCCGGCAATGGGCGTTTCCGATCGACGCGGCGGCGCAGGTGCAGGCCTGGCGGCCGGACGCGCTCGAAGCGCCGGCGGCGACTTGGCGCGAGGTGCTCGATCTCGCACGGCAGGGCCGTGTGCTGCTGCCGTTGCGGCCGCCTCACTCGCTGATGACCTTCTACACGCTGGCCGGCAATCTGGGACGCCCTTGCGGGACTGATCCGTCCCACGATCTCATCGATGTCGAGACAGGCACAGAAGTCTTCGAAAGGATGCGTGAGATCGCGGCGCTGGTCGATCCAGCCTGTCTCGAGATGGACCCGATCGCCGTTTTTGAACGGATGGCGGAGGCCCACTCCCGGTTCGTCTGCGCACCGCTGATCTACGGCTATGTTCCCTACGCCGCTGCCGGTTTTCGCACCCATCGCCTGGCCTTCGCGGACATGCCGGTTGTCGGTGCCGGCGGCCCTATCGGCTCGGCGCTCGGCGGCACCGGAATAGCGGTGTCGGCCTTCTCGAAAGCCAAGGCGGCCGCGATCGATTTTGCCTACTGGATCGCCAGCGGCGATGTCCAGCGTGGGCCTTATGCCGCCGCCGGCGGTCAACCCGGCCATGCGGCTGCCTGGGAAGACCGGACCATCAACGAAGCGGCCGGCAACTTCTATCGGGACACGCGCGCGACGCTGGAGGGCGCATGGGTGCGGCCGCGCCATGACGGCTACATGGCGTTCCAGCAAGCGGCGTCCGATCGCATCAATTCCGGCATGACATCGGGCCATTCGGCTGGCCAGGTCGTCGCCGATCTCATCAGCCTGTTCCGGGACAACTCTCCGGCGCAGGTGTCCGGCGCTGCCGGTGGAGGAGCCTGAACCAAACCGAACGGAGGAGACAAAATGAAGAACATGATCCGCGGCCTGTTGGCCGCAACCGCGCTGGCCTCGCTTGCGACAAATGCTCTTGCCCAGGATGTACAAGGCGTCATCGGTGGGCTGCCTGATGAACTCAAGGCGCAATATGACGGCGCGCCACAGAAGGTGCTGCCTTCGGCCTGGGACAATTTCACCCCGCCGCCCAAGCCGTGGAAATGGTGCCACTCGGAATCCTACCAGGGCAATCCGTGGCGGGTGACCGTCACCAAGGAACTGAAGCGGCTTGTCGACGGGCTGATCGCCGACGGCACCGTGTCCAGCTTCGAAGTATCGGACTCCAACAACGACGCCAGCCAGCAGATCAACCAGATCCGCGCCTTCATCGACAAGAAGTGCTCGATCATCACCTCGATCCCGGGCTCGGCGACGGCACTTGACGATGCGATCGACGCCGCCGCCAAGGCAGGCATTCCGTTCATAACGGCGGCCGGGTCGGTGACCAGCCCGAACGCGATCAATGTCGATTCCAACTATGCGCGCTGGGGCTATGACATGATGACGGCGATCGGCAAGGCTGAGCCGGATGGGGCCAGCATCCTTTTGGTCGAAGGCATTGCCGGCCACCCGATCGTCGTGCAGGAGCGCCAGGGCGCCGACAAGGCGCTTGCCGAGAACCCCAAACTCAAGATCTCGCGCAACGTCAACGGCAACTGGACGGCCAACGTCACCAAGACCGTGGTGCTGCAGGCGATCGCGACCAACCCGGCGCCGATCGATGCTGTGTGGACAACCGGCAGCGAAAGCCGCGTCGTCGCGGAGGCCTTTGCCGAGGCCGGCCGGCCAGCGCCGCTGATCACCGGCTCGATCACGGGTGATGCGTTGGGCTACTGGAAGGCCAACCCGGACAAATACCGTTTCGAGGGCCATGCGGTATTGCCGCACTGGACCGCGCAGACGCTGTTTCGCGTCGGTGAGCGCATGCTCGACGGCCAGAAGCCGAAGCTGAACACGCTGCTGATCCCGATCCCGCCGGTACACAACGCCGATCTCGGCGCCTGGTACAAGGACTGCATGACGACGGATGCCGTCTCGATCTTCCCGATCCCGCCGAAGGATCCGATGCCGGAGGAATGGCTCGACGCCTATTTCTCCAACCCGGCACCGACCAAGGGCTGGGACTATTCGAAGGTGCCGGATGCCTGTGCAAAATAGCGCCCGCTCGAAGTGACGCCCGCGACAGACCCAGCTAGCCGGCTCCCCTCGGGAAGCCGGCCAGCCAGCTTCGAAACACGGCATGCTTGAAATCAGAAACATATCCAAACGCTATGGTGAGACGGTCGCGCTCGCGGATGTCTCGATTGCGTTCCGGGCGGGCACCATTCACACCATCCTGGGCGAGAACGGCTCAGGCAAGAGCACGATGGTCAAGCTGTTGTCCGGCATCGTACAGCCGGACAGCGGCGCGATTGTTTTGCAAGGCCAGCCGTTCGCGGGGAGCAACCCCTCGGCCTTCCAGGCGCAGGGCTTCGCGACCGTCTTCCAGGAAGTGCTGATCGCGCCGGACCGCAGCGTGACCGACAACATTCTGCTTGGTCTCGATGGGCTGGTGCGGCGCACGGTGCCGCGCAACGAACGCCGCGACAGGGCTGCCGCCGCGCTCAAACGCTTCGCCGTCACCGACGTTCCGCTCGACACGCCCGCCGGCCTGCTGCCGCTCGCCGCGCAGCAACTCATCGTCCTCGCACGTGCGGTCGTGCGTAACCCAAAAATTCTGATCCTCGACGAGGTCACCGCCGCGCTCGATTTCGCCGACCGCGAGTCGGTGTTTCTGCTGATGCGCTCGCTCGCCGCCGAAGGTTGCCTCATCCTGTTCATCACCCACAGAATGGATGAAGTGATGTCGCTGTCGGATCGCATCTCGATCCTGCGCGGCGGCAACGTGGTGCGCACCGAAGAGCGTGGGACCTCGACGCCGGCCGAATTGTTGAAAGCCATGGCGCCACGCACGGCGGCGGAGCTGGCGCATGGCTGATCGCGGCACCCTCACCGTTCGCAACCTCGTCATCGCGCCCGGCGCCAGCCCGATCACGCAGGCCATCGCGCCGGGCGAGATCGTCGGCCTTGCCGGTCTCGACGGACACGGCCAAGAACTGTTCCTGAAAATGCTCGCCGGCCTGGTACCGCCGCTTGGCGGCTCGATCACGCTCGACCTGCCCGGCGGGCCGCACAAGATCATCGGGTTCCGCAAGGCCGTCGCCAGCGGCGTCGCCTATCTGCCGCGTGACCGACGCGCGAACGGCATATTTCCCACACAGTCGGTGCTCGACAATTTCGCCGTATCGACCCTGTCGCGCGATACCCACCTTGGCTTGATCAGTCCAGCGGCGCGCAAGGCGCGCTACGAACTCTACCGCGAAAAGCTGTCGATCGTGGCGCCCCGGCCCGATGCGCCGATAACCACCCTGTCGGGCGGCAACCAGCAGAAGGTGCTGCTGGCGCGGGCGCTGGCGCTGGAACCCGCGATCCTGCTTCTCAACGACCCGACGCGCGGCGTCGACGTGGCGACCCGCCATGTTCTCTACGATGTCTTTCGCGGGCTGGCCGCCGACGGCATGGGGCTTGTCATCCTGTCCAGCGAGATCGAGGAGATCCTGCTCCTCTGCCATCGCGTGCTGGTGTTCAGGGAACACGAGGTTGCAGCGGAAATTGCCGGCGAAGCCATGAACACCGATGGCGTGATATCGGCCATGTTCGGACGTGCGGCATGAGTACACGCCTTCTGTCTCTTTGGCGGAGCGTCGGTTTCGCCGTCGTGCTGCTGGTCCTCCTGCTGGCGGTCAATCTCATCCTCAATCCGGCACGCTTCCAGCCGGGGTCGTGGGGCGCGCTGATCGGACTGGCGGCACCTTTGATCGGCGCGGCCATCGCCTCGACGCCGGCGATCCTTGCCGGACGGGGCGGCATCGATATCTCGGTCGGGCCGTTGATGGGCTTCGTCAACGCCGCCGTGATCGAGGTGCTGTTCCTCAAGGTCGGCATCTCGTCGCCTCTGCTGCTTGTCCCGGCGGCTCTGCTCATCGGCGCGCTGGTCGGCGTGGCCAACGGTTTTCTGGCGACCGTCGTGCGTATCCAGCCTATCGTCGCCACGCTCGGCACCTATCTGATCCTCACCGGCGTGACGCTGACGATCCTGCCCGCACCGATCGGCCCGGCGCCCACCTGGCTGAAGGCGCTGGCGGGTCCTTGGTCGATGCTGCCGCTGCTGTTGATGTTCATTGCCTGGGGGCTGGTGCGGCGCACGCCTTACTACGACCAGCTGATGGCGGTCGGCAGCGACGACCGTGCCGCCTACACCGCCGGCGTCGACGTCACGCGCGTGCGCTTCATCGCCTATGTCATGTCAGGCATTCTCGGCGGCTGTGCCGGGCTGATGCTGACGGCACTGATCGGCTCGGCCGACCCTAATATCGGGCCGACCTATACGCTGATCGCCATCGCCGCGGTCGCTCTCGGTGGCGTCAGCCTGGCAGGCGGGCGTGGCGGCGTCGCTGGTGCCGCGATCGGCGCCATCGACATCTTCCTTTTGCAGAGCGTGCTGACGACATTCAATGTCTCGACCTTCGTGCTGCAGATCGCCTACGGCGCCATCCTCGTGCTGGCGGTGATGCTGACAGCAGCGCAGGAGCGTCTTGCCATGAGAGGGCGCTGACATGGCGGGCCGAAATCTGTTCGCGACAACCAACGCCCGCGTCGTCGGCGCCTTCTGTGTGGCAGCGCTCCTGCATCTCGCGGGCACGATCCTCATTCCCGGTTACTCCTCGCCATTTGCCGTGCGCGCCATGCTGGTGCTTGCTTCGCTGCTTGCCGTCGCCTCGATCGGCCAGACGCTCGTCGTCATCATGGGCGGTATCGATTTGTCGATTCCCTTCGTCATCGGCTTCGCCAATGTCGTGGCCGCACAGCTCTACGGCGATGGCTGGAATTTTGTCCTTGTCTGCGGCCTCGTCGGCGTGCTGGCATTGCTTATCGGCGGGCTGAACGGGCTGATCTCGCGCAGCCTCGATATCCAGCCGCTGATCGTCACGCTCGGCATCGGCATGGTCGTGCAGGGTCTCGTGCTGCTGTGGACCGCCGGCTTCCCCTCGGGCTCGGCACCGCAAGCGGTCTCCAGCTTCGTCTCGATCGGCGGATCGGCCGGACCGCTGCCGGTGCCGTGGCTGGTGCCGAGCCTCATCGTGCTGGCGGCGCTCGTCGTCCTGGTGCTGGAACGAACGGCTTACGGTCGCCGGCTATACGCGCTGGGCAGCAATCCTGGCGCCGCGCCGCTGGCGCTGATCGACCCGGTGCGCATGTGGGTGGTCACCTATGCGGCGAGCGCCTTCTTCGCCGCCGTGGCGGGCGTGCTGCTGCTCGGTTTCACCGGCTCGGCCTATGGCGATGTCGGCCAGCCCTATCTGTTCCAGACCATCGCAGCCGTTGTCGTCGGCGGCGCGGCACTGGTCGGAGGCCGCGGCAGCTATCTCGGCACGATCGCCGGCGTGCTGGTGCTGACCGAAATCAACACGCTGCTGATCGGCCTCGGCTTCCAGCCCTCGGCGGTGCAGGCGGCGCTGGGCTTCATCATCGTGCTGCTGGTCTCGCTGTACGGTCGCGAGCGGCACGTCTCGACGACCATCTGAGGGCGCCGGGTCTTGCCTCACGCAACTCCCGACGGAAAACCGCTACGCACTTT
This sequence comes from Mesorhizobium sp. ES1-6, assembly GCF_020164775.1. Taxonomy (NCBI): domain Bacteria; kingdom Pseudomonadati; phylum Pseudomonadota; class Alphaproteobacteria; order Hyphomicrobiales; family Phyllobacteriaceae; genus Mesorhizobium; species Mesorhizobium sp. ES1-6. The sequence goes on from NZ_JAIUGU010000004.1 coordinate 359,861, forward strand.
TCCTGGATTGCACTATTTCAACCGCCACAACTTGCGGGCATTTCCCGACAACAGCCTATCGCGCTCGGCAACGCTGCAGCCGGAAAGCAGCGCATGGGTCGCCGCCACCCAGGTCGACAGGCCGCCGCCAAGCGTGCAGACCGGCCAGTCGCTTCCCCAGACGACACGGTCCCAGCCGAATGCATTGATGGTGTGTTCGACGTAAGGCCGCAGCGTCTCGACGGTCCAGCTGGAGGCATCGGCATAGGCGACAACGCCTGAAATCTTGGCCATCACGTTCGGGCGCCGCGCGATCTCGCTCATATGCTCGCGCCAGGGGTGTTCGCTCTTGCCCTTGATGTCGGGGACGCCGCAATGATCAAGCACGAACTGGACGTCGGGCGCCAGGTCGGCCAGCGCGATCGCCTTGGGGATCTGACGCGGCAGCACCACGAGGTCGAAGGTCAGACCGGTGCCGGCAAGCCGCTTGATGTTGTCCCGAAACAGTGCGCCTTCCGAAAGATCGTCGGGGACGACGTGGAGGACGCGGCGGAAGCCCTTGACGAAGGGATTTGCCTGCTGGCGTTCGAGATAGGCCGGGAAATCCGCCTCCTCGGGCCGGCAAGATGCGATCGCTCCGACCAGCATGCTGCCCGCCTGTCGTGACAGGCCCTCGACATAGGCGGTCTCCGCCTCGATATCGGTCGGATCGACATCGACCTCCATGTGCAGCACGCGCCCAACACCTGCCCGCTGCGCCTCCGCGGCGTATTCCTCGTAGGAGAAGTCGCGGTTCAGCGCCGGCACACCGGCCAGCCAGGGATAGCGCAAGGCCGAGCGATCGATGAGATGCAGATGGGTGTCGATGATCATGGCGGGCTCCTCCCCTAGGCTCTCCGGATCATCTCACGGAGGAATTCTTCATTCAAATAAGAATTTAGACCGATGAGCCTACAGCCGACCCGGCGAGATGCGACAGCTTTTCGCAGGTTGCCAGCAACAGCTCGATGGTCCGCGTGATGTCGGGCGCGGACGGCGCATTGACTACGGTGATGTAGGGGATCGACAGCGCGGCAATGGCATTGCCGTCGGACCCGCGCACCGGTGCCGACAGGTTGAAGACGCCTGCCGTCTGCATGGAAGCCATCATCTCGTAGCCGCGGTCGCGGATCTGATCGAGCCGGGTAAAGAACTCGGCCGGCTGCGCCGTCTTGTCGGTGCTGCGGACGTGCTCCGAAATCATCATCCGCCGCTCTTCCGGTGAACGGAATGCGAGTAGGACATGGCCCGAACCGGTGTCGAAAAGGCTGATGTGGGAGCCGACACGGATCGAGATGCCCCAGTAATTCGGGGCCTCCTGCTGGCCGATGACGACAGCGGAACCGCGATCAAAAACAACGAGTTGGTTAGCCTGCTGCGAGGTTTCGGCCAGTTCGCGCATCAGCGGTGTCGCGTAGGAAACCAGCCTGCGCACCGGCGCGTGCAGCTGCGCCAGGCCAAACAGCTTGAGCGTCAAAGAATAGCGGTCGCCGTCAAGCCGCGTGACATAGCCGCGCCGCACCAGCCGGTCGAGCATGCGATAGAATTCATTGGGACTGCGGTCGAGCTTCTTGGCGATCTCGGCCTGGGTCAGACCGCCGTCGACGCCGGCCAGCAGTTCGAGGATGTCTAGGCCCTTGTCAAGCGCCGGCGCGCGGTACCGCTCGTCTTCGCTGTCGTCCATGGCTCATCCCTTAGTGAATTCGATTCTTCATATACGCAGGAACGCGGCCGGCGGAAACAAATTTCGCCTTGACGTATGGATGAATGTTTTGTTTGTATATGAATGTAGCACTTCTTGTCACGTGACGAGTTGCCGGCGCCGCCAAGGCGCACCCAGGGAGGATACCAATGAACAGACTGCTTTCCGGCGTTTGCGCCGGCGCATTGGTGCTTGCGTCAGGCGCAGGCACCGCCCTTGCCGGCGACCTGCCCGGCAAATTCGAAGGCGTGACCGTCGACGTGAAACTGATCGGCGGCCAGCAATATGAAAAGCTCTACGAGCGCATCCCCGAATGGGAGAAGGCGACAGGCGCCAAGGTCAACATCCTGACCAAGAAGAACGGCTTCGATATCGACAAGGAGCTCAAGTCCGACATCGCCTCGGGCAGCACCAACTGGTGCGTCGGCTGGAACCATTCCTCCTTCGCGCCACAATATACCGGGCTCTACACCGACCTCAGCAAGCTCCTGCCGAAATCGGAGATCGACGCCTTCGTGCCGTCGACGATCACGGCGGCGACCATCGACGGCAAGCTGGAGATGCTGCCGCGTGCGCAGTTCGACGTCTCTGCGCTCTATTACCAGAAGAGCCTTTACGAGAACGCCGACAACAAAGCCAAGTTCAAGGCCAAATACGGCTATGACCTGGTGCCGCCGGACACCTGGAAAGAAGTCACCGACCAGGCCGAGTTCTTCGCCAACCCGCCCAATTTCTACGGCACGCAGTTCGCCGGCAAGGAAGAGGCGATCAATGGCCGCTTCTATGAGATGGTGGTCGCCGAGGGCGGCGAATATCTCGACAAGGACGGCAAGCCGGTCTTCAACTCCGAGGCCGGCATCCGGGCGCTCGACTGGTTCGTCAACCTCTACAAGGCCAAGGCGGTGCCGGCCGGGACCACCAACTACCTCTGGGACGATCTGGGCCAGGGCTTCGCCTCCGGCACCGTCGCCATCAACCTCGATTGGCCGGGCTGGGCCGGCTTCTTCAACGACCCGAAGTCGTCGAAGGTCGCCGGCAATGTCGGCGTCAAGGTCGCACCGAAGGGCTCTTCCGGCAAGCGCACCGGCTGGTCGGGCTTCCATGGCTTCTCGGTGACCGAGAACTGCCCGAACAAGGAGGCCGCGGCGTCGCTGGTGTGGTGGCTGACCAATGAGGACAGCCAGAAGCTCGAGGCCGCCGCGGGTCCGCTACCGACCCGCACCGCGGTCTGGGACTGGGACCTGCAGCAGGCGGCGAGTGATCCTTACAAGAAGGAGGTTCTGTCTGCCTTCCAGGAAGAAGCCAAGCACGCCTTCGCCGTGCCGCAGACGCCTGAATGGATCGAGATCTCGAACGCCGTCTATCCCGAGTTGCAGGCGGCGATCCTCGGCGACAAGACTTCCAAGCAGGCATTGGACGAAGCCGCCGCCAAGGCGACGCAGATCCTTCAGGACGCCGGTAAACTCTAGGCATTGCTCCCAACGCCGCCTCTCCCATTCACAAATGGGGGAGGCGATCGCCTTTTGGCGGCACTGTTCGTTTCACCATATCGGGCCTCGGCCCAAGATTTGAATGCCAGACACCAGAGGAGCCCGATGAAGGGCCTCAAGCCATCCGCGCCGTTCCTGCTGCTGCTTCCGGCCATCGTCGTGCTGGCGGCGGTCGTCGTGGTGCCGCTGCTTCTGTCGCTCTATTCCAGCTTCACGCCGTTCCGCCTGACCAAGCCCGAGACGTTCTTCGTCTTCGTGGGTTTCCGCAACTATCTCTCGATCCTGGCCAACACCGATTTCTGGTGGGCGTTCGGGCGCACGGTTCTGCTGCTGACGATCGCGCTCAATCTCGAAATGCTGCTTGGCCTCGGCCTGGCGATGCTGGTCGAGAAGGCGACGCGCGGGCAACGCATCCTACGCACGCTGATGATGTTCCCGATGATGTTCTCGCCGATCCTGGTCGGCTTCCAGTTCAAATTCATGTTCAACGACAATATCGGCCTGGTGAACAACGCCCTGCAGTCGCTCGGCATCACCAGGGATGCCATCCCGTGGCTGATCGAAGGCCATCTCGCCTTCATCGCCATTTCGGTTGCCGAGATCTGGTCGTCGACGGCGATTTTTGCCATTCTCATCCTCGCCGGGCTGCTCGCCATGCCCAAGGAGCCGATCGAGGCGGCGCGCGTCGATGGCTGCACGCCGTGGCAGACATTCCGCTATGTGACGTGGCCGTTCGTCATGCCCTTCGCCTACATCGCCATGACCATCCGCTCGCTCGACGTCGCGCGCGCCTATGACATCGTCAAGATCATGACCGATGGCGGACCGGCTGGCCGCACAGAGCTTTTGTGGACGCTGGTGGCGCGCACCGCCTATAGCGACGGGCGCATGGGCATGGCCAACGCCATGGCCTATTTCTCGATCCTGCTGTCGATCGCCTTCACCGTCTATTTCTTCAACAAGCTCGCCGCGGCGCGCACGCAAATCGGCGCCGAGTGGTGAAGGGCGGGGTGGTGAAGATGGACGAGAATTCTTCCGCCCGCCTGAAGCGCCGGCTGCTCGGCATCGTCTATCGTATCGGCCTGTTCCTGGCGATGCTGACCATCTGCCTGCCTGGCCTGTGGATCGTGCTGTCGTCGCTCAGGCCGACAGTCGAGATCATGGCCAAACCGCCGGTGTGGATCCCGCAGGAAATCTCCTTCGACGCCTATGTCGCGATGTTCTCAGGCATCGGCAAGGGCGGCATCCCGGTCATCGAATATTTTCGCAATTCGCTGATCATCTCGGTAACCTCGACGGTGATCGCGGTCGCCATCGGCATGGCGGGGGGCTATGCCTTCGCGCGCTACCGCTTCCGCGGCAAGTCGAGCGTGTTCCTCGGGCTGATGCTGACCCGCACGGTGCCAGGCATCGCGCTGTCGCTGCCGCTGTTCTTCCTCTATGTGCGGCTCGGCATCATCGATACGCATTTCGGCCTGATCCTGGCCTATGTCGCACTCAACGTGCCGTTCACGATCTGGCTGATCGACGGCTTCTTCCGCCAGGTGCCCAAGGATCTCGCCGAAGCCGCCCAGATCGACGGCTGCACGCGCTGGCAGGCCTTCTGGCAGGTCGAGTTTCCGCTCGCCGGTCCGGGCATCGCGTCTGCCGCGATCTTTGCCTTCCTGACCTGCTGGAACGAGTTCGCGCTGGCCTCGCAACTGACCCGCTCGGTCAGCGCCAAGACGCTGCCGGTCGGCCTGCTCGACTATACGGCCGAATTCACCATCGATTGGCGCGGCATGTGCGCGCTCGCCGTCGTGATGATCATCCCGGCACTCACGCTTACCTTCATCGTCCAGAAACACCTTGTCGGCGGCCTGACCTCCGGCGCGGTGAAAGGCTGATCCATGGCAACGGTTTCCCTAAAAAAACTGACCAAGCGCTACGGCAACATCGAGATCGTGCATGGCATCGACCTCGACATCACCGACCGCGAATTCATCGCGCTGGTCGGGCCCTCCGGCTGCGGCAAGTCGACGACGCTGCGCATGATCGCCGGGCTGGAAGAAATCAGCGCCGGCTCGATCGAGATCGGCGGGCGCGTCGTGAACGATCTGCCGCCGCGTTCACGCAACATCTCCATGGTGTTCCAGTCCTACGCGCTCTATCCGCACATGACGGTGCGCGAGAATCTCGGCTTTTCGCTCAAGATCGCGGGCGCCGCCAAGGACGATATGGACCGACGCGTCGCGGAGGCGTCGGCCATACTCGGCCTCGACACGCTGCTCGACCGCCGCCCCTCGCAACTGTCCGGTGGGCAACGCCAGCGCGTCGCCATGGGCCGTGCCATCGTGCGCGACCCGGATGTGTTCCTGTTCGACGAGCCGCTTTCCAATCTCGACGCCAAACTGCGCACGCAGATGCGAACCGAGATCAAGAAGCTGCATGCCAAGGTGCAGTCGACGGTGATCTACGTCACCCACGATCAGGTCGAGGCGATGACGCTTGCCGACCGCATCGTCATCATGCGCGACGGCCATATCGAACAGGTTGGCACCCCAGACGAAGTGTTCCGCCGGCCCGCGACGCGCTTCGTCGCCGGCTTCATCGGCTCGCCGCCTATGAACCTGCATGAGGCCACGGTCAGTGACGGCCAACTGGTCTTCGCCAGCGGCGCCAAGCTGCCCCTGCCCGGTCAGTTCAAGGCCAATGTCGCCGCCGGCGACAAGGTGGTGTTCGGGCTGCGGCCCGATGACATCTATCCGACCGGCCATGGCATCAGCTCCGGCGGTGCCGCGGACGTGCACCAGATCGAACTGCCGATCACCGTCACCGAACCGCTCGGCAACGAGACGCTGGTGTTCGTCGAGTTCAACGGCAGCGACTGGGTTTCGCGCATGCTGAACCCGCGCCCACTGAAGCCTGGCGAGCGGGTGACGATGAGCCTGGACTTGTCGCAAGCGCATCTGTTTGCCGTCGACACCGGCAAGACATTGCGGAGCTGAAATGGCCAGGATCGAAAAGATAGAACTGCGGATGGTCGACCTCGTCCCCAAGGTCAAGCGCACCGACGCCATCCAGAGTTTCGTCAGCCAGGAAACGCCGATCGTCACCATCACGGATTCCGATGGCGCGGTCGGCACGGGTTACAGCTACACGATCGGCACCGGCGGCTCGTCGGTGATGCGGCTGCTCTCCGACCATCTCGCGCCACGTCTCGTCGGCCGCGACCCTGACATGATCGAGGCGATCTGGCACGATCTGGAATTCGCCACCCATGCGACCACGATCGGCGCCATCACGGCCATCGCCATCGCGGCGATCGACACGGCACTGTGGGATCTCAGGGCGAAGAAGCAGAACCTGCCGCTGTGGAAGCTCGCCGGCGGCGCCAAGGACCGCTGCCCGCTCTACACGACCGAAGGCGGCTGGCTGCACATCGAGACCCAGGCGCTGGTCGATGATGCATTGGCCGCCAAGGCCAAGGGGTTTCGCGGCTCGAAGGTAAAGATCGGCAGGCCGCATGGATCGGAGGATCTCGCGCGGCTCGCGGCAGTGCGCAAGGCGGTCGGCGACGGCTACGAGATCATGACCGACGCCAACCAGGGTTTTTCCGTCGACGAGGCGATCCGGCGCGCCGCGAGGTTGCGCGAACTCGACCTCGCCTGGATCGAGGAGCCGTTGCCCGCCGACGACATAGACGGACACATCAGGCTGTCCAACTCAACGCCGACGCCGATCGCCATCGGCGAGTCGCTCTATTCCATGCGCCATTTCCGCGAATACATGCAGAAAGGCGCCTGCTCGATCGTACAGGTCGATGTCGGCCGCATCGGCGGCATCACGCCCTGGCTCAAGATCGCCCATGCGGCGGAGGCCTTCGACATTCCGGTCTGCCCGCATTTCCTGATGGAATTGCATGTCAGCCTGACCTGCGCTGTTCAGAACGGCAGATATGTCGAGTACATTCCTCAACTCGACCAGTTGACCGGCAAGCGCATGCGCATCGAGGATGGGCATGCGCTGGCGCCCGACGAGCCCGGTATCGGCATCGATTGGGACTGGGACGCGGTCAAGGCCATGAGCATCGCCGAATTCACCACGGCGATCACCACATAAGGAGCTGATATGCAGCGGATGGGATTTGTACTCGGGCTGAAGCCGGAGAAGGTCGAGGAATATGTTCGCCTGCATGCCGCCGTCTGGCCCGACGTGCTGACCATGATTTCGGCCTGCAACATCAAGAACTATTCCATTTACCTGAAGCGGCCGGAGAACCTGCTGTTCAGCACCTTCGAGTACCACGGCACCGACTACGTGGCCGACATGGCAAAAATGGCGGCGGACCCGAAGACGCAGGAATGGTGGGCCGTCTGCATACCTTGCCAGGAGCCGCTTGCGACCCGCAAAGAGGGTGAATGGTGGGCTTCCATGGACGAGGTCTTTCACCATGACTGAAGGCGGTTTCGACCCTGCCTCACTTGTCCAGGCCTGGGCCAAACCCTCACAACCCCGACCGATCGTCACTTTCGGCGCAGGGTCGATCGTCGGCGACGCGCATTTTCCCGCCTACCGGAAGGCGGGGTTTCCGATCGCCGGTCTCTACGACCCGGACCACGCCAAAGCGCGGGCCCTGGCCGAAAAATGGGACGTCTCCGTCTTCCGCTCGGTGGAGGAGGCCGCTGGAGTGAACGACGCGATCTTCGATCTGGCGACGCCACCGGGACGGCATGCCGAGATTCTGAAGGCTCTGCCCGACGGCGCGGTCGCCCTGATCCAGAAACCGATGGGCAACTATCTCGGCGAAGCAACCGAAATCCTCGAAATCTGCCGCGCCGGGAATCTCAGAGCGGCGGTGAATTTCCAGCTTCGCTTCGCGCCGATGATGCTGGCGCTGAAGGACGCCGTCGCCAAGGGCTGGCTCGGCGAGGTCGTCGACTTCGACGCCTGGCTGGCACTGGCGACGCCGTGGCAATTGTGGGAATTCCTGCTCAAGGCGCCGCGCGTCGAGATCGCCATGCATTCGATCCACTATCTCGACCTGATCCGGCAATTGCTCGGCGACCCCAAGGGTGTTCACGCCAAGACGCTTGGCCATCCCAATCACAGAGTGGCGCAGACGCGCACCAGCGCCATTCTCGACTATGGCGACACGGTGCGCTGCGCGCTGTCGATCAACCACGACCACAAGTTCGGGCGCCGGCACCAGGCCTGCGAGTTCCGCATCAGCGGCACCGAGGGTGCGGCCTATCTCAAGCTCGGTCTCAACCTCGACTATCCCCGAGGCGAGCCGGACATTCTGGAAATCTACCCGAAAGGCGGGAGCGATTGGATCGCAGTGCCTTTGGCCGGCGAATGGTTTCCCGACGCCTTTGTTGCGCGGATGGCCAATGTCCAGCGCTTTGCATCGGGCGATGACGCCGAACTGGTCAGCTCGGTCGAGGACGCCTGGAACACAATGGCGCTGGTGGAAGCGGCCTATCGCTCGAGCGCGGCGCCAGCGACGCCGATCGCGGAAAGGCCCTGATGGAACAGATCACCTATTTCGAGGACTACGAGATCGGCTCGTCACGCCTCACCAGCGGCCGCACCATCACCGAGACCGACTTCGTCGTCCATGCCGGCCACACCGGCGATTTCTTCCCGCACCATATGGACGCCGAGTTCATGAAGACGACCCCGTTCGGCCAGCGCATCGCGCATGGCACGCTGGTGTTCTCGGTCGGCATCGGGCTGACGGCGACGGTCATCAATCCCGTTGCCTTTTCCTATGGCTATGACCGGCTGCGCTTCATCAAGCCGGTGTTCATCGGCGACACCATCCGCACCCGCACCACCATCGCGGCCAAGGAAGACGATCCGAAGCGGCCGAATTCAGGACGCGTGATCGAGCGCTGCGAGGTGATCAACCAGCGCGGCGAAGTGGTGCTGGCTGCCGACCACATCTACATCGTTGAACGCAAGCCGGCCTGAGGCAATGTCCGCTATGCACCGGTGGCACGCTTGGTGATGCGCTCCAGCCCAAGCAGCAGGACCAGCGTCGCCGCCACCAGGATCATGGTGAGCGCGGCACCGGCAAAGATATCACCGCGATCGGTGAGCGAGAAGATCGACACTGGCAGCGTCACCCAGCCCGGCGGATAAACCATGACGGTTGCGCCGAGTTCACCCATCGACAACGCGAAGCTCAGACCGAAGGCGGCGACCAGATAGGGCGCGAGCAAGGGCAGCGTGACATGCCAGAGCCGGTAGGCCGGCCGTGCGCCGAGGCTCGACGCGACCTGCTCGAAGTCGGGCGACAGCCGCGCCAGCCCGGCCGAGACATTGCCGAAGGTGAAAGCCGAGATCAGCACGAAATGCGCGATCATGACGATGGCGATCGTGCCGTTGAGCAGCAGCGGCGGATGGCTGAAGGCCACCAACAGGCCGAGGCCGATGGACACCGAAGGCACCGCGCTCGGGATGAAGAACAAAAGGCCGAGCAGCCGCTTCAAAGCAGGGCCCTTGAAGACGAAGCGACAAGGCCGCCCAGGTGCCGCTGACCAGCGCCAATGCGCTTGCCGCGAAGCCGGTGACGAGGCTCGCCTTGACCGCGTTCCAGGCCGCGCCCTTGGCGACATCGGCGTAGTGCTCCGTGGTCAAGCCATTTGGCAGCACGCCGTTCCATTGGTCGGCGAGGCTGGACAAGAGGATGACAGCCAGCGGCGCCAGAAACAGCACGCCGAAGATCAGCGCGAAGATCACCCAGATCACCAAGCGGCCGGAGCGCGACCAGACCAGCATGGCTAGACTCCCAACCGGCCGGCGGCGAAACGGTAGAGGCCGAACAGGCCGAGCGACAGCGCGATGTTGACCACGGCGATGATGCAGGCGACCTGGTAGGCCGATTCCTGGATTGCCTTGCCATAGATCAGCAACGGCAGCGTGATCACGCCCTTGGCGCCGATGAACAGCACGATGCCGAATTCGTTGACAGTGAGCAGCAGGCAGAGGCTGCCACCGGCGATGAGCGCGGGAATTGCCGCCGGCAGGATGATCTGGCGCACAATGCGGAACGGCCTGGCGCCAAGCACGCTTGCCGCTTCGATCTGGCCGCGATCGACCAGCGAGAAAGCGGCGAGCAGCGGTCGCAGGATGAAGGGCGTGTACACCGTGACTTCCGCCAGCACGACGCCCCAGGTCGAATAGAGGAAATCGACCGGTGGCAGCGGCAGCGAGAAGGCCTCCATCAGCCCGGAGTTGAGCATGCCCGCGGAACCGTAAAGGAAGGTGAAGGCAAGCGTCACCAGGAAGGTCGGCAGGGCGATGAAGGTGTCGATCAGCCGGGCGATGAAGCCGCTACCGGGGAACGGCACGAAGGCCAGGATCAGCGCCAGCACGAGGCCGACGATCAGGCAACCGGCGGTCGCGGTGACCGAGATCGTCACCGTATTGATCAGCGCGTTGACGAAGAAGCGCGAATGCAGGACGCGGATGATCTCCGCGACATTGGCGACACCGGTGTCGTCGAGGAAGGCCTGACGTATAATCAGCGCCAGCGGGTAAAAGAACAGCAGCGCCAGCAGCGCCGCCGGTGGCACGATCCATAGCCGGCCCGGCTCTCGCTTCCTCGCCGTCGGCGCAGCAATGGCGAGCGCTTCAGACACTGGCGTCTTCCGGAAGAAGCGACGTATCGGCCGGCGCAAAGAACAGCGGCACCTTTGCGCCGGGTTCGGGCAAGGCGACAGGCAGTTTCGTCGCCGAGACACGCACCGGCGTGCCGTCGACATCGAGAACCAGATGGGTAAGTTCGCCCTGCCAGTGCACCTCGCTCAGCGTGCCGACAATGCGGTTGGTGTGCTCGCTGTCTGCCGTCAGGCTCAGATGCTGCGGCCTGATGCAGAGCAGGCTCTTGTCGCCGGCCTTCTCGTCGCGGCCGGCCCCGGTGAGCACGGCATCACCATGCCTTGCCATGGCAAAGCCCTTCGGGCCGGCAGCTTCGGCAACCGTCACCGGCAGCAGGTTGGCGCGGCCGAGGAACTCGGCTGTGAAGCGGTTTGGCGGGCGGCGATAGAGTTCGGTCGTCGGCCCATGCGAACAGACCCTGCCGTCACGCATGATGGCGATCTTGTCGGCAAGCGTCAGCGCCTCGGTCTGGTCATGGGTGACATAGAGGATGGTCAGGCCGGGCAGGCTGCGGTGCAGCCGGGCGATCTCCTCCACCATGTTGCGGCGGATCTGCGCGTCGAGCGCCGACAGCGGCTCGTCGAGCAGGAGCACGCGCGGCCGCACGGCCAGGGCGCGGGCAATTGCGACGCGCTGCTGCTGGCCGCCCGAAAGTTCGCGCGGATAACGCCGGGCAAATGTCGCCATGCCGACGGTGGCGAGCGCATCCTTCACCCGTTCGCCGATCAACGCCTTGTCGGCGCCTTGTGCCCGCAGGCCAAAGGCGACGTTGTCCTCGACGCGCATATGCGGGAACAGCGCGTAGTTCTGCACCACCATGCCGAGGCCGCGCTCATAGGGCGGCAGGTCGGTGACGTCGGTCGCGCCGATGCGGATGCGGCCGCTTGCCGGCCGCACGAACCCGGCCACGGCGCGTAGTGCCGTGGTCTTGCCTGAACCGGACGGGCCGATCATCGCAAGGATTTCGCCCGGCGCGATGTCGAGGGTCAGCGGATGCAGGACGACATGGGCGCCATAGGCGACGCTGACCTTGTCGAAGTGGACGTTGGAGCCGGCGCCGCGAATTTTCGCGGCGTCGATGTCCATGACACTGGGACCTGTGAAAGCGACGGCCGACATGGCTTGGTCCTCCGGATTTCTGCCCTCGGGTGTCAGCTTCCGGTCGCTTCGTTCCACTTCTTGACGTAGTCGGGGAGCTTCTTCAGCGCCTCGTCCCAGTTCGGCGACCAGATGGTCAGACCCTTCATGGCCTCCTGCAGCTTGGCGAAATTGGCGTCATCAGGCGTCACGTCCTTGCGGGCGGGCATGCCGATGGCAATCGAGCTTACGGTCGACTGGGCTTCCTTGGACAGCAGGAAGTCGATCAGCTTCTTGCCGTTGTCGCCATTCGGCGCACCGGTGACCAGTCCGATTTCATATGGCAGCGCGAAGGTGGAGCGCACGCCGTCGGGACCGGCAGGCCAGAACACCTTGATGTTGGGATTGTCGGCCATCTGCGACATGTTCATCTGCAGGTCGCCATTGGCGACGTGCAGTTCGCCCTTGTTGACCAGCGCGGTCAGCTTGCCGGTCGAGGCGGACGGGCCGACATTGTTGTCCTGCAGCTTCTTCATGAATTCGAAGCCGGCATCCTCGCCGCCAAAGGCATGGATGATCTGCAGCATGACGGCGGTGCCATCGCCGGCCTGGCCGGGGGTCGAATACTGGATCTTGCCCTTGAATTTGGGATCGAGCAGGTCGTTGTAGCTCTTCGGCGCTTCCGACAGCACGGCGCTGTTGTAGATGAAGTTCATGTAGTTGTTGACCAGCGGCCGGTACTTGTCGGTGCCGCCGTCGATCTGGGACGCGGCTTCGGGCTTGTAGTCCTGCAGCAGGCCATCCGCGGCGGCGCGCTGGATGAAGGGCGGCAAGGTCACCAGCACGTCGGCCTGCGGGTTCGACTTCTCCTTGGCGACGCGCTCGACGACGCCACCCGAGCCTGCCTCGATGTATTGGACGGTGATGCCGGTGGCCTTGGTGAAGGCGGCGAATTCGGTCTCGTACCAGCTGCCATTGCCGTCATGCAGGCCGTCGGCGGAGTAGACGGTGACGACGCCGTCGGCGAGCGCCGGGCCGACGAGAGCCGCCGATGCGAGCAATGCGGTGAAGGCCGCGACCATGGTTGCGTTTCGTGATTTCATGGCGAGTTCCCCTTTGATTGAAGGCACATTCTGCGATGCACTAGGACCAACCGGCCTTGGGTCTCTTATGGACGTTGAGCCGGTTGGATGTCTTCGTTGTGACAACTCTGGGGATCGGGGATCGATAAGTAAAATCTATTTATTTTATGAGAGCCAAACTTCCTCTGATATTTGTCATGGAACTGTCGCATCCACGTCGTGGATAGAAACGTGGCCGGGCGGAGACCGGCTATGAGCTTGAAAAATATCGGTTATCAGCCGAACGTAATGCCTGCCGTCTGCGCCCGCAATCGCGGATCATGTGAGCGAATGGTCACCGGCCGCCCGTCGAGAATCTCGAAGCACCGCGCGAGCGTGTCGTCTTCCAGCCGGCGCATGGCCTCGTGGGTGAAGAAAGTAAGATGCGGAAACAGGATCACATTGTCGCGACCGAACAGCGCGCTCATCGGATGGCCTGACTTCGACAGCGGCTCCACCGAATAAACATCGAGGCCGGCCCCGCCGATGCGCCCGGCAACGATCGCCTCGACGAGGGCCGCCTCATCGATCAGCGCGCCGCGCGAGACATTGACGATGATTGCCGAGGGTTTGAGGCAGGCGAGTTCGTGCTTGCCGATCAGGCCGCGTGTCTGGTCGTTCAGCACGCAATGGATGGAGACGAAATCGCAGGCGCCCAGCATGGCATGGAGATCGTCCGCCTTCTCGATGCCGGCGGCGTGCATCGTCGAGGCATCGACACCGGGATCAAAGCCAAGCACGCGGGCGCGAAATCCCTGGCCGGCCATCCGCGCCATGCTGCGGCCGATCTTGCCGCAGCCGACGAGCCCGAGCGTGGCGCCGGAAATATCACGCCCCAGCCAGCGCTGCTCGGGCCAGATCCAGCCATCGCGCGCCATTGCCCGTGTGATCGCCGGCAGCCGCTTGGCGAGCGCAATCATCAGCGCGAAGGCGCCTTCGGCAACGGTTTCCTCGGCATATTCGGGCACGTTGACGACAGGAATGCCACGTCGGATCGCGGCGGGGATATCAATGGCGTCGATGCCGACGCCGTATTTGACGATGCCCTTCAGCTTCGGCGCCGCATCGATCACTCGCGCGGTGATCGGCGTATAGCACATGAGCAGAAGATCGGCGTCGGCCACCGCCTTGATGAGATCGGCTTCGGGAATGCCATCCGGCAGCGTCACCAGGTCGACGCCCCTCGCCCGCAGGCCGGCGTCAATGCCGGGGCATTCGAGTTCCCGGTCGGTGCGGATGGCCTTCATGTCAGGCCGCCAGAACCGCCGTCTCGACAATATCGAGGGCGCGATCGAGATCGGCCTCAGAGATGACCAATGGCGGTGACAGCGTCAGCACATTGCCTTGGCTGATCTTGAAGCTCAGGCCCTGTTCCAGGCAAGCGTAAAAGACGCGTTCTGCAAGATCGCGCGCCGGCGCGCGCGAAGCGCGGTCCTCGACCAACTCGACGCCCACCATCAGCCCCCTGCCCCTGACATCGCCGACATGGGGCGAGCGCGCCATCAGGTCCTGCATCCGCCCCAGCATATGGCGGCCGAGTTCAGCCGAACGCTCGACCAGCCCTTCCTCCAGGATGATGTCGATGGTGGTCAGCGCGGCACGCGTCGTCACCGGGTTTTTCTCGTGGGTGTAGTGGCCGATGGCGAAGCCGCCGGTGACGTCGAGATCGCTGCGCGCGATGACGGCGGCGATCGGCAAGATGCCGCCGCCGAGCGACTTGCCGAGGACGATGATGTCTGGTGTCACGCCGTCATGCTCGTGGGCGAAGAATTTGCCGGTCTTGCCGAGGCCGGTCGGAATCTCGTCGAAGATCAGCAGCGTGCCGTGCCGGTCGCAGGCCTCGCGCACCCGCTTCCAGAAACCGGGCGGCGGTGGATTGGGCGTCGCGCGCATCGGCTCGGCGATAACAGCCGCCACATCCTGCTCGCGGCCGAGCACATAGGCGATCATGTTGGCGCAGGCGAGGCCCGATGCCTCCAGGGAATCGTGGCCATAGGGGCAGCGATAGCCGTCCCAGGGCGCGACATGCTCGGTGCCGGTCATCATCGGACCTGATATGTGCGAGCGGAAGGTCGCCTCGCCGCCGACGCTGGCGGCGCCAAAACCGGCGCCGTGAAAGGCATCCCAGAACGACACCGTCTTGAAGCGGCCGGTGGCGGCGCGCGCGATCTTCAGCGCGACCTCGATGGCGTCGGAGCCGCCGGTGGTGAACAGCACCTTGCCGAGATCGCCCGGCGCGAGGGCCGCCAGTCTCTCCGCCAGTTCGACGGCCGGTTCGCAGGTGAAGCGGCGTGGCGCGAAGCAGAGATCGTCGAGCTGCTTCTTGATCGCCGCCACCAGTCTGGGGTGGCCGTAGCCGAGATGGTGGACGCTGTTGCCATGGAAATCCATGAAGCGGCGGCCGGCGGTGTCCTCGATCCAGATGCCCTCAGCCTTGGCGATCGTCGAAAGACAGGGGCTGGACAGGCTCTGGTGCATGAAGGCGGCCGCGTCGCGGTCGAGCAGGCCGCGAATGCGGGGATCGTCCTGGCCGGCATCCCAGCGGCCGCGCGCCGCCGTGGTGTTGGAATCGCCCTCTGTATGCACAAGCTCGGATATCGCGGCCATCGCCCTCTCCAAAACGCGAATGAGGGAGCGTTGGCCGCTCCCTCTGTTTCTGTCCGTCAGTCGCGTCCGGTCAGGACCACGGCAACGAAAATGTCTTCACATTGGTGTAGCTCTTCATCGCCTCGATGACGCCTTCCTTGTAACCATTGCCCGAATCCTTGATGCCGCCGAAGGGCGACATCTCGATACGGTAGCCCGGCACTTCCCAGATGTTGACCGTGCCGACCTCAAGGCCGGCGATGTATTTCTGCATGCGCGGAAACGAGTTGGTGCAGACGCCCGACGACAGGCCGAAGGCGGTCGAGTTCGAGAGCGCGATCAGCGCCTCGTCATCGTCGGGCGCACGCACGATCGGGATGATCGGCCCGAAGGTCTCTTCCATCACCAGTTCGGATGTGTGCGGCACGCGGTCGACGACGATCGGCGGCAGCAGCGCGCCCTGGCGGCCCGGATTGTAGAGGATCTCAGCCCCCTGCTCGGCGGCCATGTGGACGCGGGTTTCGAAGAGTGCGGCCGCCTTCTCGTGCACGACGGTGCCAAGGTCGGTCGACCGGTCCATCGGGTCGCCGAAGCGGATCTTCTTCGCCCGCTCCAGCACCAGCGGCACGAAACGGTCGGCGACGCTTTCCTGGACGAGGATGCGCTTCACAGCGGTGCAGCGCTGGCCGGAGTTTTTCGTCGCTCCGGCCACTGCCAGGTCCGCCGCCTTTGCCAAATCCTCGTCCGACAAATCGTTGAGGATGATCAGCGGATCGTTGCCGCCGAGTTCCAGCACCTGGCGTTTGTAGCCGGCGGTGCGGGCGATCATCTTGCCGACCGGCACGCCGCCGGTGAAGGTAATCAGGTCGATGTTCCCGTTGGTGATCATCTCGTTGCCGATGTCGGCCGGCCAGCCGGTCACCACCGACAGCATTTCCGGCGGCAGGCCGGCTTCGTAGAGGATGTCGGCCAGAAGCAGCGCCGTCATCGGCGTCAGTTCGGTCGGCTTGACGACCACGCAATTGTTGGTGGCGATCGCCGGCGCCACCTTATGCGAGACCATATTGAGCGGGTGGTTGAAAGGCGTGATCGCCGAGATCGCCTTCAGCGGCTCGCGCATGGTGAAGATCTTGCGCGCTTTGCCATGCGGGGTCAGGTCGCAGGAGAATATCTGGCCATCGTCCTGGATGCACATCTGCGCCGACAGCGTGAACACGTCATAGGCGCGGCCTACCTCGTAGAGCGAATCCGCCTTGGAGATACCGAGTTCGAGCGTGATGAGATCGGAGATTTCTTCGCGGCGCGACGCCAGCGCTTCCGCCGTGCGAAACAATATCTGCTGGCGCTCGTAGCGCGTCAGCTTCGACCGGTAGCCGGCGGCGATTTCGAAGGCCTGACGGGCGTGTTCGGCCCCGCCGGCGGGGACGGTGCCGACCACAGCATTGGTATAGGGGTAGTGGACGGGGACGACATCGTCGGCGTCAACCTTGCGCCCGGCGATCCGCATCGGCTCGTGGCGGACTGTGATGGAAGTATCGAGTTTGGTCATGTCGATTCCTAGATGCTCAGAGAGCCAGGTCGATTTTTCGTAGGGAATGGCATCGCGTCCTCCAATGGCTTCCCCCACTCCGTCGCCGCTTCGCGGCGCCACCTCTCCCCCCTCCGGAGGGAGAGGAAGGGAGCCAAGGCCGGCGAAGCGGCACCTTTCCTCTCCCCCGTCGATCGGGGGAGACGTGGCCCGAAGGGCCGGAGTGGGGGTCGACCAGCACTATCATCGATGGCTACACATCTTGCCGGCGGTCCAACTCAGCTACGCCAGCGCCGCCGCCATCGTCGCGTAGTAGAAGGCGTCAAAATTGCGCAAGGTCGGCTCATTGGGCAGATCCGGCAGCACGCGATTGACGATGAACGGCACCTCCTGCTCGGTCAGCCCGCCATGCGAGCGCAGCGGCTCATTGAGGGCAGCGAGATCATGACGATGCTCTGATGTGCCGATCGTCTTGTTCTCGGTCGAGATCAGCACGATGTCGCCGATGCGGTCAGCCGGCAGTTCAAAGCGCTCGCAGGCATCGGGGCTGTCGAGGACCAGCATGATGCCGTCGACCTCGGCAAGCCGCGCCATGATGCCGGCCTGGTCGGCGCCATCAGGCAGATAGGCGGTGGCGAAAGAGCCGAGAGCGCCGTGGTGCACGACATAGGGGTCGGTGATCGGCAGGATGACGCGGGCGGCGTCCTTGCCCAGCCATTCGTCGAGGAGGTCCTGAACGTAGACCACGGCGGGCGAACCATCGGCCTTGTGCTTGGGCTTCATGCCGTGGTCGGCGGTGACGACGATCGCCGCGCCCAGCGCATCGAGCTCGGTCAGGTACTTGTCGAACATTTCGTAGAAGGCATTGGCCTGCGGCACGCCGGGCGCATATTTGTGCTGCACATAATCGGTCGTCGTCAGGTACATGATGTCGGGGCGGTATTCCCTGAGCAGCTGAACGCCGGCGGCGAAGACGAATTCCGACAGTTCGGCCGAATAGACTTCCGGCACAGGCAGGCCGAAATGCTTCGAGGCATTGTCGATGCCGTGCTCGGCCACTGTCGTGGTGTCCGACTTTTCAGCCGAGAAGCACAGCGCGCGGCCTTCGTCGAAGGCGAGGCCCTTGCCGAGCAGCGCACGCAGCTTGTCCTTGGCGGTCACCACCGCGACCTTGGCGCCGGCATCGTAGAAGGCCTGGAAGACGGTCGGCGCGCGCAGGAAGCGCGGGTCGTTCATCATCACTTCCTTGCCGGTCTCGCGCTCGTAGAGATAGTTGCCGCAAATGCCGTGCACCGATGGCGGACGACCGGTGGCGATCGACAGGTTGTTGGGGTTGGTGAAGCTCGGAATGACCGAGTGCGCAAAGCGCACCGTGCCCTTCTGCTTGATCCTGACCAGGGCCGGCATCAGTCCGGCCTTGATCGCTTCGTCGAGATAGGCCGGCTCGCAACCATCGAGACAGATGGCGATGGCGGGCACGCGCGGCCAGGCATAAGTGCGGCCATTGACCGCGACATTGATGGGAGACATCTGGTTCATCTGGTATCCTCGAAATCGGCCGCTTCAGGCGGCGAGTTTGGCGCGCTCGGCGATTGCCGCGGCGGGTGGAGCGGCGGTGTCGACGCCCATTTCATCAAGCGACTGCGCCGCCGCCTCGACGACGCGGCGCATGACATGCTCGTCCATCTGGCCGATGCAGCCGACGCGGAAGGAATCCACGACGGTCAACTTGCCGGGATAGATGATGAAACCCTTGTCCTTCATCAGCTCGTAGAAGCGATCGAAGGCGAAGTTGGCGTGGGCCGGGTTGAAGAAGGTGACGATGATCGGCGACAGCCAACGGTCCCGGAGCAGCGTCTCGAAGCCGAGTTCGCGCATGCCCGCCACCATGACGTCGCGGTTCCTGACATAGCGGGCGCCGCGGCCGGCGACGCCGCCTTCGGCCTCGTGCTGGCGAAGCGCTTCGAGGAAGGCTGCGACGACATGGGTCGGCGGCGTGTAGCGCCACTGCCCGGTCTTGTTCATATGCGCCCACTGCGCATGGACGTCGAGCGACAGGGAATGGCTGCGCCCCTTGGCGGCTTCCAGTTCGCTCTTGCGGGCGATGATGAAGCCGAAGCCGGGCACGCCCTCGATGCATTTGTTGGCCGAGGAAACCATCGCCTCGTAGCGGATCTCGTTGACGTCCAGCGCGACGGCGCCGAAGGCACTCATGGAATCGACCAGCAGCTTGCGGCCCTTGGCATGGACGGCTTCGGCGATCTCGGCGACAGGGTTCAAAATGCCGGAGCTGGTCTCGCAATGAATGGCGATGACATGCGTGATCGCGGGGTCAGCCTCGAGCGCGGCCGCCACTTCGTCGCCGCGCGGCGGCAGGTAATCGCCCTTGTCGATCAACGTATAGGCACGGCCGAGATACTGCATGGTCTGCGCGGCGCGCAGGCCGTAGGCGCCGTTGGCTAGCACCAGAACCTTGCCGTCCCTGGGCACGAACGAGCCCAGCATCGCCTCGACGCAGAAGGAGCCCGAGCCTTGCATCGGCACGCAGTCGAACTCGCCTTTCACGTCGCCGGTCAGCGCCAGCAGGCGGCGGCGCATGTCTGATGTCATGGCGCGGAAGTCACCGTCCCACGATCCCCAGTCGCGCAGCATCGCCTGCTTGACCGAATAGGCCGTGGTGAGTGGCCCGGGGGTCAAAAGATAGGGCTCGCCCAGTGCCGGCCTGGCCAACGGCTCAGCGGCAAATATCGTCTCGGCGCGCATGGTGTCCTCCGACAGGTCGCTGCTTCTTTGATGTGGCGTCATTGTTGGTCCGGACGATATATTTGTAAAATCGTTATTTTGTATCGATGTATCGATTAGAACGATGGTCAAAAACGCATTGGACAGGCTGCCTGCTGGTCATGACACGACTGTGAACATCAGCGCCTTCATCCCCAGACATCAGGGGAATCGTTTATTCCCGGCTTTTGGATAGCAAGGCTTATGATAAGGTGCGGTTTCGGGCACCTGAAAGGCACAGATATGCGCTACGTCCAGTTGCGGGCCTTTCACCAGGTGGCGATCTCCGGCGGTTTTTCGCGGGCGGCCGAAGCTCTGTTCCTGACGCAGCCGGCGATATCGGACCAGGTGCGCAAGCTGGAGGAAGAGTATGATGTGCTCCTGTTCAACCGGAACAAGAAGCAGGTCACGCTGACCCATTCGGGCCAGAAACTGCTCGAAATAACCCACCGCATGTTCGACACCGAGCAGCAGGCGCTGGAGCTTCTGACCGAGTCGCGCGCTTTGCGTTCCGGTACGCTGCGCATCGTCGCCGATGCCGCGCACCACCTGCTGCACATCCTCGGCAGCTTCCGGGCCCGCTATCCCGGCGTGCAGGTCTCGGTCCGCGCCGGCAACACCGAGACGGTGATCAGCAGCCTTTACAGCTATGATGCCGATATAGGCGTGCTGGGCGAAGTGCCCGCCGGGCGCGACTTCGAGGTGCTGAAACTGAATTCGACGCCGATCATCGCCTTCACCTCCATCGATCATCCGCTGGCGGGGAAGAAGTCGCTGACCTTGAAGCAGCTCGCACAGGAATCACTCGTCATGCGCGAGCGCGGCTCGAAGACGCGCCAGAAGCTCGAAGACCTGGCCGCGGCGTCGAAGGTCGAGCTCAGGCCAGTGATCGAGGCCGAGGGCCGCGAGGCCGTGCGCGAGATCGTCGCCTCGGGCGCCGGCATCGGCTTTGTCTCGGCGGCCGAATTCGGCCAGGATTCGCGGCTCGTCCCGATCGCCATCGACGCGCCCGAGACCTTGATGGACGAAGCGCTGATCTGCCTGCGCGAGCGCAGCGGCGGCAAACTGGTGCGCGCCTTTCTCGACATGGCGCGCTCGATGTCGGCGGATTAGAATTTTTCTAGGCCGCCGCCTGCATCTCCGTTGCATCCGCCTTCACCCGTTCCGATTTCGGATCGTAAGGGCTGCGCAGGTGCACTGTGGCTGGATGGCGTATTCCGGCTAGATCGATCTCGAAATGGCCATCGCTCAAGAACGAGACGTCTACGCCCGTCTCCTGTTCGATTAGCCCAAGCGCCACGGAGCGACCGAGCGTATGGCCATAGGCCGCTGAGCGGACTTCGCCGACCGGCCTGCCGTCGCGCAGGATCAGCTCGCCACCCCACAGCATCGGTTCGGCATCGTCTAGCGTGAACAGCACGATGCGCTTGGCCGGCGCTGTCGCCGACTTCGCGGCGATGAGTGCATCGCGACCGATGAAGCCGCCCGGCTTGTCCATCGCGACGGCGAAGCCGAGCCCAGCCTGCCAGGGGTTGATATCGGGCGTCAGCTCGCGGCCCCAGGCGCGAAAACCCTTTTCGATGCGCAAGGCATCGAGCGCGTAGTAACCGGCATCGGTCAGTCCGAATTCACGGCCGGCCTCATGCAGCGCTTCGTAGACGCCGACGGCGAATTCGGTCGGCACGATCAGTTCCCAGCCGAGTTCACCGACATAGGTCATGCGGTTGGCGTAGGCCGTGGCATAGCCGATATCGATTTCGCGGATCGTGGCGAAGGGGAAGCCGGTGTTGGAAAGATCCGCCGATGACAGCTTGCCCAGGAGGTCGCGCGAACGCGGACCCATTAACGCCAGCACCGCATAGGATGAGGTGACGTCGGTGAGAATGGCATGCGCGTCCGCCGGGATGTTCTTGACGATCCAATCGGCGTCGTGGACTGCCTGGGCTGAGCCGGTGACGATGAGGAATTTTTCCGCGCCAAGCCGCATCACGGTGAGATCGCTTTCGTAGCCGCCGCGCGCATTGAGCACGCCGGTGTAGACCGACGTGCCGACCGGCACATCGATGTCGCCGGCGCAGATCCTGTTCAGCACGACGCAGGCATCACGGCCCTGGACAAGAAGCTTGGCGAAGGAGGTCTGGTCGAAGATGGCGACCGCTTCGCGCGTCGCCTTCATCTCGCGCCGCACCGCCTCGTGCCAGTTCTGGCGGCCGAAGGCGTAGTCATTCTCGGCCTTCTCTCCCGCTGCCGCGAACCAGTTGGCGCGCTCCCAACCCATCTTGGAGCCGAAGCATGCGCTCTTGGCGGCGAGCCGGTCGTAAAGCGGCGAACGGCGGAATGGCCGTGCTGTGTCCAACTCACGGTTCGGCCACGGCATCGCGTAATGCAGGCCAAGCGTCTCCTTGACCCGGTCATGCAGCCAGCGCGGATTGTTGTTGAAGGCGGCGAAGCGCCTGATGTCGACCGGCCAAAGATCCATGGTCGGCGCGCCGTTGACGATCCATTCGGCCAGTGCCCGGCCCGCGCCACCGGCGCTGGCGATGCCCATCGAGTTGAAGCCGGCGCCGACATAGAAATTCTTCAGCTCCGGCGCCTCGCCGAGGAGGAAATTGTTGTCGGGCGTGAAGCTTTCGGGACCATTGTAGAATTTCTTGACCTCGGCCTGCGCCAATTGCGGCACGCGCACCAACGCGTTTTCCATCAGTATCTCGAACTGGTCCCAATCATCCGGCAGCAGAGCGAACTCGAAATTCTCTGGAATGCCGTTCATACCCCACGGTTTGGCATGCGGCTCGAAGCCGCCCATCACCAGGCCGCCGACCTCTTCCTTGAAGTAGATGAAGCCGTCGGGGTCACGCATCACGGGCAGATCCGGATGGACGCCCTCGATCCGGCCAGTGACGATGTACATGTGCTCGGCCGAATGCAGCGGCACCGAGACGCCGCACATCAGCCCGACCTTGCGCGCCCACTGGCCGGCGCAGTTGACGACGATCTCGGCTGCAATGTTGCCATGGTCGGTCTCGACACCGCAAGCGACGCCGTTTTTCACCGTGATGCCGGTGACCTTGACCCGCTCGAAAATTTTGGCGCCGCGATTGCGTGCGCCCTTGGCCAGCGATTGCGTGAGATCCGTCGGATTGGCCTTCCCGTCTCCGGGCAGCCAGACGGCGCCGACGAGATCGTCGGTTGCCATGACAGGCCAGAGATCGCCGGCTTCCCTCGGCGAAATGACATCGATCTCGACCCCTTGGGCGCGCGCCGACGCGACCGTACGCTTCAACACCGTCATGCGGTCGGCGGTGCGCGCAACAGACAGGGACCCGCAATTCTTCCAGCCTGTGGCAAGACCGGTCTCGGCCTCGAGTTCGCTGTAGAGCTGCGTGGAATAGCGGATCAGGCTGGTCATGTTGGAATGGCTGCGCAACTGGCCGACAAGACCAGCCGCGTGCCAGGTGGTACCGCCACTCAGCTGTCCCTGCTCGAGCAGCACCACATCGCTCCAGCCGAGTTTTGTCAGATGGTAGGCGACCGAACAGCCAATGATGCCGCCGCCGACAATTACGATTCGAGCCTGGGTGGGAAATGCATGTGCCATGACCGTTCCGCCATTTGAGGGATGGCCGAGACATTATCACGGAAAAACCAAATATAAACTCATAAAGTCACAAAATATCACATCAATCCGCAACGAGGAGTTCGGGCCCCTTTTGCGAAAGCGCAGCGGCAAGCGCTGGTTCGGGATCGGCGTCGACGATCACCCCGGCGGCACGTTCGAAATTCGGAATCCTGAGCGGCGTCAGCTTGCCGAACTTGCTGGCGTCGAGCACGAAATAGGCCTTGCCGGCGAGCGCGATCATGCGGCCGCGCTGCTCGGCTCCGGCGCGGGTGAAGTCGGTGACCTCACCGTCAGGGGACAACGCGCCGCCCCCGAGAAAGGCGATGTCGACGCGAAAGCGGGCCATCGCATCGAGAGTGTCGATGCCGGAAGCTGCCTCCTCGCCCGGGTCGACTTCGCCGCCCAGCATGTGCACGCGCATGCCGGGAACGTGGCATAGGTGCAGCGCTATCTTCAGGCTGGCCGTGCAGATCGTCAGATCGCGCAGATCCGTGAGGGCATGCGCGACAGCCAAGGTGGTGGTACCGGAATCGAGAAAGATCACCATGCCATTCCTGACCAGACCAGCGGCGGCCCTGCCGATCGCTGCCTTGCCGGCGGCACTTTCCTGGCTGCGCAAGCTCATCGCCGGTTCGCTGGGCTCGAAGCGGGCGGCGCCGCCATGGACGATGCCGAGCCTGCCCTGGTCCGAAAGCAGCTTCAGGTCACGGCGGATGGTTTCGCGCGAGACATCGAAGAACCCGGCCAGTTCGGCGACGCTGACGGAACCCTGCGCACTCAGCCGCCGCATGATCTCATCATGGCGGCGCGGGGCAAGGGCACGTGCCGGCAGATGGCTGACTGGAGACATGGCGATCCTCGTGTCAAGCATTGATGTTGCAATATGTGGCAGCGAATGTGAGCAGAAGCAAATTGTCGCCAGGCTTCACGCGATTTTCCAGCCTCGAGGTGCGGGCCGACAGACCGTGAAGGACGTTCAACGGGTCTGCGGCAGATCGAGCGCGGAGCGCACCCGGCCGACGCCGCGCCTGTAGAGCATCGCACCTTCGGCTGGGGCGAGCAGATCGGCATGCGGCGTGAATTCAGCGATGCGCTTGTTGAAAGCAACCTCGCCGCAACCTGGTACCATGCAGTCGATCTTCTGCTTGGGGCATTGGCTGAATTTGCACAGCCGGCCGAGATAGATATCGCTGCTGGGTTCGATCAGAAAAACGTCCAGCTGATGATCGGCGACGCTGATCCCCATGCCTTTCTCGAACGCTTCGCGCAAGGCAAGAGCGCCGGCGCGACGCAGTTCGCCAAGCCGCTGCTGGGAATCGAGCCAGAGCGCCAGGTCAAGATCGCCACATTCGTGCCAGACCTCGATCCGCGAACGCCGGAATTCGGAGAAACGCGGCACTTCTTTCCAGAGCGGCTTGGCGACAGAGCCGATTACCGCCACCGCAACCACCTCCTGGAAGCGCATCCAGGCATCGGTGACTATATCCGCCGCGGCACGAAACTGCCGCTGGCGTTCCACCATATAGCGGTCCTGTTGCTCGATGGCCGCGCGGCGCATGTCAGGCCAACAGCTTCATGAAATTGCGCTTGCGACCGAAGCGGACCTTCACATCCGCCAGATAGGCGGCATGCGCCGATGCACCGTGCAGCCCGGCCATGCGACCGATCAGTGCTGCCGCCTCCGCATATGCGCCATCACCGCCCAGTTGGGCCATTTGATCGACGCTTGCGGTGTAAACCATCAGTGCCTCTCTCGGATGCGTCGCCTCGCTGGACCGCGCGAGTTTCTGCTTCAGCCCTTCCGACGCGCCATGGTCGTGCACATTGAGCCAAGCCCTTTCAAACTGCTTCTCCTCCATCAGGATGCTGATGAGCAGATCAGCCGGAAAATGCCAGGCGGAAGACTTCGCGCGTGTCAGCCTGGATTGAAGATGCTTGATGGCTTTGTCGCGTGCCGCCCCCCGGCAGCCTTACACAGACGCTGATAAAGTTCGAGGCTCGGCGCCTTCTCGAAGGCACGCCACAAATGCGCCTCGGCGTCGCCATCTCGGCCGGCCTTGGATGATCGAGCCGATTCGGTTGGCTGGCGATGAATCGAGGCTTCAGAACATCCGCGATGAAACGCTCGCAGGCAGCGGTGATGATCAGTTTCTCGTCAGAGGAAAGCCGCTTGACCCACATCTATCGCGCTGCCCGCCTTGCCATCGAGATCGTCCGCGCCCTAACCGCCATGAAACCATGTTAATCGACCAAGGCTGCGATGCAAGGAGTGCGAGTTGCCCGCCTCAGTGCAAGCGACCGGATGAAGGGCGGCTTAGTCCACCAGCGCCGAAGGCAGTGTCGTCGATCTCCGAGACCCTATTCAGACTGTCAAGGCATTCGAACCACTCTTTCGGCCTACGATTTTCGCGCCAGCCCGCCGCGCTCTATCGCATTGACGAGCGTCTCACTTCCCTCGCGGAGATGCTGCCTCAGAACGCCCAGGGCTTTCTTGCCGTCGCGCTGGCGGCAAGCGGCCAGTAGGTCGCGATGCTCCGTCTGCGAGCGGGTGCGGTAGTCCAAATTCGACAACAGGATGCGGACATAGCGGTCGGCCGCGTTGTGATGCGCTTCGATCAGGTCAAGCAAACGGCGGTTGCCGCAGGCATCGTAGAGCGACAGGTGAAAGACCCTGTTCAGGGCGCCCCAGCGACCGACATTGCGCTCGGCATCGATCTGGTCGAGAGCCTGCTCGGCTTCTTCAAGCTTGGCGCCGGGCAGGACCGGAACCGACAGCCGGAGCGCCTCGCATTCGAGCAATTCGCGCACCGCGTATATTTCGGCGATCTCGGCTCCATCCATCCCGGCGACATGCGCGCCCTTCGTGGGATGGATGGAAACGATGCCCTCGGCTTCCAATTGGCGAAGCGCGTCCCGGATCGGCATGCGGCTGAAGCCGAACTGCTCGGCCAGTTCATCCTGACGCAGCGTTGTGCCTGCCTTCAGCGATCCACTGGCTATGGCCTCGCGCAGGACATTGGCAACCTGTTCCGCCACCGTCTGAGGCCTCTCGATCAGGCCTTCCATAAATCCGCGCAATCGATGCTCCTTGCCACCGATCCCCAGCGTAGTGGAAAACATCAGCGGATATAAGTATCCCCGTGTACGGGAGCGCTTTGGTTTCGGGGCCAGAAGAGTGAAACCAGGGATTGTCGATGGAGCGGTCCGCCCCAGTGTGGTCGGGGCGGAATTGGTCAATCGACCTTTACGGCGACCACCGCGGCACAGTCGCCGGCCTTGACCAGTCCGGGGAAATGTCGCGCCGCCAGCATGCCCGACATTTTCGCGCGGATATCCTGGGGGGCGACACCAGTGCGGCCGGTCGAATGGATCCGAGCCAGCACCGCGCCCTCTTCGACGGACTCGCCGAGATCGACCATGGTTTCGATCATGCCGTCGTCCTCGGCGAAGGCGAAACAATCGCCCGAAGGCATGTCCAGCCATTGAGTTCGAGTCTTCTCGACCGCACCATCGACAATGCCCGCATGGCGCAGCACATTGAGGATGCCGTGCCGGGCGATCCGCACCGTCTCGGCGCGCGATGTGCCGCCGCCCCCGAGTTCGGTGGTGACGAAGACCTTGCCCATCTCCTCGGCCGCCGTGTCATACATGCCGACCGCATCGATCTCGGTCATGCGCATCGAGAACGGCGCCGAAAAGGCCTCGACCGCCGCGAAGGCTTTTTGTTCCTGCGCCTTGTCGGGCAGCGTGTGCGCGGCGCAGAAAGGCAAGAAATCCAGCGTTTTGCCGCCGGAATGGAAGTCGAAGACGATGTCGGCGCGGGGAAGCAACTCGCGTTGGAAATAATCGGCGATCTTCTGCGTCACCGTGCCGTCCGGCCGGCCGGGAAAGCTGCGGTTCATGTTGCCCTTGTCGATCGGCGAGGTGCGTGTGCCGGCCCGAAAAGCCGGATAGTTCATCGCCGGCACGATGATCACCGTGCCGCTGATCCGGCTTGGATCGAGCGTTCGGGCGAGTTCGTAGAGCGCGAGCGGCCCCTCATACTCGTCACCATGGTTGCCGCCGGTCAGCAGCGCCGCCGGCCCCTTGCCGTTGCGGATGACGCAAATCGGGATCATCACCGAGCCCCAGGCCGAGTCGTCGCGGCTATAGGGCAAGCGCAGGAAGCCATGCTGGATGCCGTCGCGGTCGAAGTCGACGGTCGGCGCGATCGGCGACGGGCGGAGACTGGACATCGGGCTCAATCCTTCACCACCAGCTTGCGCGGCACATTGGCCAGGCACTCGACGCCGGTTTCGGTGATCAGGATGGATTCGGTGATCTCCAGTCCCATCGTCTCCAGCCAGAGGCCGGTCATGAAATGGAAGGTCATGCCCGGCCTGAGTTCGGTGCGGTCGCCGGGACGCAGGCTCATCGTGCGTTCGCCCCAGTCCGGCGGATAGGACAGGCCGATCGAGTAACCGGTGCGGTTGTCCTTGACGATGCCGTATTTCTTCAGCACGGCGAAGAAGGCATTGGCGATATCCTCGCAGGCATTGCCCGGCTTGGCGGCGGCGAGGCCTGCTTCCATGCCTTCCAGCGTCGCCTTCTCGGCATCGAGGAATTCCTGCGTCGGCTTACCGAGGAAGACGGTGCGCGACAGCGGGCAATGATACCTGTTGTAGCAGCCGGCGATCTCGAAGAAGGTGCCCTCGCCCCGCTTCATCGGCTTATCGTCCCAGGTCAGGTGCGGCGCCGAGGCGTCGGCGCCCGACGGCAGCAGCGGAACGATCGCGGGATAGTCGCCGCCGATGCCGTCGACGCCGCGTGTGCCGGCATCGTAAATCTCGGCGACCAGATCGCATTTCCGCATGCCAACTTCGATCTTGTCGACGATGCGCTGATGCATCGCCTCGACGATACGGGCTGCCTTGCGCATATAGTCGATTTCGGTCGGGCTTTTCACCGCGCGCTGCCAGTTGACCAGCGCGGTGGCATCGACGAAACGGGCGTTGGGCAGATGCTTCTGCAAAGAGGCGAAGGCGGCGGCCGAGAACCAGTAATTGTCCATCTCGACACCGATGGTAAGCTTGCCCCAGCCGCGATCGCTCAGCACGCTGGACAGGAAATCCATCGGGTGGCGTTCTGTCGACTGCACATAGTGGTCGGCATAGCCGACGATGTTGTCCTGGGCGAGGTAAGCGGTGCGCTTGGCGCCGTTGGCGTCCTGGCCACGGCCGTACCACACCGGCTCGCCCGACGGCGGCACGATCACTGCCTGATGCACATAGAAGGACCAGCCGTCATATCCGGTCAGCCAGGCCATGTTGGAGGGATCGCTGACAACAAGGAGATCGACGCCTTTGGCTTCCATCGCCTTGCGCGTCTTGGCGAGGCGATCCGCGTATTCGCTTCGCGAGAATTTCAGGTTCGGCTGCATTTTGTTGGTCCTCGTTTGTTGGGCCTGGAACCCGCTTCAACTTTGTTGAATCTGTCTCCAGGTATTCTTTTGTCGGAGCATGATCCGATCGGAAAACCGGTTTGCCACTTTTCCGGATCATGCTCCCGCGGCTAGCATCAGCTTTCGAAAATGGTTCCGGCATTGGCCGCCAGCGCGCGATCGCGGGCGAGCGTGGCGATCGCGGTGTCCTGCACGCCGGTGCCGGTGAGATCGGCAATGGTGATATCGCTGGCCGAGCGCCGGCCGTGTTTTTGGCCGGCGATGATCTGGCCGAGTTCGATCACATCAGCCTCTCCAGCCATCACACCGGCCGCGATGGCATGGTGGAGTTCGCCCAGCCGCCGCGTCTGCCTCGCGCTGTCGGCGACATAGAGATCGGCCATGCGCAGAATGGCAGGCGCGATCTCGTTCTTGTGCTCGGCATCCGAGCCCATGGCGGTGATGTGCTGGCCGGCCGAGACACCCCCCCCCTTGATCAGCGGCTCGGTCGATGGCGTTGTGGTGACGATGATGTCGGCACCGGCAATCGCGTTGGCCGCGTCTGATACAGCGCGTACGTCGATGCCGAGCCTTTCGCGCAAGGCGGCTGCGGTCACTTCCGCCTTGGCGGCATCGCGCGCCCAGATGCGGGCCTGCGTGATCGGCCGCACCAGCTTCAGCGCTTCGAGTTGCAGTGACGCCTGGACGCCGGCGCCGAAGATCGCGGCGACGGACGCGTCCGGTCGCGACAGATGTTTGGCCGCGACGGCTCCGGCGGCAGCGGTGCGAACGTCTGTCAGATAGCCATTGTCGAGCAGCAGCGCTTCGACCAGACCGGTCTTCGCTGACAAAAGTACCATCATGCCATTGACGCTGGGCAGGCCGAGCTTGGGATTGTCGAAGAAGCCGGGGCTGATCTTGATGGCGAAGCCGTCGATGCCGGGCACATAGGCGGTCTTCACGTCGACCTCGCCGCGATGCTCGGGGATATCGAGCCGCAGGATCGGCGGCATCGCCACCGGCAATGTGGCAAGCGCGCGGAAGGCATTTTCGACACAGGCGACGGCATCGAGATCCAATGTCACGATCTCGCGCAGTTCAGCCTCGGTGAGGATGGTCATCCGGCTCATGCGGCGCGCTCCGAAATTGACGGCATTTCCCCGCAGACGATTTTCCTGTGCAGGCCCATGTCGATGTTGCGGCCGGACAGCAGAACCACCACCGGCGCGCTCGCCTTGACCTTGCCGGCGAGCAGCGCCGCGATGCCTACCGCACCTGCTCCTTCGACGATCTCGCGTTCCTGTTCATAGGCATGGCGAATACCGGCGACGATTTCGTCCTCGCTGAGCAGGACGACATCGTCGAGCAGGTCGCGGCACATGGCGAAGGTCAGCTGGTTGTCGAGGCCGATGCCGCCGCCGAGCGAATCCGCCAGCGTCGGCAATTCCTCGACCAGAACGGGACGGCCGGCATCGAGGCTGGCCTTCATCGCCGCGCCGCGCGCCATCGACACGCCGATGATTTTTGTGCCGGGGCTAACGCCTTTGATTGCGGCCGCTACACCCGAGGCCAACCCACCTCCGGAGAGTTGCACCAGCACCAGAGCGGCATCCGGGACCTGCTCGATCATCTCCAAGCCGAGCGTGCCTTGCCCGGCGATGATCGCGGGATGGTCGAAGGGTGGCAGCATGACCAGTCCCTCCTCCGCCACCAGCCGATCGACCTCCTGCTGCGCGTCGTCCTGGCTGTTGCCGACAATTCGGATTTCCGCGCCGAGGCGGCGGATTTCGTCGAGCTTGTTCTGAGGCACCAGACGCGACATGCAGATCACCGCGCGCATGCTCTCGAGCTTCGCCGCATGCGCAAGCGCACGGCCATGATTGCCGGTCGATGCCGCGACGACGCCGCGCGCCTTCTCCGCGGCGTCAAGCGATGCAACGGCGTTGGATGCACCGCGCAATTTGAAGCTGCCGGTGGTCTGGCGATGCTCGAGCTTGAGATGAACCGGCACGCCCAGTCGTTCGGAAAGACTCGCCGAAAGCACGGTCGATGTGCGCTCGACCTTGCCGGCAATTCGCTCGCGCGCGGCACGGATATCGCCAAAGGTCACTGTCGCCATGGTCGTCAGCCGGCCGGCAAGGGCAGCGTCATCAGACTGCCGAATTCGGGATGGGCCGTCTCGTCACCGCACAGCCGCAGACAGTTCCAAGCGGTCGCCTGGTTGCTGGTCACCACCGGACGGCCGATCGCCTTTTCCATGCCGGTGACCGCAAGTGCACCGCGCAGCGCCGTACAGGACACGAACAGCGCATCGGCCTGCGGATGCATCGCCTGACGAGCGAGGTCGACAAGCGCTGCCGGGGCAATGCGCGCCATCTCGCGGTCGTCCTCAAAGCCGAGGCAGGTAAAGCTGACTATCTCGAAACCTCGCTCGGCGAAATAGGTCGCCATCGGCCTGGAGGTTTCGACCGTATAGGGCGTGAGGATGCTGATCCGACGCACGCCGAAGGCGTTCAGCCCGCGCACACCGGCCATTGTTGGTGTGACGACAGGCACGCCTGGCTTGGCGGCCTGGATCGCCGTCTCGATCTCGGCATCGCCAATCACCACCGAGGCCGACGTGCAGGAATAGCAGACGGCGTCGAGCTTCTCGTCAGGCAGGATCAAGGCCGCGCCCGCCGTCAGCGCCGGCTGCATCTTGCGCAAATTCTCAGGCGTCGTCGGATTGGCATAGGGAGTGCGCGCGACATAGACGCCGATCCGTTCGCTGGCCACCATGCGGCGAAAATCCGGCTCCGTCGTATGGTCGGTGGCCAGGATGATGAGGCCGACGCGCCGCTCCAGCGGACGCTCATCGAGCGCTGGCCGGTTGGGCACAAGTTTGATCTGGGGCAAGGGCTTCATCTTCTATCTTTCGATCTTGCCATAGCGGCGTTCCAGCCAGCGCAGCAGCACGACCGAAATCAGGCTGATGGCAAGGAAGAAGGCGCCGACCAGTGTGATCGGCTCAAGGTAGCGATAATAGGTGTTGGCGACGCTCTTGGCCTGGTTCATCAGCTCCAGAACGGTGATCGCCGAGAGCAGCGGCGTCTCCTTGAACATGGCGATGAAATAGTTGGCCAAGGCCGGGATCATCGGCGGAATGGCCTGCGGGATGATGATGTGGGACCAGGTCTGCCGGGCGCTGAGATTGCAGGCCTTGGCGGCTTCCCACTGGCCACGCGGCACATTGTCGATGCCGGCGCGATAGACCTCCGCCGTATAGGTGCCGTAGTGCAGGCCGAGCCCGATGACGCCGGCGACCAGCGGCGGCAAGAGGATGCCGATGTCGGGCAGCACGTAGAAGATGAAATAGAGCTGCACCAGGAGCGGTGTGCCACGGATGAATTCGGCCACCCAGCCAACGCCGCGCGACAAGGCCTTGTTGGGCGAGCGGCGCGCCAGCGCGATGCCCAACCCGACAATCGCCGCCAGCACCGAGCCGAGCAGCGTCGCCAGGATGGTGATCTTCACCCCCTGGATCAGGGTCGGCATGATCTCCCAGACGAAATTCCAATCCCAATCCATCAGCGGGCCCGATTCATCAGGAATGCTCTGGCCATCAGACGCGCACTCCGTCGAGGCCGCGTGCCATGCGGCGTTCCAGCGAGCGCACACCCCATGAGATGAGCAGCGCCAGGATGAAATAGATGACGAGAATGGTGGTGAACGGCACCATGGTGTTGCCGGTCTGGGCGCGCACCACTTGCGCCTGGAAAGTCAGGTCGGCGAGCGAAATCAGCGAGACGACCGATGTCGCCTTGAGCAACTCGATGGCATTGTTGCCGAAGGTCGGCAGCATCACCAGAAACGCTTGCGGCAGGATGACATGGCGCATGCCTTGCCAGCGGCCGAGATTGAGGGCGATGCAGGCCTCGTGCTGCTCGCGACCGATCGATTGCACGGCGCCGCGCACCACTTCGGCGGCATAGGCGCCGACATTGAGGCCGAGCGCCAACACGCCGGCCTGCAACGGGGTGAGCTCGAAACCCACCAGGGGCAAGACGAAGTAAGCGAAGAACAGTTGCACGAAGATCGAGGTGCCGCGGAAGAATTCGATATAGGCGGTGGCAAGCGCGCGCAGCACGAAGAAGCGCGACAGCCGCCCCATGCCGGCGAGAAAGGCCATGACCAGGGCAAGCACCGACCCCATCAGCGTCAGCTCGATGGTGACAAGCGCTCCCTGCATTATCAGGCCGAAATAGCCGGACCACTGGGTCATCCGGGTTCCAACGTTGGCGATTGGCTTCCTTCTCCCCGTTCACGGGGAGAAGATGCCGGCAGGCAGATGAGGGGCAGCGCTAGCTTCTCCAAACTTGGCGCCGCCCCTCATCCGTCACTTCGTGACACCTTCTCCCCGTGAAACGGGGAGAAGGTAAAAGTCACTTCGCGGCGCAGAGTTTGTCGCGCGTGGTCGACATCGCGGCGGCGGCCGAGAAGCCGTAGGGCTCGATGATCTTGGCGAACTCACCCGACTTCTTCATCTTGGCCAGTTCGACGTCGAAGGCGTCGCGCAGGGCCTCGTCGCCCTTCTTGAAGGCAGCGCCGTCGCAATAGACCGGAGCGCCCTGCACCGGCGCGATGACTTCGAGGTTCGGATCGGCGGCTTTCTTCATCAGGTCGTTGATCGAGAGCACGGGCAACGAGTAGGCGTCGATGCGGCCGTCCTGCACCATCTTGAGGCCGCTCTGGCCATCCGGCACGACGATGACACGTTCACGCGGCACGCCGGCGTTGAGCGCCAGCTTCTCCTCGGTGCCGCCGCCGGGCGCGCCGATCGTGGCGGACGTGTCCTTGGCGACATCCTCGTAGCTCTTGAAGCCTTTCGGATTGCCTTTCTTCACCAGCATCGCTTCGGCGTCGCACAGAACCGGCTCGGAATAGGCAACCGCCGCGCAGCGCTCCGGCTTCATGAACAGGCCGGCGGTGACGACGTCGAAGCGGCCGGCCTGCAGGCCGGGGATCATGGCGCCATATTCCGAGATCGAGGCGGCGACATCGGCGACGCCTAGGCGCTTGAAGATCTCGCGCGCCACGTCAGGCGCCGCACCCGAAACCTTGCCGTCGGCGGCGACCGCCGTATAGGGCGGCTCGTTGGCGATGGCGAGGCGGGCAAAGCCCTGCGACTTGAGCTGCTCGAGCTTGCTGTCATCAGCCGAACCCGGGATCGAGGCGGCCAGAACCGCCGTCAGTGCAAGACCGGCGACGCCGGCCAGAATGCCAAGTTTCTTCATTGTTCCCAACTCCTTGTTCTTGTCTTGGTTTGCGTGATTTCAGGTCGGCATTCGCCGCCTTGGCATGCGGTCAGACACGGTGTCCGGCCGCGATGATCTTCTTCAGGAAGCCTTGTGTGCGTTCCTGCTTGGGATTGCGGAAAATCTCGTCGGGCTTGCCTTCCTCGACTATTCGGCCGCGATCGAAGAACAGCACCCGGTCGGCGAAGTCGTGGGCGAACCCCATCTCGTGCGTGACCAGCAGCATGGTCATGTCTGTCTCGGCGCAGAGCCGCCACAAGACGTTGAGCACCTCCTCGACCAGTTCCGGATCGAGCGCCGATGTCACCTCGTCGAACAGCATGATCTTGGGCTGCAAAGCGAGCGCACGGGCGATCGCCACGCGCTGCTTCTGGCCGCC
Organism: Mesorhizobium sp. ES1-6; assembly: GCF_020164775.1. Lineage (NCBI taxonomy): Bacteria > Pseudomonadati > Pseudomonadota > Alphaproteobacteria > Hyphomicrobiales > Phyllobacteriaceae > Mesorhizobium > Mesorhizobium sp. ES1-6. Next base: position 394,522 of record NZ_JAIUGU010000004.1, read on the forward strand.
GGACAGTTGCGCCGGCATAGCCTTGGCCTTGTCGGCCATGCCGACCATGTCGAGCAGTTCCATCGCCCGCTTCTGCGCGGCGGCGCGCGGCGTGCCCTTGGTCAGCATCGGCGCCAGCGTCACATTGTCGATGACGCTCTTGTGCGGAAACAGGTTGAACAGTTGGAAGACCATGCCGATCTTCTGGCGCATCCGCGCGAGATGCCGCTCGTCGGCCGGCAGCAGCTGGCCGTTGCGTTCCATGTGGTAGAGCTGCTCGCCCTCGATCTCGATATGGCCTCCGTCGATACGCTCCAGCGTCATCAGGATGCGCAGGATGGTCGTCTTGCCGGAACCGGAAGGGCCGATCAGCGCCAACTTTTCGCGCGGCATGACCTGCATCGACAGGCCGTCCAGCACATTGAAGCTGCCAAAGCTCTTCGAGATGCCGTCGATCTTGATGATGGGCGTGGTTGCGGACAAATGAATTTCCCCGTGCAGGAGAAGCCTGTGCCCTTAACGATGGGGAACGCGCCAAATCATGTCAATTGATAAAATAATATCATGACAATATTTGTGATTCCGCACAATTTCGGAGCATTGCGAGCCTAAATCGCCAGCAGCAGATGCTCCGGATCGCCAAGCAACAGCTTGGTGACAACGCCGAGACCGGCGCGCAGTTCCCCCTCGGTGGTCGATCCCAGCGAGATGCGCACCGCCGGGTGCCAGGGCGCATCCGAAATGCGGAACGAGGTGCCTGGTGCGATGGCCACGCCTTGCAACCTGGCCTGGGCGACAAAGCTCTCCTCGGAACGGTCGGCCGGCAGTTGCAGCCAGATATGCAATCCATCGCGGCGGGCACGGTAGTCGACGCCGGCAAGCACCTCGGCGGCAATGTCCTGCCGCCGCCGCAGCGCCGTGCGCTGCCAGCGCACCAGTTCCATCGCGGTGCCGTCGGTCACCCATTTGGTGGCGATCTCTGCCACCATCGGTGTCGCCATCCAGTTCGAGACCAGGTGCCGGTTGGCGACGGCGGCGACGTAACGGTCGGGCGAGGCGAGATAGCCGATGCGTAGACCGGGCACGGTGATTTTGGTGAAGGAGGTGACGTAGAGCGTCCGCTCCGGAGCGAAGGCCGCGACCGGAGGCGGCCGGTCCTCGACCAGCGGGCCCAGCACATCGTTTTCGATAATGGCGATGTCATGCTTGCGCGCCACCGCCGCGATCTCTTCGCGCCGCCGTGCATCCATCAGCGTTGCGGTGGGATTGATCACCGACGGCTGCACGAAGACAGCGCGAATGTCGGACAGCTTGCAGGCCTCGTCCAGCGCTTCCGGAATGAGGCCGTTGCCGTCGATCGGCAGGCCCTGCAGGTTGAAGCCGAGATAGCGGGCGAGCGGCACCAGCGTGTGGTGACCAATGGCCTCGGTGGCAACGGTCGAGCCGGGCGGCGCGACGCTCATCAGTGCTACCGTCATGCCGGCGGTAGCGCCGTTGGTCAGGCTGATGTTCTGCGCGGAGGCATCCAGCCCACAAAGTTTCAGCCATTCGACCGCCACGGCGCGGTGGCGCGGAAACACCATGTTTGGCCGGAACGACAGCGCCGAACTCGACGGCAGGTTTTCGGCCAGCCATCCGAGCGCCTGCTTCATCCGCTCCAGATGCATCGGCTCGCAGACCGGCTTCAGGATGGAAAGATCGATGACCTCGCCAAGGCGTTCGGGCAGATAGGGCGGCTCGGGTTCGCGGCGCTGTGTCTGGACGAAGCTGCCGCGGCCGATCTCGCCCGAAATCAGGCCGCGCCGGATCAGTTCCTCATAGGCGCGGCTGACCGTCTGCACCGAGAGCTTGAGATCGTCCGCTAGCCGGCGATGCGTCGGCAGCCGCGCGCCATTGGCCAGGCGCCCGTCATGGATGGCGCGCGCGAACTGGTCGGCCAATGATTGATAGGCTGGCCGACGGATCAGCGCGGGATCGGGTTGCCACAATGTCATGACTTATTAGAGATCGAAATCAGTGCAATTGACAATCGAAATAATGCGCCCTCATGGTACGATGGACGAAAAAGTGGGCGCTGATGACTGCTGCGAAACTCGACGCGATCGACCTCAAAATCCTCGACGCCATCCAGCGTGACGGGCGCATCACGAAGCTGGCGCTGGCCGAGCAGGTCGGGCTTTCGCCGACACCGTGCTGGATGCGGCTGCGCAAGCTGGAACAAGCCGGGATCGTCTCGGGCTATCACGCCCGCATCGCCATGCGCGTCGTAGCGCCTGTCGCCACGGTGCTGATGGAGGTGACGCTGGCCAGCCACCGCCAGGCCGATTTCGACCGCTTCGAGCGCGTGATCCGCGACATCCCGGAGATCGTCGCCTGCTGGTCGGTGGGCGGCGGCGTCGACTATGTGCTGAAGGTGATGGCGCGCGACATCGACGCCTACCAGCGCCTGGTGGATTCCCTGCTCGAGCGTGAGATCGGCATCGACCGCTACTTCACCTACATCGTCATCAAGACGGTGAAGGATGATATCGCCCTGCCCATAGCGGACCTGTTGCCGCCGTTGACGTAGACCGGAGAGATCGACTGCCCTCTCGTCGCAATAGAGAGATTCTCTCTACGGTCGGGCGTCCAAACAGCCTCTCTGTCTGCCGGTGATGGGTAGTCTTCCCGGATCAAACCTAACCGGGAGGCTTCGACCATGTCCGCGCATTTCGCCCGCTCGCATCGCCATGAAGCGCTCGACCGGCTCGCCGACCGCCGGCTGCTGCGCGAACTTGCCTATGTCGATGGCCATTGGACGGCGAGCGAGACGGCAGAGAGTTACGAGGTCACCGATCCGGCTACCGGCGCAACGGTCGCCTTCGTCGCCGCGCTCGACTCAGGGCAGACGACGAGAGCGATCGATGCCGCCGCTCGCGCCTTCCCGGCCTGGCGAGCGCTCCTGCCGCAGGAACGTTCGAAAATCCTGCGAAAATGGTTCGAGCTGATGGTCGCCGCCAGGGATGATCTGGCTCTGCTGATGACGCTCGAGCAGGGCAAGCCGTTGAAGGAGTCGCTGGGCGAGATCGATTATGCCGCCTCCTTCGTCGAATGGTATGCCGAAGAGGCAAAGCGTCTCAACGCCGAGAGTGTCACCAGCCATCTGCCGAACGCGGAAATGATGGTGCGGCGCGAGCCGCTCGGGGTTGTCGGCGTCGTTACGCCGTGGAATTTTCCGTCGGCCATGCTGACCCGCAAGGCGGCCGCAGCACTGGCCGCCGGCTGCACCATCGTGGCGCATCCCTCCTCTGAAACACCGCTGTCGGCGCTGGCGCTGGCCGAACTCGGCGAGCGCGCCGGCCTGCCCGCCGGCGTCTTCAACATCATTACCGGCAAGGCCGCGACGATCGTCGGCCGCATGTGCGAAGATCCGCGCGTGCGCGCCATGAGTTTCACCGGTTCGACCGAGATCGGCCGGCTGATCGCTGCCCAGAGCGCGCCGACGATGAAGCGGCTGGTGATGGAGCTCGGCGGCCACGCGCCGCTGATCGTCTTTGCCGATGCCGATATCGACAAGGCGGTGACCATTGCCGTCGACGCCAAATTCGCCACATCGGGCCAGGATTGCCTCGCCGCCAACCGCATCTATGTCCAGCGTCCGCTCTACGACCGCTTCTGCGCCGCATTTTCCAGACGCATCGAGACGCTGCGGGCCGGCAATGGCTTGGCCGATGACATCGACATTGGTCCGCTGATGCATGAGCGCGCCGTCAAGAAGGTCGAGGAGCAGGTTGCCGACGCCGTAGCCCTTGGCGCGCGCTGCCTTGCCGGCGGCAAACGCCATCAGGCCGGGCCGCTGTTCTACCAGCCGACACTGATGGTAGACGTCCCTGACGAGGCGCTGATCATGCGCGAGGAGACTTTTGGTCCGGTTGCCGCCGTCACGCCCTTCGACAGCGAGGACGAAATCATCGCCCGCGCCAATGCAACCGAGTATGGGCTGGTCGCCTATGTCGTGACCGAGAACGGCGCGCGCCAGCAGCGCATGGGCCGCGCGCTCGGCTACGGCATGGTCGCCATCAACCGCGTCAAGATCACCGGCGCGCCGATCCCGTTCGGCGGCGTCAAGCAGTCCGGCATCGGCCGCGAAGGCTCACGCCACGGGCTCGAAGCTTTCACCGACCTCAAATACCTCTGCCTCGATGTAGCGTAAGCTGCGCGGGCCGCATTTTCCTCAGGAGTCAAAAAGATGCTCGACCAGTCCAACGAACTTTCCGCCTGGGATCGCGATCACTTCTTCCATCCCTCCACCCATATGGGCACGCATGCGCGGGGTGAATCGCCGACGCGCATCATGGCTGGTGGCGAAGGCGTGACCGTCTGGGACAACAATGGCAAGAAGAGCATCGATGCCTTCGCCGGCCTCTATTGCGTCAATGTCGGCTATGGCCGCCAGAAGATCGCTGACGCCATCGCCGCGCAAGCCAGGAATCTCGCCTATTACCACGCCTATGTCGGGCATGGCACCGAGGCCTCGATCACGCTTGCCAAGATGATCATCGACCGCGCGCCGAAGGGCATGTCTAGGGTCTATTTCGGCCTCTCCGGTTCGGATGCCAACGAAACCAACGTCAAGCTGATCTGGTACTACAACAACGTGCTCGGCCGGCCGGAGAAAAAGAAGATCATCTCGCGCTGGCGCGGCTATCACGGCTCGGGCGTGATGACGGGATCGCTGACCGGGCTCGACCTGTTCCACAACGCCTTCGACCTGCCGCGCGCGCCGATCCTGCACACAGAAGCGCCCTATTATTTCCGCCGCGCCGACCGTTCGATGAGCGAGGAGCAGTTCTCGCAGCATTGCGCCGACAAGCTGGAGGAGATGATCCTCGCCGAAGGGCCTGAAACCGTCGCCGCCTTCATCGGCGAGCCGATCCTCGGCACTGGCGGCATCGTGCCACCGCCCGCCGGCTACTGGGAGGAGATCCAGGCGGTGCTGAAGAAGTACGACGTGCTGCTGGTCGCCGACGAAGTGGTGACGGGCTTCGGCCGGCTCGGCACCATGTTCGGCTCAGACCATTACGGCATCAAGCCTGACCTGATCACCATCGCCAAGGGCCTGACTTCGGCCTATGCGCCGCTGTCGGGCGTCATCGTCGCCGACAAGATGTGGCAGGTGCTGGTGCAGGGTTCAGACAAGCTCGGCTCGCTTGGCCATGGCTGGACCTATTCGGCGCATCCGATCTGCGTCGCAGCAGGCGTGGCCAATCTCGAACTGATCGATGAGATGGACCTTGTGCGAAATGCCGGCGAGACCGGCGCTTATTTCCGTGCCGAACTGGCCAAGGCCGTCGGCGGTCACAGGAACGTCGGCGAGGTGCGCGGCGACGGCATGCTGGCAGCGGTGGAATTCGTGAAAGACCGCGACGACCGTGTCTTCTTCGATCCTTCGCTCAAGATCGGACCGCAGGTCGCCACGGCCCTTGCCGCCAGCGGCGTCATCGGCCGCGCCATGCCGCAGGGCGACATTCTCGGCTTCGCGCCGCCGCTCTGCCTGACCCGCGAGGAAGCCGACATCGTGGTGGCCAAGGCCGCCGATGCCGTGAACAGCGTATTTGCCAATCTCTGAGACCGACCCATGAATGCCATGACCAAGACGCTCCCCGCCACCATGGCCGCCGTGCTGCTCACAGGGCATGGCGGACCTGAAAAACTCGTCTACCGCACCGATGTCAAAGTGCCTGTCCCCGCTTCAGGTGAAGTGCTCATAAGGGTCAGCGCTTGCGGGATGAACAACACCGATGTCTGGGTGCGCCAGGGCGCCTATGGCACCGAGGAAGATGCCGGCGCGGTGTCGACCTGGCGAAGGCAGGGCAATACGCTTGTTTTCCCGCGCATCCAGGGCACCGATACTGTCGGCACCATTGCCGCCGTCGGCGAAGGCGTATCGCCCGACCGTATCGGCGAACGGGTGATGGTCGATTTCTCCATCTACAACCGCGACGACGATTCGCTGGCCGACATCGACTATATGGGCCACGGCCGCGATGGCGGTTATGCCGAGTATCAGGTGGTGCCAGCAGACAACGCGCATGTCGTCGACACCGATATGAGCGACGTCGAACTCGCCACTTTCTGCTGCGCCTACCTTACCGGCGAGCAGATGCTGGAACGCGCCGCGCTCAAGGCCGGCGAGCGCGTGCTGGTCACCGGCGCCTCGGGCGGCGTCGGTTCCGGCATCGTGCAGCTGGCGCGGGCGCGTGGCGCCATCCCCTATGCGGTCGCCGGCAAGGGCAAGGAACAGGCCGTACTCGACATCGGCGCCGAGGCCGTCATCACCCGTGGCGTCGCCGACCTGCCGCAAGCCGTGGCGGAGGCGACAGGCGGGCAACCGATCGATGTTGTCGCCGATCTCGTCGGCGGCGCGATCTTCAACGACCTGCTGCGCATCCTGCGACCAGAGGGCCGCTACACCACGGCCGGCGCGATTGCAGGCCCGGTCGTCCAGCTCGATCTCAGGACCATGTATCTCAAGCAGCTGCAACTGCATGGTTCGAGCCAGGGCACGCGCGCCGATTTCCGCCGCATCGTTGGGTATATCGAGGAAGGCAAGATCCGACCGCTGGTCGGCGGCGTCTACAAGCTCTCCGATTTCCACCAGGCGCAGGCCGATTTCATCGCCAAGGATTTCGTCGGCAAGCTGGTGGTGGTTCCCGACGCCGTCGCGGAGCGATCCGTCTGAGTCCAGAATCTCCCCTCGCCTGCCACTGTCATAATCGGAATGGCTTGCTGTCCAGCCAGCAAGCCGCCACAAACAGTGACGCCCGCCGCGCCATCGGCCCGGGCATCCGGTCACGGGATACAGGCGGGACATGACAGTTCGAATGATACTGCTCGACGCCAAGCCGCTCAGCGCGGCCGACGTTGCCGAGATCGCACGGCGCAACGCGCGGCTGGTGCTGGGCGAAGAGGCGATGCGCCGCATCCGGGCGAGCCGCGCGCTCATCGAGCACCTCACCGGGCTCGGCAAGCCGATGTACGGCGTCACGACGGGCCTCGGCGCCTGTGTCGACACGCCGCTCGCGCAGGCCGATCTGATCGCCTTCCAGCATAGCGTTCCGCTCAGCCACAGCATGGGGATCGGCCCCGCCCTTCCGACCGAGGCGGTGCGGGCGCTGATGACCGCGCGCATTTCAGGCATGGCCGCCGGCGGCACCGGCACGTCCGAACGCGTGGTCTTGGGCCTCGTGGCGGCGCTCAACGCCGGCGTCCATCCGGTGATCCCGACCTGGGGCTCGATAGGGGCGGCGGACCTCGCCCATCTCGGCCACATGGCGCGGGCGCTGCGCGGCGACGGCGAGATAGAATTCCAGGGCAGGATCATGCCTTCCGCCGAGGCGCTCGCGCTGGCCGGGCTCGAACCGCTCGATCTGCGCGAGAAGGACGGCCACGCCATCATCGTCGCCAACAGCCTGTCGACCGGCACGGCATGCCTGTGTCTCGAAGACGTTGCCAACCTCATCGACTGGGCGCTGGCCGCGGTGGCGCTCAACTACGAGGCGTTTCGTTCTTCCCTCACCGCGATCGATGAGGATGCCCTCGCCGCCCGGCCGGCCTTCGGTCAGAGCGAGATCGGTGCGCGGCTGCGTGCAGAACTCGCCGGAAGCGGTCTGTGGAAGGACAAGGCGGCGCGGCGGCTTCAGGATCCGCTCAGCTATCGCTGTGTGCCGCAGGTCTGGGGCGGCCTGCTGCATGCATTCGAACAGGCGAAGCTGGCGACCGAAATCGAACTCATCCATTCGGGCGACAACCCCGTAATCCTGCCTGGAGACGAACGCGTCGTCTCGAACGGCAATTTCGACCTCACGGCGATGACGCTGGCCTGGGAGCATCTCGGCCAGGCGCTCGCGCATTGCGCGGTCGGTACAGCCAACCGCTGCATGAAGCTGATGTCGCCGACAATCGCCGAGCTGCCGCGCTTCCTGTCCGCCAAAGGCGGCAGCCGCCAGGGCTACGCGGAACTGCAGAAACCGCTCGCAGCGCTAGAAGCCGAGATCCGGCATCTGGCCAATCCGATGTCGCTCAGCCCGCTGGCTGTCTCGGACGGCATCGAGGACCAGTCGTCGATGGCGCCGCGCGTGGTGGCAAAGACGACCGAGATCGTCGAGCGGCTGCGCTACCTCGTTGCGATGGAGCTGATCTTCGCGGCGACGGGCGTGGAGCTGCGCGGGGTCGTCGACAGCATGGGCGAAGGACCGCAACGCACCTTCGCCGCCGTGCGCGCGCTCGTCAGTCCGCTCGACGATGACCGCGAGATGAGCACCGACATGACGCGGGTCGCCCGCATGGTGGCCGGTCCCCGGGACTGAGAAACTCCAGCGACGGCCTATTGCTGAAACGGCCCCCTGAGATTGAGGTTCTCGGCCAGAAGGCAGAAACGGTCGATCAACCGGACAAGCTCGTCGCCCTGTCCGGCGGCAATCTTGCCCCGTTCGGCAGGCGGGGTGTCCGAGAGCGCTTTCCACAACCGGCTTTGCCGATCGCAGACATCGGCCAATTCAGCGCAGTCGCTGGCGGCCAGTTTCAAAAAATGGTCCGCCGTCACCGGCCCGATGCCGGGGGGCGTGGTCGCGCCAAGGGAAAGATAGCCCGGCGGCACGGTGCCTTTCGCATTCGTCACCGCGTTTCGGCGGACGACATCGAAGATCTGATCGACGGCCTGTTTGGCGCCGGCGACGCGCGAGGGATGATCGGTGTCGGCGGCGGCATGCGGGAGCAGCTCAAGCCTGGCGCCATGCTTCTCGACGAGGCCGAGATAGGGCAGCATCGGGCCGGACAGGCTGCCGGTCGAGGCATCCCTGAACAGATCGGCATCGATGGCGGCGTGGCGTAGCCGGCCTGTATTCAGAGCTTCATCAAGAGCCTCGATGTCGACAAGCTCGCCGCGATCGTAGTTGACCAGCACGGCGCCCTTGTTCATGCGTGACAGGACGTCCGCGCCGATGAGCCCGGCATTGGCGTAGCGCCCGGTCTGCGCATCCTGCTTGCCCAGGCCGACATGGACGCTGAGCACATCGGCGCCGTCAGCTGCTTCGACAAGGTTCGGCGCAAAGGCAAAGCCCTCGACTTCTATCCAGTCGCGATGCCGAGGCCGCGCATGGATCACCACCCGCATGCCGAAGGCGCGGGCGAGCTTGGCCACCTCGCGGCCGATATTGCCGTAACCGATGACGGCGATCGTCTTGCCTTCGAGCTTTTCGGTGGGGAAATCGCGCAGTTCCCTGCCGGTGTCGAAGGCGCCTCGCGCGACACGGCTGTGCAGCGTGTCGACCGGCAGATCCGGCAGCACTTTCAGGATCGCCTTCATCACCATCTGCGCGGTGGCGCGGCTGTTGATGCCGGGCGTGTTCATCAGCACGGCGGTGCCGCCCTCGCCACTGCCGCCACCCCACGAGCGCGAGCCCATATTGCCGGTGCCGGCGCCGATCCGCACGCCGGCCAGCGGGAAGACGGTTTCGGCGGGGAGGAAGGTCGCGGCGGCAATGACGGCATCATAGCGGCCGTCGCCGGCGGCTACGATCAGCTCCTCGCGGGTGCTGAGATCCGGCTGGTAGAAGAAATGAACGCGCCCGCGTTCGAGAGCATCCTTGTCGGCAAGTCCGGTCGCATGAAAGCGGCCGCCCTTGGCTTCGATATGGGCACGCACCTCCGAAGGGTCGGGCTTTCCGTCGGCGTCGAAACGCAGGCCGATCAGATCGCAGATCAAAACGGTGTAAGCGCGTTGCGGATCGATCGACTCGACGGCGTGTGTGTCTGTGGTCGCGGTCACGTCGTTCCCTTCATGCAGGACGGAAAGGCCTGCTGGTGAAGCAGGCTCTGAGCACTCAGAACCTATCCGCCCGGAACGGCGTGAGATCGATCACCGGCGGCAGACCAGCGGCGAGTTGCGACACGATCTTGCCGGTGACCGCGCCGCCGATCAGGCCCTGATGGCCATGGCCGAAGGCGTAGATGACGTTCCTGGCCCGCGTCGCGCGGTCGATGACCGGTATGCTGTCGGGCGTGCCGGGGCGATGACCCATCCAACGGGTGACCTCGCCGACCTCCAGCCTCCTGAACATCGGCCGCGCCTGCTTGAGGAGCACATCCGCGCGGTTCATGTTCGCCGGCGCCTTCAGGCCGGCGAACTCGACGTTGCCGGCGATCCGCAAGCCGTCCTCCATCGGCGAGGCGACGAATTTGCGGTCGGCCGAGATGGTCTGGATGCGCAGGCCCGTATCGGCGCCCCTGGCCATGATGTGGTAGCCGCGCTCGCTCTCCAGCGGAATGCGGTCGCCCAGCTTGCGGGCAAGCTCCCCAGACCAGGCGCCGGCGCACAGCACCACGGTTTCGACGGGCATGCGCCTTCCATCTTCGAGCCGCAGCGCCGAGGGGCCATTGGCGGCCATGTCGAAGCCGATCACCTTTGCCCTGACGAAACGCGCACCTTGACGCGCCGCATGCTCGGCGAGTTTCGCGACAAGCCGACCGGGGTTGGGGCACTGTCCCTGCTCGGGCAGATAGACGGCGCTCTTGAAGATCGGCGCCAGGGCCGGTTCGAGCTGCCGGATTTCGTCGGCGTCGAGGATATCGACCTTGACGCCATGCTCGCGCCGCAGGCCGAGGCCGTATGCACCTTTTGCCGGTCCATCGGCCGTTTCATGGACGAAGAGCTGGCCGCGTTTCTGCAACAGGTCTTCGCAGCCGGCGGCCTTGATCAGCGGCTCGTAGCACTCGAATGTGTAGCGGTGCAGCGCACGCATCGCTGCCGAGATTTGCTCGACGCGCGGTTTACGGCTCGCGGCCAGGAAGCGCAGCAGCCAGGGCAGCGCGTGCGGCAGGTAGGCCAGCCGCACGATCAACGGTCCTTCCGGGTCCATCAGCCATTTCGGCCCATTGTGAAGCACGCCCGGCATCGAATTCGGGATGCAGGATCCCGGGCAGATGCCGCCGGCATTGCCGAAGGAGCATTGCTCCTCCGAGCCCGGCAAGGCCGGATCGACCACCTCGACGGCAAAACCCTGCTCGATCAGATAGTTCGCGGTGCAGACGCCGATGATGCCGGCGCCGATGACCGTGACCTTGCCGCGCGGCGTGCCTGTCGATGTCATGGCGATCGATCCGCAGTCCCGATCAGGGCGCGATCGCGCTCGGCGTGCCGGCGCGGAAGGCCGGCAGCGAGCGCGAGACCATCTGCTGCAACATGCGGAAGTCGGAGAGATAGGCCATGAAGCGGTAGCCCAGCTTACGCATGTCGACGCCATAGGCGACCGAGCCGCAATGGATGCCCGGAATGACGCCGGCCTCCTTGCATTTGGCGGCGATGTATTCGATCGCCTCGTAGACCGCGGGATAGCGCGGATCGAAGCCGGGCGCCTCGCCCATCGTTACCGCGAGATCCGAGGGGCCGACGAAAATGGCGTCGAGGTTGGGCGTCTTCAGTATGTCTTCGAGGTTCTTCACCGCCTGCTCGCTCTCGATCATCGCCATGGTGATGACGGTGTCGTTGGCGTGCTGGAAATAATCCGCGCCGGCGTAGAGCGAGGCGCGCAGCGGGCCGACGCTGCGGCCGCCCTTGGGGAAATACCGGCAGGCCTTGACGAACGCGTCCGCTTCTTGCGCCGTGTTGACCATCGGGCAGATCACGCCATAGGCGCCGGCATCGAGCACCTTGCCAATGATCGCCGGATCGTTCCACGGCACGCGCACCATCGGCGTCGTGTCGGTGATCGAGATCGCCTGCAGCATCGGCACCATGTCGACATAGTCGGTGGCGCCGTGCTGGAGATCGATGGTCAGCGCGTCCCAGCCCTGCTGGGCCATCAGTTCGGCCGAGATCGACGAGGGGATGCCAAGCCAGCCGGTCACCACTTCGCCGCCAGCGGCCCAGATGTCTTTCACCTTGTTCTTGCGCATGGAATTCAGGTCCTTTGCTACTGTCGGGAATTCAGGATCAGGTCCGCCGCCTTTTCAGCGATGGCGATGGTGGTGATGTTGGTGTTGGCGGCGACGATCGTCGGCATGATCGAGGCATCGACGACGCGCAGGCCCTGCACGCCTCGCACGCGGCATTCGGCGTCAAGCACCGCCAGCGGATCGCCGTCGGCGCCCATCTTGCAGGTGCCCGAGACATGCCAGCCCGACCAGACGGATTGCTTGACCCAATCGGTGATCAGCTCTTCATTGCCGAGCATCGCCTGGATGCGGTCGGTGGTGCCGAACTTGCGCTTGAGCAAGGTTTCGCGGAAAAACGGCGCATAGTCGAAGAGGTAGGCCGCGGTCGCGGTCTTGATCCAGTTCGACGGCTTGCGGACGCTGAGCGCACGCGCCTCGTCACTGTAGCCCGCCAGGAACCAGGTGTTGACGTGCTGCTGGACGTCGGGCGATTGCATGATCCTGCAGATGCGCTTGAAGCCGTCGACCAGACGCATCAGATCGCGGCCGTCGGAAGCCAAGTTCAGATCGACGATCGGCTCGTCGGTCTGAACCGACGACTTCAACGTCACGGTGCCGCGCGAATAGGATTTGTTGACGCAGACATTGAGTGCCCCCATCGCTTTGCCGAGAGGATGCCAGCCGGCGCGGTTGACCGGCATAAGGAGCATGTCGCCCGGATGACAGTCGGCGTGGTTGGAAGAGTATCTGACGCCTAGGAAGATATGGCGCCGCTGACCGGGTTTAAGGCGCGCGGATTTCCTGAAATGCGCGCCGACGGCCAGATGCGGATGGTCGGTGAGGTTCTCGCCGACACCGGGACGATCGGCGATCACGTCGATGCCCAGCCGCTTCAGCTGCGCCGCCGGCCCAATGCCCGCGCGCAGCAGGATGGCCGGCGAATGCAGGGCGCCAGCTGAAACGATCGTCTCACCGGCACTGTAGGTCCTGGTCTGGCCTGATATCGTGACCCTGGCGCCGGTGATGCGCGTTCCCTCGGTCACCAGCCCTTCGACGAAGGCATTGGCGAAGATGTGCAGGTTCTTGCGGGCGCGCACCGCGCTGTCGAGATAGCCGATCGCCGTCGACACGCGGCGGTCGTTCTCGTTCGACAGCGGCAGCGGGAACGAGCCATCTTCGAAGCTGGCATTGTAGTCCGGCCTATAGGGATATTCGCTTTCCGTTACCTTAAGGACGGAGCGGGTGAAGCCCGCCCAGTCCTGGGGAAAGACGCGGCGGATCGGAATGCGTCCGGTCTTGTTATGAAGCTCGCCGTCGAAGTCGAGATCGCGCTCGAGCTTCTTGAGGTAGGGCAGCATGCCGTCCCACCCCCATCCGGGCAGGCCGAGCCCTTGCCATTCGTCATAGTCATGCGGCAGGCCGCGCACGGCGAACTGGCCGTTGATGCTGGAGCCGCCGCCCATCACCCTGGCCTGTTCGAGCTTGGCCGTCTTGACCACTTGCGCGTTCTGCTTGGGCGAGCGGTTGAAGACGCGCAGTTCCGTCCAGTGGTATTTCGGGTCGAAATAGGAAAGGCCGGGATAGCTGTCGGCGATCACGTCTGGAACATCGTCCGGCGGGGTGTCGGGTCCGGCTTCGAAGAGCGCCACCTCTTTGGTGCCGTTTTCCGAAAGACGGCTGGCAAGCACGGCTCCAGCCGAGCCGCCGCCGACAATGATGTAATCGAATTGCATGGACTTCAGCTCGCTCAGGCGTAATTGGCCCAGATGGCCTTCTGGCGCAGGAACGCCTCGATGCCGGCACGGCCCATATCCTTACCAAAGCCGGAGCCCTTGTAACCGCCGGCCGGATAGGTGAATTCCGGACCGCGCCCATGCTGGTTGATCCAGACCATGCCGGCCTCGATCGAATCCGCCGCCTTGAGCGCCTTCTTCAGGTCCGTGGTGTGGACGCTGGCGGCAAGCCCGTAGACCGGATGCGCGGCCTGCGCGAGCCCCTCCTCCAGGTCGGAAAAACTGCGCACCGTCAGAACCGGGCCGAAGAACTCATCCTTGAAGCCGATATTGTCGTCGGAGACGTTTTCCAGGATCGTCGGCGCGTAGAAGCTGCCTTCGTTGCGGCCTTCCAGAACCGTGCCGCCGGTGACGACGGAGGCGCCCTGGCTGACGCTTTCGCGAACCATCGTGTCGATGCGATCGAGCTGCTTGCGGCTGATGATCGGCGCGAAGGTGGTCGCCTCGTCCCAGGTCGGGCCGGCCTTGATCGCCTTCGTCCGGGCGATGACGCGTTCGACAAGCTGGTTGGCGATCTTGTCCTCGACGATCAGCCGCGAACCCGCCGTGCAGACCTGGCCGGCATTGTCCATGAAGGCAGCGGCGACACGGCCGGCGACCGCGTCGATGTCGCCGGCATCGGCCAGCACCAGTTGCGGGCTCTTTCCGCCGAGTTCGAGCGTGACCGGCTTGATGCCGGACTGGGCGGCAAGCGTCATGATGGCGGCGCCGGTCTGCGTCGACCCGGTGAACGAGATCTTCAATATATCGGGATGGCGCACGATTGCCGCGCCCGTCGTGTGGCCGTAGCCATTGATGACGTTGAACAGGCCCTTGGGAAGGCCGGCCTTGGCGGCGAGCTCGGCCAGCGCCAGAAGGCTGTGCGGGGTCAGTTCCGACGTCTTCATCACCACCGCATTGCCCGCGGCCAGCGCCGGGGCGAATTTCCAGGCTGCGGTGATCATCGGAAAATTCCAGGGAACGATCGCGCCGACAATGCCATAGGGTTCATGCTTGACGATGCTCAGCGCATTCGCCTCGGTCGAGGTTACGGTGCCTTCGATCTTGTCGCAGAATTCGGCGTAGTAGCGCACGACGCCGGCGGTGCGGACCGCGTCGCGGACAATCGTCATCGAGATCAGGCGGCTCGACCCCATCGCTTCCAATTGTCCGAGATAAATGGCGTTCTCTTCGATCAATGCGGCGAAACGCATCAGCACGGCGGCGCGGTCGCGCGGCGCGATCCTCGCCCAGCGGCTTTGCGCCAGAGCCATCTTCGCGGCGTCGACGGCTAACTGCACCGCGGCTTCGCCGCCGTCGGTGATCATGCCCATATGCTGAAGATCGGAGGGGCGCAGAACCTCGATCTCCGCGCCGGGCAGCTCGACATATTGGCCGCCTATGTGATGGCCCCTGGGGATGGCGACTGCGGCCGGGTCGAAACTCAGTGTCATTGAATGCTTTCCTTCTGCGGCCGAGGCGATCGCATGGGCTGGAACGAACATCGCATCGGCGATGTCGCTTGATGGTTGCGGCAGCGATCAGGCCTTCTCGGCCTCACGCGCCTCGAGGAACGGGCGAAGCAGGTCGGCCGCTTCATGGAAGCGGCCGACGAACGTCTTCAGACGCGGATGTTCAGGATGCAGCAATACCTTGGCGGGCGGGCCCTGTTCCGCTACCAGTCCCTGATCGAGGAATACCACCCGGTCGGCGACCTCGAAGGCGAAGCCGAGCTCATGGGTGACGATCACCATGGTCATGCCGCTTTTGGCCAGTTCCACCATCGCCTTCATGACCTCGCCGACGAGTTCTGGATCAAGCGCCGAGGTCGGCTCGTCGAACAGCATCACCTTGGGCTGCATGGCCATGGCCCTGGCAATGGCCACACGCTGCTGCTGGCCACCGGAAAGCTGGCGCGGATATTTGTCCACGTGCTGCGCCAGGCCCATCAGATCGAGCAGTTGCATCGCCTTCTGGCGTGCCTGCTCCTTCGGCTTCTTCTTGACGATGACCGGGCCTTCCATGACGTTCTCCAGCGCCGTCATGTGCGGGAAGAGGTTGAACTGCTGGAAAACCATGCCGGTCTTGGAGCGGATACGGTTGACCTCCTGGGCCGGTATCTGGGCGACGCTCTTGCCATCGGCCTGCCTCATGAACAGCGTCTCGTCATCGATAACGATGCCGCCGCTGCTCGGCACGTTGAGCAGGTTGATGCAGCGCAGGAGCGATGTCTTGCCCGATCCGCTGGCGCCGATCAGCACGACCACCTCGCCTTCGACGACCGACAGGTCGATGCCGTTGAGCACCCGCTTGTCGCCGAACTTCAGGCAGATGCTCTCCAGCCGCAGGACCGGTTTGCCGCTTTTTTCGGGGTTATTCGATTGGGTGATGCTCATTTTACGCTGGCCCCGCTCTTTTCGAGTTTCCGCGACAGGAGCGTCAGCGGCACCAGGATGATCAGGAAGATGACGCCGACGGCGGTGTAAACTTCCATCGGCCGATAGGTGAAGCTCGAGATGTAGCTCGCCTGATAGAGCAGGTCCGGGACCGTGATCATCGACAGCAGCGTCGTGTTCTTCATCTGGATGATCGACTGGCCAGCCAGCGGCGGGATCATCTTGCGGAAAGCCTGCGGCAGGATGATGCGCCGCATGCGCTGGCCGTAGGACATGCCGATCGCCGTCGCCGCATCGGTCTGCCCGGGATCGACCGACTGAACGCCGGCGCGCAGGATCTCGGCGTAGAAGGAGCCGACATAGCAGCTCAGCCCGATGAAGCCGGCCCAGAATTTCGTAACATTGATGCCGGCGAAGATCGGGAATGCGTAGTAGACCCACAACAGCGTGACGAGCAGCGGAATGTTGCGGAAAAACTCGACATAGATCTGGCCGAGGACGACCAGTGGCTTGAACGTGCTCAGCTGGATAAGCCCGATGAACAAGCCGATCAGCATGCCCGCACCGATGGTGATCACGGTGAAGTAGAGCGTCATCAGGAGGCCCTGCCAGAGCAGCCCGATATTGTTGGTTATGACGGTGTAGTCGAACAGCATGTTGTCCTCACTGGTGCGATGCACGTCCAGTGGCGGCCTGACCGCCGCACCAGGCGGCGGTCAGGCCGTTGCGATCAGAAGGAAAAACCTGCCGGAAGGATCGACAGGTCGATGCCCCGGGCTTCCCACGAACGGGCAAGCTTGCCCTGGGCGAGGCCGAGCGAACGTTCCTGCAGGATCCAGTTGGTCAGGAAGTTGATGTAACCGGCATTGCCGGGCTTGCGTGCGACGGCAAGCGTTGCCGGGTTGCGCAGGATCGGCTCGGGAAGCGAGACATTGCCGATCTTCTGGTTGGTGATCTGCAGCGCATCGAAAATGGACAGCACGACACCATCGGCGCGGCCAGCCTGGAGTTCCATCAGCGCCAGGCCGCGATCTTCCACCGGCGTGACCTTGGCCTTCGGCAGCAACGCTTCGGCGACGACCTGCATGGTGCTGCCCTTCTGCACGACGACGGTCTTGTCCGGCGAATTGAGTTCGGCCCAGGTCTTGACCGGCTTGCCGGGAGGCGTCAGCACGGCCCAGGCGTCGGTGAACAGCGGCTCCCAGAGATAATCGACGACGAGGCCGCGCTTCGGGTTCGGATTGACGCCGATGGCGATGTCGATCTTGTTGGACTGGAAATCGGCGGCCAAATTGCCCCAGGTCGTCTCGACCGGTTCGAGCTTGACGCCGAGCTGGGTCGCGATCTCGCCCAGGAATTCGTAGTAGAAACCGCTCCACTGGCCGGTGGCCGGATCCTTGATGTAGCCCGGCTCCTCGCCGGTCATCACCGGAACCTTGAGCACGCCGCTGGCGCGGATCTGGTCGATGACGGCGGATGGATTGTCGTCGGCCGAAGCGGTGATCGGTGCCGTGAGCAGGCCGAGGCCAATGGTCAAAGCGGCCATGAACGTACGCAGTACTGTCAGTTTCATCTCATTCCCCTTTTCTGAGTTTATTGGTGATTACCGGCTTAGAAATCCCTGCGAGAGAGGGTCGCTCTTCTCGAAGTAAATGGTCTGGGTCGAGGTGATGAAGGCGGCGCCCTCGATCTCGATGATCATCGCCTCGCGGCCTTGCTCCTCGACGCGCCGTTGCAGGCGCGCCTCGAACGGAATGCCGAAGATATTTTTGGCGTGATAAGTCTGGCCGGGGCTGATCAGCCCCTTCCCAAGCAGATGGGTCAGGCGCGCCGACGTGCCCGTGCCGCAAGGCGAGCGGTCGAACTTGTTGGATTCCAGGACGAGAAAATGCGTCGCCGAGGTTTCGCTGTCGGCATCGTAGAACAGCACGCTCGGCGCGGCCGCGCCCGCCAGCAGCGGCATGTCCCTGGTTGCCGCCTTGATCGCGTCCTTGATCCTGGAGCCAGCCAGCATCAAGGCCGACGCATTGTCCGGGACCAGCCTGAAGCCGAGCGGGGCCGCGTCTACCAGCGCGTACCACATGCCGGCATAGACGATCGCGGTATCGACCTGGCCGACACCTTCGACGGCAACGCCGAGATGCTCCAGCCCGACATAGCTCGGCACATTGGCAATCCGCACGCGGTCCAGCGAGCCGTCCTGGTTCCAGACCAGATGAACCGAAACGACGCCCGCCGGCGTTTCCAATGTGAAGCTGTCACCTGTCTCGGCAGAAATCTGCCCGGTGAAGGCCAGCGTCCGGGCAAGGCCGATGGTGCCGTGACCGCACATGTCGAGATAGACATAGGACGAGATGAAGAACGCGCCGTAGTCGGCCAAATCCGAGGCGACCGGCACCAGGCCGACCATCGCCGCATGGCCGCGGCTCATGCAGAAGCGCCGGGCGGAGATGGTCGAAGCGCTGGCGGAAATCGTCCCGCTTCTCGCGCACACTCGAACCGGACAGTTTCGGCACGCCGCTCAGGATCACTCGGGTGGGGTGGCCGGCGGTGTGGGAATCGATGACGCTGAACGCTGACGAGAAGCTGGACACGACCTAGCCCTCTCCGAAGGCGTCGCGAATGCCGGCCCGCATGCTCTGCCAGATTTCCCGGATGAGGTTTTCGGTCATCGCCTTGGCGCTTTCGCCATCGCCCGCGGTGATCGCGTCATAGATGCGGGCCGTGTCGTCCAGGGACAGCTGGATGATCTTGGGATCCTGCTCGTAGGCGTGATAGCGATAGCGCAGGGCCTGCTTTTCCAGGCCGCCCAGCAAGCGTGTCAGGGTCTTGTTGCCTGCCAGCGTGTAGGTCAGCAGAGAGCCGCGCACGTCGACGATGAAGAACTGTCGCGCATCGTTCCTGGCCTGAGCCTGCTTCAGCTCCGACAGAAGGTTCTTGAACTCGGCCTTCTTTTCAATGTCGGCGGATTCGGCGGCCTGTTTGGCGACCAACCCCTCGAGCTCGATGCGGCAAGTGTAGACCTCGTCGAAATCCCGTTGCGTCATCGGCGAGACCCAGATGCCGCGCCTGGCCTCACGCATCACCAGACCGTCGCGCTCAAGCAGCCTCAGCGCCTCGCGCACCGGCGACCGGCTGACGCCGTAGCGCGCGGCGACCGTCTCCTCGGTCAAACGCTCCAGGGATTTGAGGCGACCGAAGATGATCTCCTCCTCAAGCATCTCAGCGAGGTTCTCGGGAATCGCGACCGACAATTTCTGGATGCGCGCTAAAATCATGTCGACACCATACTGTATACAATGTACAGGTCAAGCCGTCGCGGAAACTTTATTGTGACGTGCAATCTGCCGGCGGCTTTCCGCGCACCGCCGGACCGGAAAGGGCCAGGACATGTATCCAGAGACGATCGAGTTGCTGATTGACGGCGTGTGGTGCCAGGGGTCGGACGGCAAGTCCGAAACATTGGTCAACCCCGCCACCGAAGAGGCGTTGGCAACCGTGCCGCATGCCACGGAGGCCGATCTCGACCGCGCTCTCGCGGCCTCGCTCAAAGGCTTCAGGCTATGGAAGACGATGACCGCCATGCAGCGCTGGGCGATCATGGACAAGGCCGCTGATCTGATCGAGCAGCGCAAGGACACGATCGCCCGCACGCTGACCATGGAAAACGGCAAGGCGCTGGCCGAGGCCACCGGGGAGGTGCAGTTCGCGGCGGATGCGACCCGCTGGTATGCCGAGGAAGGCAAACGCGCCTATGGCCGCATCGTCCCTGCCCGGCTGCCCGGCGTGCGGCAGATGGTGCTCAAGGAACCGGTGGGGCCGGTCGTCGCCTTCGCCGCATGGAACTTTCCGGCCAGCAATGTCATCCGCAAGATCGCGGGCGCGCTTGGCGCCGGCTGCTCGATCATCCTGAAGCCGGCGGAGGAAACGCCGGGAACGGCCGTGGCCATTGGCCGCTGCTTCCAGGACGCGGGTCTTCCGGCAGGTGTCCTCAACATCGTTTTCGGCGAACCGGCGAAGGTTTCGTCCCACCTGATCGCCTCGCCGATCCCCAAAAAGGTCTCGCTGACCGGTTCGACGGCGGTTGGCAAGCTGCTGCAGAAGCAGGCCGCGGATACGCTGAAGCGCTGCACCATGGAGCTTGGCGGTCACGCCCCGGTCATCGTTTATGACGACGCCGATCTCGACAAGACGCTCGACACGGTCGTCGCCTTCAAATTCCGCAATGCCGGCCAGGTCTGCACCTCGCCAACCCGCTTCTACGTGCATGAAGCCGTCTATGACCGCTTCATCGATGGATTTGCCTCGCGCGCCGAAAAGCTCAAGATCGGCAACGGCCTCGACACCGGCGTGCAGATGGGACCGATGATCGCGCCGCGGCGGCTCGATGCCATGGACGCCCTGGTCGGCGACGCGACGGCACAGGGAGCAACCATCGTCACCGGCGGCAAGCGGATCGGCAACAAGGGCTACTTCTTCGCCCCGACGTTGCTGCGGGACGTTCCGGACACGGCGCGCATCATGTCGGAGGAGCCGTTCGGACCGATCGCGCCGACCACCACCTTCTCCAACTTCGACGACATGATCGAGCGGGCGAATTCGCTGCCTTACGGTCTGGCTTCGTTTGTCTTCACCCGCAATCTCAGTCTTGCCCAGAAGACCGAGGCGGCATTGGAAGCCGGCATGGTCGGGGTCAACCATATGATGGTGTCGACGCCGGAAACGCCGTTCGGCGGCGTCAACGAATCCGGCTATGGCTCGGAGAGCGGCATCGAAGGCCTCGACGCCTATCTCAGGACGAAATTCGTCACCGAGATATAAGGCCGCCGCGCCGGACCACATTTCGTGGCGATGGTGACGGCAAATGGCGGGCATCGCCTTTCAGGTACAGTGCGATGCCGCCATTGGCCCCTTGAACGGGCAAGTCGGACGCGCGTAAAATCGCGCTATCTGATTGAGTCTGCTACATTCGTTCGGGCTAATGTCCGCAACGGTCTGGGTATTTTCCTTGCAAACGGATGCAACCAGCGCGGCCAAGCGCGGCAAATCATTTGCCCATGTGGCGGAGGCCTCCTGGGGCAAGGGCCTCAGCACCTTGCTGCGCATCGTGCGCATGACGCTGCGCCACCCCTGGCAAGTCGCCATCACGCTCATCTCGACCTTCATCGCCGCGACGCTGCAGCTTTTCATTCCGCGCCTGTTGGGACGCGCCATCGACCAGGCGCAAGGCGTGATGGCCGCCGGTGCCGGCACCGCGGCCGAGCAGGCGCTGTGGAACACGGCGCTGACACTGCTGGTCGTCAGCATTCTGCGCGGTCTCTTCACCATGGCGCAGAACTATTATGGCGAGGCCGTCGGCCACCAGACCGGCTATGAGCTGCGGCTCGCCTTCTACGAGAAGATCCAGCGGCTGAGCTTTTCCTACCACGACAAGGTCCATACCGGCGACCTGATCACGCTCGGGCTGCTCGATCTCGACGGCGTGCGCATGTTCTTTTCGACAGGCATCCTGCGCGTGGTCCTGCTTGGCGTGCTGATCGGTGTCGGCGCCTATCTCTTGATCAGCATCGATCTCGTGCTCGGGTTGCTCAGCCTCAGCTTCGTGCCGTTCGTCGCCTGGCGCTCTTCTGTGACGCAGCTCCGGCTGCGCAGCACCTGGCTCACCTTGCAGGAGCGGCTGTCGGTGCTGAGCCGGGTGATGGACGAGAATCTCGGCGGCATCCGTGTCGTGCGCGCCTTCGCGGCACAGCGGCATGAGTTGGCCAAATTCGACCGCGCCAAGCAGGCTGCGCTGGACCTCGCCAACGAGCGCGTCGACATCCGCGTCTCCAACACCGGCGCCATGAACTTCTCCTTCCTCGCCGCCATGGGACTTGTCCTCTGGTTCGGCGGCCAGAAGGTGATCGCGGGGCAGATCAGCGTCGGCACGCTAGCCCAGTTCCTCACCTTCATGACCATATTGCAGATGCCGGTGCGCCAGCTCGGCCTGATGGTCAATTCCTTCGCGCGCGCCTCGACCTGCGGCACGCGGCTGTTCGAACTGCTCGATGCCGAACTCGACATCGAGGACGCGCCCGACGCCAGGGAGCTCGTCATCACCGAAGGGGTGCTGCGCTTCGACAATGTCGGCTTCCGCTATGAGGGCGCGGGCGAGCGGCCGACGCTTTCCGGCATTTCCTTCGAAGCCAGGCCTGGCGAGACCGTCGGTATCGTCGGCCCGCCAGGCAGCGGCAAGTCGACCATTGCGCATCTGATCCCGCGCTTCTACGACGTCACCTCGGGCGCGATCACCATCGACGGCCAGGATATACGCGGGGTCACGCTGCAATCGCTGCGCAAGGCGGTCGGCGTCGTGCAGCAGGACGCGTTCCTGTTCACCACCTCGATCGAGAACAACATCGCCTATGGCAACCCCTGGGCGCGCGAGACCCGCATCGGGCAAGCCGCCGAATATGCCCAGTTGCACAATTACATCATCGGGCTTCCGGCCGGCTATACCACGGTCGTCGGCGAACGCGGCGCCTCGCTGTCCGGCGGCCAGCGGCAGCGCCTGACCATCGCGCGCAGCCTGATGCTTAGGCCATCGGTGCTGGTCTTCGACGATTCCACGGCCGCCGTCGACGCCGGCACCGAGCAGCGGATCCGGGCGGCGATGAAGCGCTTCGCCAGGGATCGCGTGACGCTCATCATTTCGCACCGGCTGAGTTCGCTGATGCATGCCGACCAAATCCTGTTCGTCGAGGGCGGACGGATCGTGGAACGCGGCGCGCATGAGGAATTGCTGGCGCTGGGCGGTCGCTATCGCGCGCTCCACGACCTGCAGTTGCGGCCGGACGACGACCGGCTCGAGGGAGCCGCCTGATGTCGACGCAGGACGACGACGAAAAGGACGATAAAAGCGGTCGCCCGACCAAGGCTGTCGTCGGCTCGCACCGCGACGAGGAAGAGGTTTTCGGCAAGGTCTACGATCCGCGCATCGTCAGGCGCATCTGGGGCTTCGTCAGACCGTATCAGGGCCGGATCTTCATCTCGGTCGCCACCGTGCTGGTGTTCACGCTGACGCAACTGGCGATCCCGCTGGTCATCCGTTACGCCATCGATCACGGCATGGCCCCTGGCAGGCTCGACGGCTCGGTGATGATCACCGCGATCATCGCTTTCACGGTGATCATCCTCATCAATTACGCGGCCAGCCATGTGCAGGAGAGCGTCGTCGGCAAGGTGGCGGAGAATGTGCTGTCCGACCTGCGCCGCGCCATGTTCAGCCATTTGCAGCGGGTCTCGCTGAGCTTCATGGACAAGACCGAGGTCGGCCGGCTGATGTCGCGCCTCCAGGGCGACGTCAATTCGATGCAGGAATTCCTCGAAACGTCGGTCATGTCCGTCGGCGATATCGTACTTCTTTTCGGCATCGTCACAGTGCTTCTGTGGCTCGACTTCCGGCTTGGCCTGCTGACGCTGTCGACCATGCCGATGCTGTTCATCGTGCGCCTGTTCTGGCTGCCGCGCGCCAAGGTCGCCTTCATGGCGGCGCACGAAACCAACTCGATCGCCAATGGCGCGCTGGCCGAAGGCATCCACGGCGTGCGCACCGTGCAGAGCCTGGAGCGACAGCATGTCAATTTCGACCTTTACGACGAGAAGGTGCTGGCCAATCTCAACGCACATCTGCGATCGGCGAAATACGCGCAGGTGATGGTGCCGATCGTCGATACGCTGACCGGCATCGCCATGGCGACCGTCATCGTCGTCGGCGGTTCGATGGTGCTGTCGCACAGTCTCGACGTCGGCGTCATGGTGGCGTTCCTGTTCTATATCCAGCGCTTCTTCGACCCGATCCGCTCGCTCACCATGCAGTACTCCGTCATGCAGCGCGCCATGGCTTCGGGCCAGCGCATCTCCGAAGTGCTCGACGTGCCGGTGGATGTCAGCGACAGGGAAAACGCGGTGGCGCTGTCGCGCGACATGGACGGGTCGGTCGAGTTCAAGAATGTCACCTTCGGCTACCGGCCGAACCAGCCGGTGCTGAAGAACATCACCTTCCGTGTCAATCCGGGCGAGACCGTCGCGCTTGTCGGCCCGACGGGATCGGGCAAGTCGAGCTCGATGGCATTGGTGCACCGATTCTACGACGTTTGGTCGGGTGAAGTCCTGGTCGGAGGCCATGATGTGCGCGACCTGACGCAGGATTCGCTGGGCGACCAGGTGGCCATGGTGCTGCAGGAGCCGTTCCTGTTCTCCGGCACGGTGCTGGAGAACATCCGCTATCACAAGACCGGCGCCAGCCGCGAAGAAGTGGTGCGCGCAGCAGTTGCCGTCGGCGCTCACGACTTCATCGAAGACCTGCCCGACGGCTACGACACCGAACTCGAGCAGCGCGGCGGCAATCTCTCGCTCGGCCAGCGCCAGCTGATCAGTTTTGCGCGCGCGCTGGTGGCCGATGCCAAAATCCTGGTGCTCGACGAGGCCACCGCCAGCATCGATTCCTACACCGAGATGCTGATCCAGAAGGCGCTGATCAAACTGCTCGAAGGGCGCACCGGGCTGGTCATCGCGCATCGCCTGGCCACCATCCGCGGCGCCGACCGCATCATCGTCCTGCAGAATGGCGAGATCGTCGAAAGCGGCAATCATGAGCAGCTGATGAAGAGGAAAGGCCTCTATGCCCGCCTCTACAACATGAACTACGCTTCCTTCGACGACATTTCCGAGGAAGAGATGGGAATGGATGCGGCGGCAGGCAAAGCGACGTGAGCGGTATCGGCTGGGTTCGACCGGGAATGCCTCCAAGCCCTTCCCGAGAGGGCCTACTTGCGAGATCCCCTGACGTGGCCGCTGACCTGAACGCCGTCCTCGGCGCGCAGGTATAGAAAGCCGGGAATGGAAATCAGCGGGATGATCGCGGTCAGCAGGAATACCTGGTGAAAGCGTTCCGGTGTGAGCACGTGGCTTTCGCCGGCAATCAGCCCCAGCAGCATGGCTGCGATCGAAACGCCGAGCGACACGCTGAGCTGCTGCAGCACGCCGCCGAGGCTGGTGGCGCGGCTGAGCTTGTCGGCCGGCAGATCGGCATAGGACAAAGTGTTGGAGGTCATGAACTGCGCCGACCGGACGATGCCGAACAGGAAGACATAGAAACCGATCCGCCAATGCGGCGTATCGGGGCTCATCAGGGCAAAGCCCGCCACGGTGGCCGAGCCGACTATGGCGCTGCCGATCAGCACGACACTGAAGCCGAAGCGGCGCAGCAGTGGCGACAGCAGCGGCCGCATGAGCAGCGCGCCGAAACTGCCGACGAATGTCAGCGAGCCTGAGGTAACCGGGCTCATGCCAAAGCCGACCTGAAGCATCAGCGGCAAAAGGAACGGAACGCCGTTGAGACCCACGCGGCAGAGGCCGCCCGCCAGCGTGCCGACCCAGAACGAGCGAAACCGGAACAGCGTCAGGTCGACGGCCGGCGCCACGACGCGGCGCGCATAGCGCCCGAAGGCGAGCAGCAGCAGGACGGAAGCGGCCAGCACCAGAACCGTCGCGGACACGGGAATGATCGGCCGGCCGATGTTTTCCAGCCCGAATTGCAGCAGCGCCACGCCGCATCCCACCATCAGGAATCCGGCGAAGTCGAACCGCTGGACCGCTTCCTCGTGGAAGTCGTCGACGAAGCGCAACGCGGCCAGAATGCCGACACAGCCGAACGGCACGTTGACGTAGAATATCCAGCGCCACGACGCGTAGGTGGTCAGCAGGCCGCCGAGCAACGGCCCGATGACCGGCCCCATGATGGCCGGCAAGGTCATGTAGGTCATGGCGGTGATCAGGCCGCTGCGCGGAAAGCTGCGCAGCAGGATCAGCCGACCGACCGGCGTCATCATGGCACCGCCCAGCCCCTGCAGGGCGCGCATCGCCAGCAGCATGCCGAAACTGTCGGCCATGCCGCACAGCGCCGAGCCGAGGGTGAAGGTGAAAAGCGCCAGTGCGAACACCCTGCGCGCGCCGAACCTGTCGGCGAACCAGCCGCTAACGGGAATGAACACGGCGAGCGTCAGTATATAGGTGGTGATCGCAAGGTTCAGCCTGACCGGCGTCGTGTCCAGGCTGTGCGCGATGGCCGGGATCGCGGTGGTGATGATGGTGGAATCGAGCTGCTCCATCAGAAAGGCGATGGCAACGATGATCGGGATGATCAGCCTCAGCCTCGGGTCGCGCTCGGTGGCAAATTGAGGCTGGTCCAATACTCTGGCCAATTCCGTCATGCAGGTGGCTTGTATGCCCTGGCCAAAGTGGCGCATCCCGGATCAAAGGCAAGATTGCCTTGTATGGGCCAGCCGGCCCGATCGCAGGCCGTCTTATGGTCCCACAAACAGACGAGCGGTAGTCATTTCCGCTTCGCGGGAAGTCAACAAATCTTGACCGGCGCCGTGAATTGACGGGCATCGGCAAGACAGTCGACGGTGCCACGACGCCGCGCGAAGACATTGCCGTTTTTGGCGGATGCCGTCTTGGGTCGTCTTCAAGATGCCAGGGACTACGCCATTTCAGGTCGTCTTGATGCCTCGCGGATCGCCTTGTGCACCTCGCGCTGCAAATCCATGAAGGCTGGCGTTTCCATCACCTCTTCCCGGCGCGGGCGCTCGATGTCGACGTTGAACGTCTTCATGATGCGTCCCGGGCCGATGCCCATGACGACGATGCGGTCCGACAGATAGACGGCCTCCTCGACGTCATGCGTGACGAACAGCACGGTGAGCCGGTGCTCTTCCCAGATCTGGGTCAGGAGTTCCTGCATCTGATGCCGGGTCAAGGCATCGAGCGCGCCGAAGGGCTCGTCCATCAGCAGCATTTTGGGGCGATAGGAGAGCGCGCGCGCGATGGCGACGCGCTGCTTCATGCCACCCGAAAGTTCCGACGGGAAGCGATCGGCACTTTGCGACAGCTTGACGAGATCGAGATGCTCGAGCGCGATCTCGCGACAGCTCGTGCGATCATAACCGGCGGCCTTGAGGGCAAACTCGATATTCTGCCGCGCCGTCAGCCAGGGAAGCAGCGTGTAGGACTGGAAGACGACGCCGCGGTCGAGGCCCGGCTGCAGGATCGGCGCGCCGTCGATGCTGAGATCGCCGGCGTCGAAATCCTGCAGTCCGGCGACGATCGACAGCAGCGTGCTCTTGCCGCAGCCCGACGTGCCGACGAGCGAGACGAACTCATTGTCGGCAAGGTCGAGATTGATGTCGCGCAGCACTTGCGTACGCCGCTCGCCAGTGCCGAAGCTCTTGTCGAGACCGGCGATCCGCAATTTGGGAACAGTCATCGGCGGTTCCTCATTGCGAGTGGCCGTCCTGCCGGAACAGCACCTTCTCCAATGCCTTCATGACCTGGTCGGTGATGAGGCCGAGCACGCCGAGCAGCAGGATGTAGCCGATGATGGTGTTGGTCTGGAAATAGCGCTGCGACACGGTGATGCGATAGCCCAGACCGGACGTCGCGGCGACGAGTTCGGCCAGCACCAGCCAGGTCCACGCCCAGCCGAGACTGATGCGCAGCGTGTCCCATATGCCCGGCAAGGCGCTGGGCACGACGATGCGCGTCAGTATCTTGCGGTCCGGCAGGCCGAGCGTTCGCCCAAGACCGATGAAATCGGCGGGCACCCGTTTCACATTGTCCATGATCATCAGCACCTGCTGGAAGAACGTGCCGATGAAGATGATCAGGAATTTCTGGGTGTCGCCTGTGCCTGCCCACAGGATGGAGAGCGGCACAAAGGCGACGACCGGCATGTAGCGGATGAAATCCACCAGCGGCTCGATGGCCGCCTCCCAGGAGCGGAAACTGCCGATCAGCACGCCGATCGGTATGGACAGTGCCGAGGCGAGGAGGAAGCCGATGGAAATACGGTACATCGAGGCCCTGAGATCGAGCCACAAGGTGCCGTCGGCGGCGAGCTTGGCAATCTGGGTCGCGACGCTGCCGGGTGACGGCAGGAAGATGGGTTTCACCCATCCGAGCCCGGTCGCCGCCCACCAGGCAAGGCCAAGGCCAACAAAGACGGCCACCGCTATGGTCAGGAAGCGCGCCCTCGCGATGGGCACGCCGATCCCGGAGGATCGGCGTCTTGCCGGTCTTGCGGCCGGCGCCGGTGCCGTGCGGGCCAAGCCGGTTTTCGCGGGAGGCGCCCCGGTCATCCGCGTTACCACCGCGATCCGGATCTCGTCACTGCGCCGCCTTGACGAAGGACGGATCGATCATCTGCTCGGGTGTCACATCGGCCTGGAGCAGCTTGGCGTTCTTGGCGGCCGCTTCGACATCGGCGAATGTCTTGGTGGTAAACTCGCCGGTGAGCGCCGTCTTGTTTTCGGCGAGCGAGTAGTAGCGCACGCCGTCGAAAGCGGTGTTGAGGTCCTTGACGTCGGAACCGACCGCCTTGGCGATGATGGCGCGACCACCAGGCGTGTCGGCGTTATAGTCCTTGAGCGCGGCGTCCCAGCTCTTGATCATGGCCAGCACCTGGCCGGGCCGCGACTTGATCACCTCGTCGCGCACCACCAGCACGTCGCTGATCAGGCCGGGATCCTCGCCGGCGGTGAACAGCAGCTTGACGTCCTTGTTCTGCGCCATGGCAACGGTGAGATATGGCTCGTAGGTGACCGCGGCCGGTACGCGGCCGGCGATCAGGGCGCCGCCGGCATCGGCGGCGGGCATCGGTACCGGCTGGATATCGGCGACCGACATGCCGTTCCTGGCGAGCGCGTATTTGAGCAGGATGTCGCTCGTCGTGCCTTCCTCGAAAGCGACCTGCTTGCCCTTGAGATCGGCGATGGAGGTGACGTCCTTGCCGGCGACGATGGCATCGGCCGTCATGGAGACATCGAGCAGCAGCACGATCTTCACCGGCAGACCGGCCGCGACCATGCCCATCGCCGTGTGGGTGGCGATATTGGCGGCGTCGAGCTGGCCGCTGGCGAGTGCGGCGTTGATATCCTTGTCCTCGGCGAAATTGACGATCTGGACGTCCGACAGGCCATTGGTCTTGAACAGGCCCTTGGCGTCGGCGACGTGCCACTGGCCATATCCGAGCCAGGGCTCGATGCCGATCTTGAACGATCCCGCCTCGGGCGTCGTGGGAATGGCCGCATCGGCAGCATAGGCCGCGGGGGCGGCGGCGAGCCCGACGGCAACCGCCATGGCCAACGCGCGAAATTGTCCTGCTATGTTAAGCGTCATCTTTCGTTCCCCTTGATGATCAGACCGCTTTTCTACCCAGGGCATCCGGTCTGGTGAGACTGCGGGGTTCTGCTCTTGCGGCATTGTGCCTCGGCGTCTTGCCCGCCACTTCATGGTTGAAGTGCTGACACATTTCAGCGTCAGCGGCAGCGGATGTCAAGGCTAAAATACATACATGCATATACAAGTTGGAGCGGCTAGAATTTTGCGTTGATCGGCGCGAGTCCTCAACCCGACCCCTTATGCTTTTTCGGGATCGATCCGGTCAAAGAAACCGGTCACCCGGTCGGTTCCGCCATCGGGCTCGCTGCCGACCATGACCGCGACTGAAAAACCAATGAGAGACGAGACCGGCGTGTGGCTTCGCGCGCCGGCCCGCAGGTTCATGACCAGGGTCGGCGACAGGAACAGCCCCAAGCGCAGCACGGTTCGCCAATCCGCCGGCAGCATGCCGCGACGCTTGAGTTCCAGCAGCAAGGGCCGCCACAGGTCGACCGCCTTCACTTCCAGAAGGTCGCCGCGGACCGGGCTCAAATCCCAGTCCGTGTCGACATGCAGAAAGTCGCCATCCAGCCGCGCTCGCGCTTGAAAAGCCTGTGTCGCCATGGCCGGATCGTAGAGCCAGAACGGGTGGGCGAAGATGTTGTGGAACGTCGCCTTCACCTCGGCCAACAGCGTGGGGATGTGCGAGCCGGCAAAGGCGGGATCGAAGAAGGACAGTTCCGCCCCGCCTGCTTTCTCCACGTACCAGACATTGGCATTGTGGGCGTCGCCATGCGCCACCACACCGCCGGCATCGGCAAGCCTGTCCGGCCGCAGGCGCTCCGCGGCGGCGTCGAAAAGTTCGCCGATGCTGCTGATGTAGCGCCGGCCGTTGATGACGAACTTCAGCCGGGAGAACTGGTCCCAACCAAGTTCCACGCCGGGAAAGACAAACGGCTTGCCGACATAGAAATCGGCCAGGCGGCCCCCTGGCGACAAACGCGTATCGGCGTCGATCAGCCGCTCGTGGAACAGCCGATGGATCGGCTCCGCCGACACCTGCGCGACGGTCACCGGATGCAGCGTTTCCAGATAGACATCGAGCAGCCTGGCGGACAGGTCGCGCTCGGCAAGAATCGCCTCGCGCCGTCCGCCGGCATCGTCCCTGGTATCCAGCGCGAACAGCACATCCGAAAATCTCGGATCCGTACGCCGGCGATAGACAAGGATCTGCTCGCCGGGCTGGGCGGACATGTGCACGGGTTGGTCGACCGGCAGGCCGGCGCGCGACAGGATTTCGGCGCGATAATATTCGCCGGTCATCGCCTCTTCCCGTTCCTCCTGATGAAACTTGAAGAAGTATGCTTGACCCTCGCTGTCGAAGAAGCCGTTCAACGAATTAAGGCTGTATTTGTCGACATTGATGCGGACATTGCCGGGGTTCATTCCAAACAGATCGCCCAGCAACGCCGACAGCGCGCGTTGCGCTTCGGCGACATCATGCTGCGCGAGAGCCCGTATGCGCGCCGTGCGGCTCGATGCCGGCGTCATCTCCGGCCTCCGCAAGCCATCGCATCTGCCAGCTGAGGCACTGTTATGAAGACATGTATATACATTTTGGGTGAAACCTCGACGGCTTGCATTCGCTCGTTGATTCAGCTTGCCCTGGAAGGCGAGTAGCGGCTGCCAAGCGAATAGCGGCTGCCGGCATAGGTCAATTTGCTGATCGTGGCCACGACCGCCCCCGTCCATGTCCGGCGATGCAGTAGAAGGCAGCAACTGCCGACATCGATTGCCAGATGCCGCGCGGTCTCCTTGTCGGCCGGGATGGCGGAGATGATATGCTCGACCTCGGTCACCGGGGTCTTCTGCATGAGATAGTCATAGGTTGCCGTCTTGGCGAAGTCCTGCTTGTCATAGTCGGGTATCAGGCCCGGATTGACGAAGCGCTCCTCCAGTTGCACCGGCAGGTCGTTCTCGAAATTGACGACGACGGAGTGATAGATCGAAACCCGTTTCGCAAACTCGAACGACAGAGCGAGTTCCTTGGTCGGCATGATGGTTTCGAGGACGAGGACTTCGGAACGATGCCTGTTGCCGCGCTCGACGATCTCGGCGGCGATGTTGTTGATCTCGATCAGCGTCGATTGCGGCCGGGGTGGCGCGATGAACGTTCCGACGCCCTGCAGCCGGATCAGGAATCCGGCGGCGGTCAGCTCTCGCAGAGCCCGGTGAACCGTCATCCGCGAAACGCCCAGCGAAACCACCAGCTCGTTCTCCGACGGCAGCTTGCGATCCTTGCCCCACCGGCCTGTTCCGATGTTGGTCAGGATGTAGTCCTTCACCTTCTCGTAAAGGGGGCTCGCCGTGTCGGGCAAATCGATCATTTCAAAAGTCCTTTCCGGCAAACTATCGGAAATCAACGATGTTCGGCAGGTTGCCGCATGCGGATGATTGTTTTCAAGCCATCGCTCTTGCCCGCAAGCAGCCGCTCATAGGCGGCTGGAATCTCGTCGAGGCCGATCTCACGATCGATCAGCGCCAGCAGCGGCTCACTGAGTTCTCCCAGTATCCGTACGGCCTCGGGCAATTCGTCGGCAAAGGCATGGCATCCAAGCAAAGCGATTTCGCGTTCGACCAGAAGATTGGGATCAATGTCGAGACGGCCGTGGAAGATGCCGACCATGGCCACCGTGGCGCCGGAATCGAGCACGCCGAGCAACTGATTGAAGGCAGCTATACTGCCGGTCGCTTCGACGGCCGCCAGCAGCGAAGTGCTGGCTGTTGCGGCGGCAATGGCATCACGGTCGAGATCGACGATCGTGGCGCCCGTCACCCGCGCCACGCGGGCACAACGTGCCTGGTTGCGGTCGGCGACAAGCACGGTGCCGGCGAAAGTTCGGGAAAGCAGCAGCGCGGCAAGACCACCGATCGGCCCGCAGCCGACGACAAGTACCGCGCCCGCCGTCTTCGGCAGACGCCGCACCGCGTGCAGCGCGACCGCGAGCGGCTCGGCCATGGCGGCGACCCGTTCGTCAAGGCCGGCGTCGATCACGTGCAGCAAACGTGCGGGCAACACCACCTGTTCGGCGAAACCGCCATCGCAGATTTCGCCAACGAAGCCCAGCGCGACGCAGAGATGCCGCCTGCCGGCATGGCATTGCGCGCAGTCTCCGCACCAGAAACGGGAATCGGCGACCACCCTGTCGCCGACGGCGATTGTACCGACGCCCTCGCCGACAGCGATCACCGTGCCGGTCAGTTCGTGGCCGGCCGTCGAGGGCGACCGGCTTATCCATTGGCCGGTGCGGAAATTGTGCAGGTCCGAACCGCAGATGCCGGCGGCATCGACGCTGAGCTTCACCCAGCCGGCATCTGGAATGCCAGGTGCCGCGATGTCCTCGACGCGCAGATCCCCAGGTCCATAAAGCCTTGCCGCCTTCATCGCCATCGCTCCGCTCAGCCGGCGAGATAGCGGTCGCGGATTTCCGAGACCGCGTTTTCGTGCGAGCTGAAACCCTCATAGCGGGCGAGCCTGCGGGCATGCAGCGCCAGTTCAGGATAGGCGGCCGAGGTGACATAGCCGATCGACGAGCGCTTGACGAAATCCGTCACCGAAAGCGGCCCATAGGTGCGAGCCCAGCGGCTGGTCGGCAGCACGGCATTGGGCCCAAGCACGAAGTTGGCAAGGGTCACCGGCGTATGCGGGCCCATCAGGATCTCGGCCGCCTCGGTGATGTGGCCGAGATGCGCGAATGGCTCCGTCGAGAGGATTTCGAGATGTTCGGGCGCATAGTCGTTGATGAAGCGGTAGGACTCTTCCAGCGAAGCGGTCAGCACGATGCCGCCGCGCTTTCCCGTCAGCACCACGCGCGAGAATTCGACGCGCTGTTCGGTCATGCGCGACCAGTGTTCGGGAAGTGCGGCAAGTGCTGCCTCGGCAACCTTGCGGCTGTGCGTCACCAGATAGGCCGAGGAATCCGGTCCGTGCTCGGCCTCGATCAGCAGATCGAGCGCGGCAAGGCCGCCATCGACGCTGTCGTCGGCAAAGATGATGGCTTCCGACGGTCCGGCCGGCAGACCGGTGTTGATGATCGAGGACAACACGCTCTTGGCCGCCACCACCCACGGGCTGCCGGGACCGACGATCTTGAGCGCCGGCTTCACCGTCTCGGTGCCGTAGGCGACGGCGGCGACGGCCTGGGCGCCGCCGCATTTGTAGACGGTGTCAACCCCGGCGAGACGAGCAGCGACCAGCGTGGCCGCATCCACGGAACCGTCCGCTGTCGGCGGCGTCACGATCGCTATCCGCGGCACGCCGGCAATGACGGCCGGGACCGACGTCATCATCGTCACCGAGGGAAAGGCGCCCTTGCCGCGCGGCACGTAAAGCGCGACGGAGGCGATCGGCGTATACCTGTCACCGGCATAGGCGCCCGGCCGGACCTCCTTGAGCCACATGGTTTCCGGCTTCTGCTCCTCGTGGAAGCGCCTGATGTTGTCGATGCCGAAGCCGATGCTCTCCACGACTTCCTTCTCGACCTTGTCGAATGCCGCGTCGAATTCCGCTTCCGACACCTTCAGTTCGCCTTCGGCCACATTGGCCTTGTCGAGTTCCCTGGCAAAGCGGATCAGGGCGGCGTCACCCTCGTCCCTGACCGCCTGGATGATCGGGCGGACTTTTTCGACAAAGACCGACAGATCACCCTCGGCGCGTTTCAGCAACCCGGCCCGCTGGGTGGCATCGAGGGACGACAGATCGTGGAAGCTGATGTCGGACATGGATTTTTCCTTCAGTTCAGAGCGCATTGTGCCGACCGGTCACATCGCGGAAGACATTCAATTCGAAACATCGGCGATCCCCCTCAGATCGAGGCGAGGAAACCGCCATCCACCGGAATGGACTGGCCGGTTATGTAGGCGGCGGCATCCGAGGCAAGGAACACGGCGACGCCGTGCAGGTCGCGGAGGTCGCCGAAACGATGCTGCGGGATCTTGGCCAGCATGGATTGCCGCCAGGTCTCGTTGTCGTAGAACGCCTCCGTCATCGCCGTCCTGAAGTAGCCCGGGGCGATGGCATTGACCCTGATGCCAAGCTGCGCCCACTCCGCCGCCAGCGCCCGGGTCATGCCGAGCAGGCCCGACTTGGACGAGCCGTACGGCACCGCCGTCGGGATGCCGACTTCCGACGTCAGCGAGCAGAGGTTGATGATGGCGCCGGGCCGACCGGCATCCCGCATCTGCCGCGCCGCGGCCTGGGCGCAGAAGAACGCCCCTTTGAGATTGGTGTCGACGATCCGGTCCCACAGCGCCTCGTCGACACCAAGCGAGGGGCGCACCTCCTCCACCCCGGCATTGTTGATGAGGATGTCGAGCCCGCCAAGCAGGCGGGCTGCCTCGCCAACGGCCGCGCGGCAGCGCTCGACATCGGTCACATCAAGGGCAATGGCATGCGCGACCCCGCCGGCGGCGCGGATGGCCGCCGCCGTCTCGTCGAGCGAGTCCAGGCTGCGCGCGGTGACCGCGACGTCGGCGCCGGCCGCGCTGAGCGCCTCGGCGAGGCTGCGCCCAATGCCACGACTTGCGCCGGTCACGAGTGCTTTCCTGCCGGAGAGGTCGAAAAGAGCAGCGTTGCGCATATGATCCTCCTTGGCCGCTCCGGTCGCGTTGCGCAGAGACTATCAGGTCAACTTACATATACAAGCATATACAAACGACATTGAGTGCGATAGTGGTTACGTCGTCCGCCCCCGGGCTCGATCGCATGCTTGGCTCGCCCGGACGAGATCCCGCGGCGGCGATTTGTTCGAGGCTTGCGGACAACAGCATCGGCCCGCGATGGAGGAGACCAAACTTGTCCAAAGCTTCAGACATGGTCAGAACCGAAGTCAAGCGTCTGTCACCTTACAATTCCGGGCTGACCATCGGCGAGGTGATGCTGCGATACGCCCCGGCCAGGATCGCCAAGCTGGGCTCGAATGAAAACCCCATCGGCCCGAGCCCGACCCTGGCCAGGATGATGCAGGGCGGCTCCGAAATGTTCCGGCTCTATCCGGATCCGACCGGGCGCGAACTGCGGCAGGCCATCGCCGCCAGACATGCGGTCGGCGAAGACCAGGTCATTCTCGGCAACGGTTCGGAGGATCTTCTCTCCGTCATCAGCCGTGCCGTCCTGCGGCCGGAAGATGCCGTCGTCACCCTCTATCCATCGTTCCCGCTGCACGAGGACTATGCCACGCTGATGGGCGCGAGCGTCAAACGTGTCGGCGTCAACGACGATCTCAGCATCGATGTCGACGCGCTCATTGAGGCCGTGCGCGAACGGCCCCGCATGCTCCTGTTCTCGAACCCGATGAACCCGGTCGGCAGCTGGCTCTCCGGCGGCGAAATGTCGAAGCTCCTGGATGCTGTCAGCGACGAGACGCTGATCGTCATGGATGAGGCCTATGCCGAATATGCCGAGGGCGACGACTATGTCTCGTCCCTGCCCCATCTGAGCAAACGCGATCAACCCTGGATCGTGCTGCGGACATTTTCCAAGGCGTTCGGCCTGGCAGGGCTGCGGATCGGCTTCGGCATTGTCGGCGACCCGCAATTGCGCGCGCTGCTCGACAGGGTGCGCACGCCGTTCAACGCCAATGGCGTCGCGCAGGCCGCCGCGCTGGCGGCGCTCGCGGATGACGAGCACCTGGCCAAGGTCGTCGCGCTGGCCAGGACGGAGCGGGCACGCGTCGAGAGTTTCCTGACCGGCAAAGGCCTCGAAGTCGCTCCGTCCCGGGGCAACTTCCTGTTCTTCGACTGCCGGCAAGATGCCACCGCCTTCGTCGAAGGCCTGCTGCGGGACGGCGTCATCGTCAAACCCTGGAAGCAGGAAGGCTTCGACACCTATGTGCGCGTCAGCATCGGCTCGCCGTCGGAGAACGACCACTTCATGACCGCGCTGTCGCAATTGTTGTGATCTCCCGAGCCCCGGCGGAATTGCCTGGCGCACCCGACACCAAAGTCTGGGTCTGCCGCGCGTGCACGATATCGGGCAATTGAAAACCAGCTTGCCCGTCAAGCCCGCCGCCCTATCGTAAGAGCCCGTCATATGCTGGAAAGCAGCCCGCCCAGGAGCCTCTACCGCGAAACGGCCAGCGGCACCGGCAACTATCCTTCCCTGGCCGGTGCGCAGCGCGCAAGGGTCGCCATTGTCGGCGGCGGCTTCACGGGCCTGTCGACCGCCTTGCATCTGGCGGAAGCCGGCGACGACGTCTGTGTGCTCGAGGCCCACCAGCCGGGCTCTGGTGCGTCGGGCAGGAATGGCGGCCAGGTCAATCCCGGGCTCAAATACGATCCCGACACGATCGAGGCGATGTTCGGCTCCGACCTCGGGTCGCGGATGATCGACTTCTCCTACAGTGCGCCAGATTTCACCTTCGACCTCATCAAGCGCCTGTCGATCGAGTGCGAGGCCCGGCAGAACGGCACCATACGCGCGGCCGTCCGGCCGAAGCCGGAAGTCGCGGTGCGGACCACAGCGGCGCAATGCGTGCGACGGGGGATGCCCGTCGAAATGCTGGACGCCGAGGCCATGGCGGCGCGAACCGGAACCGACAGATACATATCCGGCATGTTCGACGCCCGCGGCGGCGATCTCCATCCCCTGAAATACACGCTGGGCCTTGCTGCGGCGGCCCAGAACGACGGCGCGCGGATATTCGGCGATAGCGAAGTCCTCTCGCTTGGCCGCGAGGCCGGGCGATGGCTCCTCAAGACGGCAAGCGGGTCCGTCAGCGCCGACAAGGTTCTTGTCGCGACCAATGGCTATACCGGAGCCCTGTGGCCGGGCCTGGAGCAATCTTTGGTGCCGGTGTTCAGCGCCATCGCGGCGACCGAACCGCTGCCGCAGGCGGTGGCGGCGGCAATTCTCCCGCACAGGCCCGTCGTCTACGAGGCGGGCAACATCACCGTCTATTACCGGATCGACGCGCGGAACCGGCTTCTCATGGGCGGCCGGGGACCGATGAGACCCATCGGGGATGCTTCCGCCATCCGCTACCTCACCGACTATGCGCCGCGGCTCTGGCCGGCGCTCGCGGGAACTGCGTGGACACATGGCTGGAACGGCCGGGTCGCGATCACCGGGGATCATCTCCCGCACGTTCACGAGCCGGAAGACGGCGTGCTGATCTGCCTTG
Source organism: Mesorhizobium sp. ES1-6 (assembly GCF_020164775.1). Taxonomy (NCBI): domain Bacteria; kingdom Pseudomonadati; phylum Pseudomonadota; class Alphaproteobacteria; order Hyphomicrobiales; family Phyllobacteriaceae; genus Mesorhizobium; species Mesorhizobium sp. ES1-6. The sequence continues at coordinate 431,962 of NZ_JAIUGU010000004.1, forward strand.
GCTACAACGGCCGTGGCGTCGCCATGGCCTCGGCGATGGGCAAGGCGCTGGCAAATCGCCTTCGCGGCGACGCGACCGCTCCCTTCCCCATGCCGATATCGGGACTGAAGCCCATCCGGTTCCATCGCTTCTGGCCGCTTGGCGTCAAGGCGGCGATCCTTTCGGGCCGGGTGAAGGACCGGTTCGGCCTCTGACGAGACAAGCCGGCCCGGCCTGACGGCCCATGGGATCGCAGCCTGGCTAGGCCGCGATCGGTTTGTTGCAACGTCGTTCCAGTACGCGAACGCGAGGCTGAGCCATTTTTGGCCCCTCCAGGCGCCCGCCACGGGCCGATCAAATTATAGGCACACTTGCCGATTGACAAAAATCATAACAGGCGACCAAGATCATATGACCATCAACGATCTTGGTCCCGAGGTTGCCCCTCGGCATTGGCGAAAAGGAGAGCCAGATGCCCGTTCAGCAGAGAGTGACCCATCGTTCGAAACAAAGCCCCGTCAGCTTCATCCTTGCCACCGCGCTAAGCCTCGGCCTGATCACCGGACCCGGCATTGCCCATGCCGACGGGATCACGCTCAAGGTTTTCGGCGGCTCAGCCCTTGACGAACTCGCACCGCGCCAACCGCCGGACGAACAGAAGAAAATCCAGCAGCAGGTCATCGACGGTTTCCTCAAAGCCAATCCCGACGTGACCGCGGTCGAATGGGACGCGCAGGGACCGCAGACCGATTCGATCCAGCGCCTGATGACCGTCAAGCTGGCGAACCAGGAAATGGACCTGATCGCCTGCCCGGCCTTCTACACCAACGGCGCCTATGTCAGGCGCAAGCTGATCATGCCGATCACCGACAAGATCAAGCCGTTCCAGGACCGGATCGACGCCGCGGCACTTGGCGCCTTCACCATCAGCGGACAGGTCTACGGCGTGCCGATCTCGACGCTGTCGACATCGACGATCTTCTACAATGTCGACCTGTTCCAGAAGCTCGGCGTCCCGGTTCCGCCGACCTATGACGACCTCAAGGCAGCCGTGCCGAAGTTGAAGGCCGAAGGCGTGATCCCGCTCTTGCATCAGGGTTCGAACACCGTGATGTGGCCGATGTGGTACTTCGAGACCTTGTCGCAGGCCTCGGGCGACGCCGTCGGCAAGACGCAAAAGAACCTCGAAGGCACGGCGAAATTCACCGACGCGCCCGATGTCGAAGGGTTCAAGCTGATCAAGCAATGGGTGGACGACGGCATCCTGTCCAAGGATTCGCTTTCGGTCGACCAGGACGGCATGCGGGCCGCCTTCGCCGCCGGCAAGAGCGCCATGTATTATGGCGGCACGTGGGAAATCCCATCGCTCCAGGCCAGCGTGAAGACGTTCAAATGGGGTGTCTTTGCCTTTCCGAAAATGGACGGAACGCCGGGCGCGCCGGGCCATGGCGGCGGCGCCGACAACGGTATGTGCGTCTCCTCGTCTATCCCCCCCGAGAAGCTCGATGCGGCGGTCAAGTTCATCGAATATCTGACAAGGCCCGAGGTGGCGACGCTCTATCTTGCGCCGGAGCAGCCGATCGCCGCCTCGATCAAGGGCGTGCCGCAAGTCGACGACGCCTATGCCGTCGAACTGCGCAAGCAGGCCTTCCCGAGCACGATCAAGTTCCTCGACTGGATCTGGCCTTCGGAAGTCGCGACCGCCACGGCTTCGGCCATCGCCGGCATCGTCGGCGGCACGACGACGCCGGAGGACGCCGCCGCCTCGATCCAGGCCACCTTCGACGACCTCAAGGCCCAGGGCAACTGGCCGCCCAAATAGGGCATCCAGGCGCGCGCGCCCCTGCCAAGCCATCAGCGAGGCACAAACAAACAGAGGCCGCCCGTTTCGGGCAGCCTCATCAATCGGAGACAACACATGACGCAGACCCGCGCCGACCGGCAGCGCTTCTCGATCGGCTATCATCTGAACAGCTGGGACCTCACCGGCCTGCCGCTCGGGCCGGCCATCAAATTCCTGGCCGAACAGGGGTTTGGCTGGTTCGAGATCCTCGCCTTCACCAGCCTGTCGGACCAGTACGCCCGCAAATACATGCAGCTCGGCAATCAGGCGCCGATGGGGGTCACCACCGACACCGACATATTGCGGCGCTACGCGCTGCTCTCGGAAGGCCAGAGCGAGCATGGCATCAAGCTCTCATCCTTCTACGTCAATGCGATCTTCACCAATCCGGTCGCATGGCCCTATGAGCGCGACGTGCTGGTGGCGCTAACCAGGATGCTGAAGGGTTTTGGGTCACCGGTGCTGGTTCTCGGCGGCGGTCCCTCGGAAGCCATCGCCGGGCCTCACACTCCCGACGACTACCGCGCCTTTTGCCGGGCCCTGGAGGATATCGGCCGACGGACAAAAGACCTTGGCATCGAGACGGTCTATCACCCGCATCTCGACACCTTCATCGAGCGCCGCGACCAGCTCGACCGCATGATGGATGAACTGGACACCGATCTCGCCGGGCTGTGCATCGATCCGGCCCACCTTGCCCACACCAATTCCGATCCGGTCGACGCGGTCAGGACCTACATGTCGGCGGTGCGATACATGCACTTCAAGGACACCAGGGTCGATCCGGCTCTGAAAGGCTATGACCGCTATGGAGCCTTTTGCGAACTCGGCGCTGGCGTCGTCGATCTTGCCGGCATCGTCGACGTCCTGCTGGAGGCGAACTACGACGGCCTCGCCATCATCGAACTGGATGCGTCGAAGAAGACGGCGGAGCAAAGCACGCTGGAAAGCATTGCCTATGTCAGGGACACGCTCGGGCTGGTGCTGACGCCGCAAGGCACCAAGGCCGCATGACCTTGCGATCACGAGAGGCTGCTGCTTCTGGCCGTTCCGATCCCTGGCGCTTTCTTGCCGGGGACGGTGCGGTTGCCTTCTTGATGATCCTGCCCGCCGCGATCCTGTTTTGCCTCTTCTACCTCTGGCCCTTCGTCAACGGTTTCTGGCTCAGCCTGCACAATTGGGACGGGTTTTCCGACCCGACCTGGGCAGGTTTTTCCAACTACACACGCCTCGCGCATGACCGCATCTTCCTCGGTGCGCTGCGCAACAATCTGATCTTCGTCGTCGCCGTCGTCATCCTGAAGAACGTGCTCGGCCTCGGGCTGGCGCTGCTTCTCGACCGGGCGCTGGTCGGCCGCGCTTTTTTTCGTGCCGCCGCCTTCGTCCCGGTGACGATGTCCTTCGTCGCCGTCGGGCTGCTCTGGTCCTGGATCTACAATCCGGTCTTCGGCCTGCTCAACGGCGCTCTCGATCTGTTCGGTCTCGGCGGACTGAAACAGTCATGGCTCGGCGATGCCGACATCGCGCTCTATTCGATCATCGTCGTCGACGTCTGGAAATGGCTCGGCTTCCATGCCGTCATCTATCTGGCCGGCCTGCAGACGATCCCTTCGGAACTCTATGAATCGGCCAAGATGGACGGTGCTGGTCCACTGCAGCGCTTCCGGCATGTCACCATCCCGATGATGATGCCGATCGTCTTCATCAACACCATTCTCGGTCTTTCCGGCGCCTTCGTGCGCAATTTCGACATCGTCTATGTGCTGACCAAGGGCGGCCCGAACCACGCCACCGAGGTGGTGCTCACCTACATGATGAGCAAGGCTTTTCAGGACGGGGCCATGAGCTACGCGGCGGCGATCGGATACGTGCTGTTCCTGATCGTCGGGCTGGCCAGCGTCGGCCTGCTTGCCCTGATGCGGCGACAGAGGCTGGATATCTGATGAGCAGCGCGGCCAAGCCTTCGCTTACACTCGATAGTGACGCGGCGCGCCGTCCCCGGCGCCTCGGCGCGAGCGGCCTGCTTGAAGTCGCCGGCCTCTACGCGGCGCTCACCCTGGTGCTCATCGAGACGCTCTATCCCTTGCTCTGGGTGCTGTTCGGCTCGCTCAAGACCAAGGAGGAGATGCTGAGCAACATCTGGGGTCCGCCGTCGAGCCTGGTGCTTCAGAACTATGTCGATGCCTGGCGCATCGCCGGCATGGGATCGCGCATCGTCAGCAGCGTGCTGGTCACCGGCTCGGCCCTGGTTATCCTGGTCGTCGTGGCAACGCCCTGCGCCTATGCCTTGGCGCGGCTGCGGTTTCCCGGGCGCGGCCTGGTGCTCGCGGTGGCGGTAGCGGCCATGCTGGTGCCGCCGCAGGTGATGGCCATTCCGCTGTTCATGGTGGCGCGCGACCTTGGCCTGATCAACAACCGGCTCGGCGTTGCCTTCGTCTATGCGGCGACGTCGCTGCCTTTGTCAGTGTTGATCCTGCGCAGCTTCTTCGTCACCCTGCCCGCCGACCTCGAGGACGCCGCGCGCGTCGACGGCGCGAGCCGGCTCGAAATCCTGATCCACATCATGCTGCCGCTGGTCCGGCCGGGCGTCGCGCTGATCGTGATCTTCGGTTTCATCGAGATCTGGAACGATTTCTTCCTCGCCTTCCTGCTGCTGCGCGACCCCTCCGTGCAAACCATCCCGCTCGGCCTGGTCTCCTTCTTCCAGCAGTACGATTCGCTCTGGACGCTCTATTTCGCCGCGTTGACGATCACGACCCTGCCGGTGATCGTCGTGTTCCTCGCGATGCAACGGCAGTTCATCGCCGGCCTGACGGCCGGCGCCGTGAAGGGTTGACATGCAGGATCGCGTCATTGGCGTTGGCGTCATCGGTTGCGGCGAGATCGCCCAGCTGATGCATTTGCCGTATCTCATGGAATTGCCGGGGTTTCGCATCGCCGCTTTGTGCGACATCTCGCCGGGCACGGTCGCCAAGGTCGCCGACCACTATGGCATCGCCGCGCGCTATACGGACCATCGCGCCCTGCTCGCCGATCCCAATGTCGATGCGGTGGTGATCTGCACCTACGACCATGGCGAGATGGTCGCCGACGCGATCCGTGCCGGCAAGCACGTGATCGTCGAGAAGCCACTCGCGTTTACGCCCGACGAGGCACGCCCTCTGGTCGAGCAGGCGGAGCGCAGCGGCCTCGCTGCCCTTGTCGGCTACATGAAATTTTACGATCCGGGCTATGAGGTCGGCCTGGAGCACATTGCCGCCATCGGGCGGCCGAAGTCGATCCATGTCCATGATTTCGCCGGCCGTTTCGACCGCTATGGCAAGCTCTACACGCAGATCCGGGTCACCGACGTTCCAACCGACGTGCTTGCGGCGGGGCGCGATGCGGTCGCGCGGCGCGTCGAGGCCGCACTCGGTGCCGATCATGCCGGCTACCGCGACCTCTATCTGCTGCTGCTTGGCCTCGGCAGCCACGACCTTGCGGTCATGCGCGGCGCCTTCGGCACGCCCGATCGCGTGGTCCATGCCCAGCAGACCGGTCCGAACCAGTTGCTGGCCGTGCTCGACTATGGCGGCGTCCCTTGCCTCTTCGACATGGCGCTCGCCCAGTATGAGTGGTGGGACGAGTGGATCCATGTGCATGGCGAGCGTGACGAAGTGCGGATCGAATTCCAGAACCCCTATTACCGCAATGCCTCGGCAACGGTGCGCCTGCGTGAGGCAACAGGCGAAACGGCGTCCGAGCGCGTCATACCAGGTCTCCCCGACACCTCGTTTCGCCGGGAATGGCAACACTTCGCCGATTGCATCCTGGCCGGAGCAAAGCCACGCACGCCGCTTTCAGGCGGTCTCGCCGATCTCGACCTTGCCGTCCAGATCATCCAGGCGATGCCGCCAAAGCGGCTTTAGAGCCGTTCAGCGTTTGGTGGAATTGCTGAACCGCTCTAACCCTTTGTTTTTACGCAATTCCGGACGGAAAACCGTTATACACTTTTCCTGGAATTGCTCTAGACTAGCGATACTTCGGAAACACGCCGCCGGCCGGGGCATTGGCCCAGCTCTGCAAGGTCTGGCCGCCGTCGATCAGCCAGTCGACGCCGGTGACGTGCCTTGCCTCGTCGGAGGCGAGGAAGGCGACCGCGGCCGCGACATCCTCCGGCTGGCCGATCCGGCGTAAGGGAATCCGGTCGGCGAAATGCTGGACGCCGCTCTTGAAATCGCCGTCGCCGGAAGCCGGTACGCCGAGCGTCGTCTCGATGACACCAGGACAGATAGCGTTGACGCGGATGCCGTAGGGCGCGGCATCGAGTGCGGCGACCCGCGTCAGCCCGACCACGCCATGTTTGGAGGCGACATAGCCGGCACCGCCTGACAGCACGTCCCATCCGGCCATGGACGACCCCATATTGACGATCGAGCCGCTGGTTCCAGCCTTGATCATGGCCTGGAGCGAGGCCTGCAGGACAAGGAAGATACCGCGCAAATTGATGCGGATGATGGTGTCCCAATCCTCCACCGGCAGCTCGTGCACGGGAGCGACGACACCGGAAATACCGGCATTGTTGAACACCACATCCAGCCCGCTCAACGCCTCGACGGTCGTTTCGACAGCGCCGCGCACGCTGTTCTCGTCTGTGACGTCGGCTTCGATGGCGATGATTTTTTCGCCAAGCGAGCTTGCCAGTTGCCGTGCCGCCAAGCCGTTGCGGTCAACGATGGCGACCCGCGCGCCTTCGTCGAGGAAACGCCGGACCGCCGCACTGCCGATGGCGCCGGCGCCGCCGGTGACGAGGACTTTCTTCTGGTCGAACCGTTTCATCCCTGGGTCTCCGGCTTTGGATAGGACCGCCATGAATGCTCCGGCTCGAAGCCGATCGTTTCGCGCGCATGAGCCGTATCGAGCACCGAACCGAAACCGGCGATCGGCCGCGACAGGGGGACAGCTGGATAGACCCGGCGCACGAGCGGCCCGGTTTCCTCCTCCATGAAGGTGTCGGCGGCGCTGAGCAGCACGCGCAGATGGCCTTCACCTAGCCATTCGAGTGCCCGCAGGAAGCCCTGTCCGGCATCGCGCGCGTCGAGATAGGCCCACAGGTCACGGGCGCTGTCGGCGGTGGCGCGGCGCGGACCGACGCTGGCGAAAAAAGAGTCTGGTGTCTGGATCCACGGCATGCGGATGCTGACCGCCGAAAAAGCGCCGCGGCGCACCGCCGCGTCGACGATCTCCTCGCCCAGCCATTTCGACAGGCCGTAGGGGTCCTGCGCGCCGACCGGGTGGTTCATATCGACCGGCAGATAGGGCGGAATGACCGCCTTCTCGAAGAAGGGATAGCCGAAGACGCTGAAGGACGAGGCATAGACGAAGCGCCTGGCGCCGGCCAGGGCGGCGGCCTCGACGACATTGTAGGCGGTCGTGATGTTGGTCTTGAACACCTCGCCGCCGGCTCGCCCGGTGGGCCTCGGGATGGCCGCCACATGCACCACGGCATCGCAATCGCGCACCAGCTGCAGGGTGGATCCCAGATCCGTCAGGTCGGCGGTGAAGTGCCGCCATGCGCCGCTGGCCGGCGCCACCACATCGATGCCCAGCACATCGTGGCCGGCCGCGACCAGGGCCTCGGCCACGTGGCGGCCAAGCAGACCGCTGGCCCCAGTGACGATTGTCTTCATATCATGGCCCTCGACCCGACAAGACAGGCGATTTGATATCATTGATGGTCATACAAATCGAGCACATGATTGCCATCCCTTGTCAAGGGCATGTCGCGCCGGACAAATAGCGCATACGCTGGTGCGAGCGGCGCGCGCCAGGCTGGCGACCACAGCTTTGCGTCGAACGGGATTGACTTGGCACCCGCCAAGGTTTTTTGTATGAGCATCAACGATCGACCAAAGGAGATCGCCATGGCCGTGGACGTTTTTTCCTCACACAGGCACGACGACACGGTGCGCCTCGATCGGCATCGTGCGGCGATCATCGTCATCGACATGGTCAATGAGTTCTGCAAGCCCGGCGGGGCCATGGTCCTGCCGGGCTATGAGACGCTGGTCGCACCGCAACTGGCCGTCATCGAAGCCGCGCGCGCCGCCGGCGTCCCGGTGATCTGGGTTCACGACGCGCACCGGCCGGGCATGCGCCGCGAGCGCGAGTGGGTGAAGCGCACGCCGCATTGCGTGGAAGGAAGCTGGGGACCGGAAATCATCGAGGACCTCGGCGCCCGCGATGACGAGATCCACGTCATCAAGCGGCGCTACTCGGCTTTCTTTCAGACTGATCTCGACCTGACGCTCAAGGACATGCAGGTCGACCAGCTGGTCATCTTCGGCGTGGTCACCAACATCTGCGTGCGCTCGACCGTCCACGACGCGTTTTTCCAGGGTTATGAAGTGGTGGTGCCGAGCGATTGCTGCGCGGCGACAGGACCGCGTGAGCAGGAAAGTTCGCTCTACGACATAGCGACGCATTTCGGCGTGGTCAGCGATTCGGCCGACGTCGTCGCGGCGCTTCGCGACGGGACTTCGCTGCAACCGGCTGAAGTCGCGGCTTGAGCCCCGGTATCGGCAGCATCCAAGACAGCCAACAGGAGTCCGGTTTGACGACCGAAAAGAAATCCGAGAGAGACGCGACACCGAAGCGGCAGCGCGACAAGGCGGCGCCGTTGAGCCGCGAGCAAGTGCTGCAGCGATACGCGGACACCGGATACGCGTTGGACCTCCACCCGGCGCACGTCATCCGCAAGGCGCATCAGCGCGCGACGCTGCGTTTCCAGCAGGTGATGGCCGGCGAAGACCTTTCACCGACCCAGTTCGCGGCGCTCGCCACCATCCTCAAACATGGCGAGGTCTCGCAGAACCATCTCGGCCGGCTGACGGCGATGGACCCGTCGACCATCAGCATTGTGATGCGCAAGCTGCTCAAGCACGGCCTGATCACGCGCAGCGCTTCCGACACAGACCAGCGCCTGTCGATGATCGCCCTGACCGAGAAAGGAACCGAATACACGCTCGAGCGGCTGGAACGCAGCGTTGAAGTCGGACGGCGCTTCCTGTCGCCGCTTTCACCCGCCGAGCAGGCGACGTTGCTCCGACTGCTCACGCGCATCAACGACGACAATCCATCGAATGGCGACAGCGGCAAATAGGCCGCGTCCGGACTTTTCCATAGCAGCAGAAGTGAGACCCGATGTCGTCCGACCCCAAGTCGCCTGCCAACACGCTCGTCGTCCGCAACATCGGCCTGATGCTGAGCGGTGACCTTTCAAAACCGATCATCGATGCCGACACCATTGTCGTTGCCGACGGACGCATTTCCGCCATCGGCAAGGCCAGCGAGGTCGACAGCGGCAGTGCGGCGACGATCATCGACGCGATGGGCTGCGCCGTGGCGCCGGGGCTCATCGACAACCATGTCCATCCGGTCGCTGGCGACTGGACGCCCAGGCAGAACCAGATCGGCTGGATGGATTCGACCGTGCATGGCGGCGTCACGTCCATGATTTCAGCGGGAGAGGTCCACACACCGGGCCGCCCACGTGATCTTGTCGGGCTGAAGGCGCTGGCGATCGCGGCGCAGCGCACCTTCTCCAACTTCCGGCCTAACGGCATGAAGATCCTGGCTGGCGCCCCCATTCTGGAACCGGGCCTGGTCGAGGAGGATTTCCGTACCCTCGCCGAGGCCGGCGTGACACTTGTCGGCGAGGTCGGGCTTGGCGGCGTCAAGGACGGTCCGACCGGCCGCCAGATGATCGGCTGGGCGCGCAAATACGGCATGACCTCGATGACCCATACGGGCGGCCCGTCCCTGCCCGGCTCCGGCCGCATCGGCGCCGATGTCGTGCTGGAGGTCGACGCCGACATCGTGGCTCACGTCAATGGCGGACCCACGGCACTGCCGGAAGCCGAGATCCGGCAGATCTGCGAGAACGGCTCGCGCGCGCTGGAAATCGTCCACAACGGCAATCTGCGCACCGGCCTATTCGTGCTCGACCTGGCAAGGCAGCGCGGCGAACTTTCGCGCGTCATCCTCGGCACCGACAGCCCGGCCGGATCGGGCGTGCAGCCGCTCGGCATCCTGAGGACGCTGACCATGCTGGCTTCGCTGGGCGGTATCGCCCCGGAAGTGGCGTTCTGTCTTGCCAGCGGCAACACGGCGCGCGTGCGCGGGCTGGCTGACCGCGGCATCATCGAGGTCGGCCGCGCCGCCGATCTGATCTTCATCGATCAGGCGATCGGCGGCGCCGGCGAAGGGCTGCTCGACAGCGTGGCGCTCGGCAATTTGCCGGGCATCGGCATGGTGCTCATCGACGGCGAGGTGCGGACCGGTCGCAGCCGCAACACCCCGCCGGCGATGCGGGTGCCGGAAGTCAGGGCTGCCTAACGACGTTTGGGCATACAGATGGAGAACCTCCGCGAAGGTCCTCCGCAATTGCGCTGGATTAGCTCACGCCGTCCTTGCCGACGATCTTGTCCGTGGTCAGCCCACCGACGCGCGGATGCGGCCTGCCTGAATCGGTGACGGCGATGGCGATGACGATCTCGTCGGCGCGCGGTGCATCGGGAACGCGAACCTCCATGCCGTCGAAATGGCTGCGCACCCTCGCCGCGTCCTTGTGGCCGAGCGGAATGTCGAGCGGCACGCCGAGCCCGCCGCGCTTCTTGGAGGAGGGAATGAGCGCGGCACCCTTGCCGAGCACATCACGGAACGGGGCGCCGAGCTGTGGATGGAGGGTGGCGGCGGCATGTTCAAGTTCGCCGTCGGCGCCGACGGCGGCGGCCTTGCCGAAGCTCTCCACCTCACCGCCGGCGATGCCGAGAGCGGCGACGGCACGTCTGGGCAAGATGTCGCCCAACGCCTCGCCAACGGCACTAAGGGCCGACAGATCCTCGACAAAAGTGCCGGCATAAGGGTTACGGATCACCGCTATCGCCGCGGCGCGCCGCGTTGGCGGATCGACGGGGCGGCCGCCTTCGATCAGGGTTTCCTCGACGATGGTGATGATGCGGCGGATTTCCGGGCTCATCGCAATCCATCCTCGCCCTTGATGTCGGCCGCCGCCAGGCCGCCGACGCGTGCGTGGACACGCGCACCGGTGGTCATCGCCAGGATGACCGCCATCTCGTCGCTGCGCGGCGCGTCGCCGACGCCGATCTCGATGGCGTCGAAATGGCTGCGCACATAGGAGGCGTTTATGTGCGTGATCGGAATGTCGATGCGGGTTCCGGGGCCACCGACCTTCTTGGTCGAGGGCACGATAGCCCTAGCGTTGCCGAGAAGTTCGCGCATCGCGTAGCCGCCCGGATTGTGCCAGAGCGCACCGTGTTCGAGTTCGCCGGCGGCGCCGACGACGGCACCTTTGCCATAGCCTTCGATGGCCGCGGTCCCCTCGCCCATGGCATCGATCAGGCGCCGCGCCATTTCGAGGCCGAGCGGCTTCAGATCCTCCATGAATCCGGTGATCTCCTCCACGTAGCGCCCGGCGAAGGGGTTGGCGATGACGGCCACGATCGCGCCGCGCTTGGGCGGGCGCGCCGAAAGCGGGCCGCCCTCATGGAAGATTTCTTCGACCTGAACCAGAAATTTCCTGACCACAACAGCCGGCATCGCGCGTATCCTTCGTCCCGTCACTCATGAAAACTCGTTAGAGTATCAACAATTATGCATCACCGGTGTTTGTCAAGCGCCGACACCGACGATGCAGGGAAAGCCGCAAGAAAACTGCACCGGAGGGCGATTGACAGCCTGTATGACCGCTCATAAACTCATATGACCATCAACGAACTCGCCGGTATTCCGGTAATATGTGGGGATGGTCAAGGCGTGGCTTCAAAAGCTGAAAAAAGCTGAAGGGGAATGATATGACAAGGGCGCTCAAGAGTTTATTTCTGGCCGGCACGATGCTGGCCATTTCGTTGGGATCGGCCGCCGCACAGGCCAAGGTTTCCGTGGCCGCCATCTCGGGATACTTCGCGCAGGGCTTTGGCGTTTCGATCGTCAACGGTCTCAACAAGGCCAAGACCGATTTCGGCATCGACCTCAAGCTGGTCGACACCGGCAATCGCGCACTGGACTATCAGGAGCAGTTCGAAAACCTTGCCAAGGGCAAGCAGTACGACCTCATCTTCGTGATGGGCTGGGAGCTGGTGGATTCGCTGCAGAAGGTCAGCAAGGAATATCCCGACCAGCGCTTCGTGTTCATCGACGGCGTGCTCGACAATCCCAACATGATCTACGCCAACTTCGCCGAGGAGCAGGGCTCCTTCATCGCCGGCGCGCTGGCCGGCATGATCGAGGCCAAGGGCAGCGAATTTCCCAAGATCGGCGACGGCAAGGCGATAGGTTTCGTCGGCGGCCGCGACATCCCGGTGATCCGCAACTTCCTTGGCGGCTACGAACAGGGCGCCAAGCATGCGGCGCCAGATGTGAAGGTAAACTCCGTGTTCGCCGGAACCTTCGACGACCCGGCCAAGGGCAGCGAGCTTGCCCAAGCGCTTTACGGCCAGGGCTCCGACATCGTCTACAACGTCGCCGGCCCAACGGGTGAAGGCGTGATGCAGGCAAGTGCCGCCGCCGACAAATATTCGATCGGCGTCGACATCGACATGTGCGGCACGGCTCCCGGGAATGTGCTCGGCAGCATGCTGAAGCGCGGCGACATCGCCGTCTACACGCTGATCAAGGACGAAGTCGGAGGCCACAAGGTGACTGCCGGCACCCGCACGTTCGACCTCGCTTCGGGCGGCGTCGAGTTCAAGGTCTGCGACGATATCGCCGCCAAGATCCCAGCCGACGTGACCGCCAAGCTGGACGAGATCAAGAAGGGCATCGTCGACGGCAAGATCGCGATCGCGAAGGCGAAGTAGGCAGCAACAGCGCATCCCTCCCAAGAAAGCGCTACGCTGATCCGCCGCGGCTTGCCGCGACGGATCAGCGTCCAGTTTATCAGAGCCCCCAATCTGGGAGAGCATCGTGTCGAACGCGCCGGGGTCACCGCCCCCCCAAAACACTGCCGCGATGGCCGTCGAGCTGGCTGCCATCACCAAGCGTTTTGGCGCCTTCATCGCCAATGACGGCATCGACCTGGCCGTGCGCCGGGGCGAAATTCACGCCATCATCGGCGAGAACGGTGCCGGCAAGACGACGCTGATGAACATCCTTTTCGGCCTGCTCCAGCCGGACGAAGGCTCGATCCGGTTGAATGGCGAGACGACCGTGGTCGCCGACCCTGCCGCCGCCATCAAGGCCGGGCTTGGCATGGTGCATCAGCATTTCAAGCTGGTGCCTTCGCTTTCGGTCGCCGACAATGTCTTTCTCGGCATGGAAATCCGCCGTCACGGGCTGATCGATCATGCGGCGCAGATCGCGCGCACGCATGAGCTCTCGAAGCGTTTCGGGCTGCATGTCGACCCCACGGAGCGCGTCGGACTGCTCTCGGTCGGAATCGAGCAGCGCATCGAAATCCTCAAGGTTCTGGTTCGCGGCGCCCGCATCATCATCCTCGACGAGCCGACCGCCGTGCTGACGCCGCAGGAAAGCCGCGAACTGTTCCAGACGCTGCGCAGCTTCGTGGCCGAGGGCATGACGGTGATCTTCATCTCGCACCATCTGGAAGAGGTGATGGAGGTGTCCGACACGGTGACGGTGCTGCGCAACGGCAGAAAGGTGGCGACCCGTCCGACGTCAGAGCTCAGCAAGGACGAACTGGTGCGCATGATGGTCGGCCGCGAGGTCAGTTTCGACCGCCGGCCGCGCGCCCAGTTACACGGCGACGCCGTCCTCGAGGTCAAGGATCTTTGGGCGCGCGACGACCGCCGGCTGCCGGCTGTTCGCGGCGCCAGTTTCACGGTTCGTGCCGGCGAAGTGGTGGGGATCGCGGGCGTGGCCGGCAATGGGCAGACGGAGCTGGCGGAGGTGCTTTCGGGCCTGCGGCCGGCAAGCCACGGCGAGGCATGGCTCAAAGGCCAGGATCTCACCACGCTTTCGCCGGCCGCGATACGCGAGACGGGTCTTGCCCATGTGCCGGGCGACCGGATGGTGCGCGGAGTCGATCGCAACGCATCGATCGCGGCAAACACGCTGATGGGCCGCCAGCATCGCGGTCCGTGGAGCCGCGGCGGCGTGCTCGACTGGAAGGCGATCGCCGGCAACGCCGGAGCGCTGATCAAGAGCTTCGACATCCGTGCCCAAGGGTCCGGCGATGCCGTCAAGCGGCTGTCGGGCGGCAATATCCAGAAGGTCGTGCTGGCGCGCGAGTTCACCAACGGCGCCGACTTCCTGCTGATCGACCAGCCGACGCGCGGCGTCGATATCGGCGCCCAGGAGGCCATCCATGACGAGATCATGCGCCAGCGCGCGGCCGGCCGTGCGATCCTGCTGATTTCCGTGCAGCTTGACGAACTGGCCGCACTTGCCGACCGCATCCTGGTGATGTTCAACGGGCGGATCATGGGCGAAGTCGCCGGCGACGATGCCGACGAGGACCGGATCGGCATGATGATGGCGGGCGTATCGCCTGAGCTGGAGCCCGCACAATGAGTGACCGTTTGCGCGCCGTTTCCGGTCAGGTCATCGCCGTAGGCGTTGCGTTGCTGCTGGGGGCGATCATCATCCTCATGGTCGGCGAAAGCCCGGTCCGTGTCCTGATGACGCTGCTGCGCGGCGCTTTCGGCGACCAGGAAAAGATTGCCGGCACCTTGCTGCAGACGACACCGATCCTGATCTGCGGCGTCGCCGCCTGCATCGGCCTGCGTGGCGGCATGTTCAATGTCGGCATCGAAGGCCAGCTTTTCCTTGGCGGATTTGCCGCCGCCTGGGTCGGCTTCAGCTTTTCCCTGCCCGCGGGCATCCACACGCTGGCAGCACTGGCGCTCGCGATCGTCGCGGGCGCTGCCTGGGTTGCCATCCCCGCCTATTTCCGTGCCCGCTACAACACCAACGAAGTGGTCTCGACGATCCTGTCGAACTACATCGCCGTGCTGCTCACTTCCTACTTCACCATCTTCCTGTTCAAGCGGCCCGGCGGTTGGTCGGAGACGCCACCGATCCTGGCCACAGCCTATCTACCGGAGATCTTTTCATTCTCGCGGCTGAACTGGGGGCTGGCGATCGGTCTGCTGCTGGCGGTCGGCGTCGCGCTGGTCTTCCGCTACACCAGTTGGGGTTACGGCGTCACCATGGTTGGGTCGGCGCCGAAATTCGCCGAATATGGCGGCGTCAACGTGAAACGGCAGGGCTTCATCGTGCTGCTGCTTTCGGGCGCCGTCGGCGGGCTGGCCGGCGGTGTCGAGACGCTCGGCGTGCATCACCGGTTCATGGAAGGCTTCGCGCCCGGCTTCGGCTTCGACGGGCTGATCGCGGCCCTGCTCGCCAACGGCTCGCCGGTTGCCACCATCGTGACGGCGCTGTTCTTTGGCGCGCTGCGCAGCGGGTCGCTGCTGCTCGAGGTCGACACCAGCGCCTCACGCGAAATCATCACCGTGATCCAGGCGCTGATCATTCTCAGCGTATCGGCGCAGGTTCTGATCAGGCGCCGCGGCGACAGCCAGGCGGGGGAGCGGCGATGGAAATTCTAGACAAGCTCATCAACGTCGCGCTCATCGCGGCGACGCTGCGCACCACCGCGCCCATTCTCCTGGTGGCGCTCGGCGGATCGTTCACCACCAAGGCCGGCATCTTCAACATCGGCCTCGAGGGCCAGATGCTGGTCGGCGCCTTCTTCGCCGTCATCGGCTCGATCTGGACGGGTTCGGCCTTCGCGGGGGTTGCCTGTGGCGTTGCCGCGGCCCTTGCCTTCGCGCTCGCCTTTGCCGTTTTGGTGGTGACGTTCCGGGCCAATGAAGTGGTCGTCGGGCTGGCGCTCAACATCCTTGCCGGCGGCATGACGATCTCGCTGATGAAAGCGATTTTCGGCACGCGCGGATCGATCGTCGGTCACGGCATCGTTGGCCTGCCCAAGGTGCAGATACCCGGCGCGCAGGCACTGCTCGGCTCATGGGCACCACTGATCTCGGGGTTCACGCCAATCGTCTATGTCGCCTTCATCGCCGTGCCGCTGCTGGTGCTGTTCTACAACCGCACCCGGCTCGGGCTCTACATCCGCGTCGTCGGCGAAAAGCCCGAAGCCGCCGAAGCGCTCGGCATCTCGATCACCCGCGTCCGCTACATCGCCTCGCTGCTGTGCGGTTTGCTGGCGGGACTGGCGGGCGCGCATCTGTCGCTCGGCTACATCACCATGTTCACCGAGAACATGTCCTCGGGTCGCGGCTTCATGGCGGTGGCGATCCTGATCTTCTCCAATGGCGACCCGCTGAAGGTGCTGGCCGGCTGCCTGCTGTTCGGCTTCGCCGATGCCTTCTCGCTGCGCCTGCAGACCTTCGGGTTTCCGTCCTACCTGGTGCTGACCGTGCCCTATGTGGTGGCGCTGACGGCACTGTTCGCGCTGTCCTACCGGGCGCGGCCAAAAATCATCAAGGAGACGCTGGCGTCGATGCAGAAACTCTTGTCGGTGGACAGGAACAGCGCCCCGGTCGACAAAAATCCGCAATGAAGGAACTCTCATGGAAAGCATAATCCTCGACGTGGATTCTGCCGGCGACGACATTCTGGCCGTGCTGTTTGCCGCGGCGAATCCCAATGTCCGGCTCGAAGGCGTGACCACGGTTACAGGTGCCGCAGGCCCGATCGAGCAGGTCACCAATGTCGTGCTCAACACGCTGACGCTGGCCGGGCGCGACGACATTCCGGTTCATGCCGGCGCCTGGCGGCCGATCGTCGGCAATTCGAAGGCCGACATGGAAGCGCCGGTCCATTTCGAGAAGCGGCTCGTTGCCCGCTTCGGCGACCGGCTGAAGAAATTCAATCCGCCGGCGCCGACCCCGTCACGCCAGGCGACACCGGGGCACGCGGTTGATTTCATCATCGAGACGGTGATGGCAAACCCCGGCGAGATCACGTTGGTGACGACGGGGCCGCTGACCAATGCGGCGATGGCGCTGCTGCAGGAGCCGCGCCTGACGGGCGCGCTGAAGCGGCTCCTGGTGCTTGGCGGCAACTTCCAGACGCCGGGCAACATCACGCCGCTGTCGGAGTACAACATCTGGGCCGATCCGGAAGCCTCGCGCATCGTGCTCAACGCCGACGTCGACAAGATCCTGGTGCCGCTCGACATCTGCGAGGACAACCGCGTCGCCGCCTCGATGCTGACGCGCGACGACATCGCCGACATGCAAGCCGTGGCGCGGAAGAATTCCGTGCTGGAGATGATCGCCGACAGCTTTCCGATCTACATCGACATCTGGCGCGAATTCTTCGATCTCGTCGGCTTCCCGATGGATGACGTCATCACCGTGGCGCTGGCTTTCGACCCTGCCCTTGCCACGATGACCGAACCGCTCTTCGTCGACGTCGTGCTGGACGGGCGCCTCGCTCGCGGACAGACGGTTGCCCATCGCGGCCGGCAGTTGCTGCCCGGCGGCGGTCCGAAGACCACCCGCATCTGCACCGATCTCGACGGCCGCCGCTTCCTGGACATCTTCAAGCAAACCATCGCGCGCTACGAACAAGCGGCGTGAGGACCGACAAAATGACCATTGCAACTCCCATCCTGTTCGACTGCGACCCCGGCCACGACGACGCCATTGCGCTGGTCATGGCGCACCGCTCTCCGGCCATCGAATTGCTTGGCGTCACCACGACATGCGGCAATGCCGAGGTCGAGAAGACGACCGCCAACGCCTTGCGCATCCTCGAATATATCGGCGCCGGCGACGTGCCTGTCGCTCAAGGGTGTCACCGTCCGCTGGCGCGGCCGCTGGTGCTCGGCACCGCCGATGGCCCGAGCGGCCTCGAGGGCTCGCCCTATCTGCCGCAGGCCACGATCAAGCCGGTCGACCAGCACGCTGTCGACTTCCTGGCCGACAAGCTCCGTGCCACGCCGGAACCGATCCTGGTCGTCGCCACCGGACCGCTGACCAATATCGGCCTGATGATCCTCAAGCATCGCGATGTGCTGCCCAAGATCAAGGAACTGATCTGGATGGGCGGAGTGTTCTATCGCAAGAGCGAGATCATCACGCCGACGGAATTCAATGCCTTCTGCGACCCGGAGGCGCTGAAGATCGTGCTGGACAGCGGCGTGCCGATCCTGATGGTCGGCCTCGACGTCACCATGCAGGTGCTGATCGAGGCGCCGCAATATGCCGAACTCGCCACGATCGACACGCCGCTCGGCAAGCTCGTCAACGACTGGCTGCTGTTTTACGAGAAGCTGCACCGCAACTCGATGGGTGTCGGCGGCGCCATGCACGACCCGCTGGCGCTGGCGCTCGCCATCGACCCGACGCTGGTGCGCACGCGTCCGGCCCATATCGGCGTCGATCTGTCGGGCACCTATGCTTTCGGCGCGACGGTTGCCGATTTCTGGGGCGAGCGCGGTGAAAAGGACAATGCGCGCATCGCCCACGAAGTCGACGCGGACCGCTTCTTCAAGCTGATGTTCGACCTGCTGCGGGATTAGACCTCAGCATCCAACAATCTTTGGGCGTGCCATTTCAGATGGTCGTCCATGAATGTCGAAATGAAGAAATAGGAGTGATCGTAGCCGTCCTGCATGCGAAGCGTCAGCGCAACGCCGGCCTTGGCGCAGGCCGCCTCCAGCAGCCACGGCCTCAGCCCGTCATCGAGGAATCCATCCGATGTTCCTTGATCGACGAAGAATTCCGGGAAGCGGTGACCATCCTCGATGAGCAAGGTGGCATCGTAGCGTCGCCATGATTCCTTGTCCGCGCCGAGATATTTCTCGAAGGCCGGCTTCGACCAGCCGGCGGTGCTCGGCTGCACGATCGGCGCGAAGGCCGAGCAGCTCTTGAAGCGTTCGGGTTTCCTCAGTGCTATCGTCAACGCGCCATGCCCGCCCATCGAGTGGCCGAAGATCGCCTGACGCGTCATGTCGGCCGGAAATTCCGCCGCGATCAGCGCCGGCAATTCCTCGGTAACATAGGAATACATGCGATAATTCCTGGCGAAGGGTTCTTGCGTCGCATCGAGATAGAAACCGGCGCCGCAGCCGAACCGCCAATTGTCCTTCTCGTCGGGGACGTCGGCGCCACGCGGGCTGGTATCGGGACAAACGACGATCAGGCCAAGCTCCGCGGCCATCCTTCTGTACTCGCCCTTGTCCATGACATTGGCGTGGGTGCAGGTGAGGCCGGAGAGATACCAGACGACGGGGCAAGGCTTTTCACGGGCCTGCGGCGGCACGAACACGGCAAAAGTCATGTCGCAGGCGCAGGCATCCGAAGCATGGGAATAGACGCCCTGCACACCACCATGCGATCTGGCAGCGGAGATGACTATCATCCGATCCGACATGTTTCTTCTCCGCCAACGTGATTCACCGCCGCTTGTCTACGGCATCGGCCGTGACCACGGCAACCTTGGCGGATTGGAGATCGCGTCCCGGGGCCGGTGCGATCGATCGCCGGCGCCTCAAGTGCGAGGTGGATATTTCCGGAGCGCACTATTCGGCGGCGATCCTGGCGCGCTGCCGTCCGAAGAGCGCCACGCCGACATCGTCCACCGCGAGGCCGACGCGGGCCCGGATCGCCTCGGATGCCAGCACGCCGTCGACGAAATCCTTCTCCGAGGCGTAGACGGCCGTCGGCAGCGTAAAGGCTTCGAAGAAGCCGAACAGAGGCCGCAGCTGATGCTCGACGATCAGCGCGTGGCGGTCACCGCCGCCGGTCGCTGCCAACAGCACCGGCTTGCCCTTGAGGGCCGCCGGGTCGACGAGATCGAAGAAATGCTTGAACAGACCAGTATAGCTGCCCTTGTAGGTGGGCGAGCCGACCACCAGCACATCGGCGGCCAGGATCCGCTCGAGAACGGCGCGAGCCTGTTCGTCCAGGTCGCGCGTCCCTTTGGCATTGCCAAGGCTGGGACCGAGATCGACGACGTCATGGGTGCTGGCGGAGAGGCCGTATCGCCCGGCGATCTCGGTCACGATATGGTCCACGAAGCCGCGGGTCTTTGAGGGCCGCGTGAAATTGCCGGAGAAGCCGACAATGGCCGAATTGGTCATGATGGATGCCTTGTTCCGTGTTCGAACCGGTTACCAGAATGTCCATAGTTTTTATAGACATTGCTGCTGAACGAAAGGAATTGATGGTCGCCATTGGACGAATTCGGAGAAGATTTTTCTTCCAGGGGGGCCGCCCTTAAAGAAGGCGATTTGCGGTTCCGGCAGCCACCTCCGTGAATGGCCCGATCCCGGGAGATGACTATCCGGCCACCCGCACGATGAGCTTGCCGAAATTCTTTCCTTCGAGAAGCCCCAGAAAAGCCTGCGGCGCATTCGCTATGCCGTCCACGATATCCTCCCGGTACCGCACACGTCCGGACGCTATCCATTCGGCCATCTCGCGATAGAAGGCTGGGCGCTGATCGACAAACTCGCGCTGGATGAAGCCCCTTATCGTCAGGCTGCGATGCAGCACCTGCTGCATCAGCACCGGCAGCCGGTCGGCGCCGGTATCCACAGGGATGTTGTACTGCGCGATCAACCCGCAGACCGGCACGCGCGCAAACTCGTTGAGCAGCGGAAACACCGCGTCCCATACAGCACCTCCGACATTCTCGAAGTAAACGTCGATGCCTTCGGGACAGGCAGCCTTCAGCTGCTCGGCAAAATTATCGGCGCGGTGATCGACGACCGCGTCGAAGCCGAGTTCCTGGCGCACGAAAGCGCATTTTTCGGCGCCGCCGGCAATGCCGACCGCACGAGCCCCCTTGATGCGCGCAATCTGCCCGACAGCTGATCCGACCGCGCCGCTGGCGGCAGCCACGACGACGGTCTCGCCGGCCTTTGGCCGTCCTATGGTGAGCAGGCCGGCATAAGCTGTGAAGCCCGGCATGCCAAGCACTCCGAGCGCGGTGGTGACGGGCGCCGCCGCAGGATCGAGCTTGCGCAGCCCGACGCCGTCGGACACGGCAAAGCTCTGCCACCCCGAGTGGGACAGCACGATATCGCCTTCCGCGAAGCCGGCATGGCGGGATTTGACGACACGCGCCACCGTGCCGCCCTCCATCACGCCGTCGATCTCGACCGGCTTGGCGTAGGAGCTGGCGGCGTTCATGCGGCCGCGCATGTAGGGATCAAGCGACAGATAGAGAATCTGCAAGAGCAGTTCGCCCTCCCCCGGCTCGCCGATGGCGACGGACTCGACGCGGAAATCGCTCGGTTTCGGCCGGCCTTGCGGCCGCGCCGCAAGCACGATGCGGGTGTTCGTCAGCGTCGTCATTGCCCTAGCTCCCCTCGAATGACGTCCTACCCGAAGAACCGGTTGGGAGGCCGTTTCAGGCCGAGATTCTCGCGCAGCGTCGATCCCTCATATTGCTGCCTGAATATGCCCCGTCGCTGCAGTTCGGGCACGACCTTCCCGACAAAATCGTCAAGCCCGGCAGGCAGGTAGGGAAACATGATGTTGAACCCGTCGGAGCCCTCGGCGACGAGCCATTCCTCCATTTCGTCGGCGATGGCCTGTGGCGTGCCGACGAAGGCTAGGCCGGAATAACCGCCCAGCCTTTGCGCCAGCTGCCTGACGGTGAGCTTCTCCTGGCGCGCCAGTTCGATGACGCGCTCACGGCCGCTCCTGCTGGCGTTGGTTTCGGGGATTTCCGGCAGGGGCGCGTCCGGGTCGAAGCCCGACGCATCATGCCCGAGCGCGATCGACAGCGAGGCGATGCCGCTTTCGTAATAGACGAGACTGTCGAGCCTGGCCCGCTTGGCCTGTGCTTCCTCGGCGCTGTCGCCGACGATGACGAAGGCTCCGGGCAGGATCTTGATGTCGTCGCGCGAGCGGCCGAGTTTCTGCGCCCGGCCCTTGACGTCGGCAAAGAAGCGCTGTCCGGCGGCGAGGTCGGCATGGGCGGCGAAAATGACCTCCGCCGTCTCGGCCGCCAGTTGCCGTCCGGCTTCCGACGCGCCGGCCTGGACAATGACCGGCCAGCCCTGCACCGGCCGCGCGATGTTGAGCGGGCCCCGTACTGAAAGATGCTCGCCCTTGTGATCCAGCACATGCAGCCTGGCCGGATCGAAATAGAGCCCGCTTTCGGCATCGCGGATGAATGCGTCGTCGGCAAAGCTGTCCCACAGGCCGGTCACGACATCATAGAACTCCCGAGCCCGCCGGTAGCGCTCGTCATGCTCGACATGATCGTCGAGACCGAAGTTCAGCGCCGCGTCGGGATTGGACGTGGTGACGATATTCCAGCCGGCGCGGCCGCCACTGATATGATCGAGCGAAGCGAAGCGGCGCGCGACATGATAGGGCGCGTCGAAGGTCGTCGATGCCGTGGCGACCAGCCCGATATGATCGGTGACGGCGGCCAGGGCCGATAGCAGGGTAAAGGGTTCGAACGACGTCACCGTATGGCTGCGCCGCAGCGCTTCGATCGGCATGTTGAGCACGGCCAGATGATCGGCCATGAAGAAGGCGTCGAACTTCGCCGCCTCCAGCGTCTGGGCGAAGCGCTTCAGATGGGCGAAGTTGAAATTGGCATCGGGATAGGCGCCGGGATAACGCCAGGCGCCTGTGTGTAAACTGACCGGGCGCATGAAGGCGCCGAGCCGCAACTGCTTCTTGTGTGTCATGGGCTACGCATCCGGCCGGTATTGCTCAAATTATCGCGCCAACGGCTTGCCGATCCACAGAGATCGCCTTGCCCGAAGGGTCGATCGGCCGAAGGTCCGGCACGGCGGGATCGACCGCTATCCGCCGGATCTTCGGCTCAGTCGGCAAGCCGCTATGCCGCTGTCGGATAGTCCGTATATCCCTTCGAACTGCCTCCGTAGAATGTATTGCTGTCAGGCGCGTTCAACGCGGTGCCCTGCCGCAATCTGCCGACGAGATCGGGATTGGCAATGAACAATTTGCCGAAGGCAACCAGATCGGCACGCCCCTCCTTCACGGCAGCTGCCGCGAGTTCCCTGTCATAGCCATTGTTGACCAGCCAGGCGCCGGCGCCGCCCGCATCGCGATAGGCCGCCTTGAAGGAGGCGTAGTCGAACGGCCGCTCGCCCTGCTGGAAATCGCGCGCCCCGCCCGTGGCGCCTTCAACGACGTGGACATAGGCCAATCCATGGCGGCCAAGTTCCTTGGCCACGTGTTCGAACAAGGGCTGGGGTTCTGGATCGGAGGAGTCGTTTGCCGGCGTCACCGGCGAGAGCCGAATGCCAGTCCGGCCGGCGCCGACTTCAGCGACGACCGCCTCCACCACCTCGAACAGGAAGCGGGCACGGTTCTCGATCGAACCGCCATAAGCGTCGGTGCGATGGTTGCTGCCCGAACGCAGGAACTGGTCAAGAAGATAGCCATTGGCCGCGTGGATTTCGACGCCGTCGAAACCGGCGACCTCGATTGCCGCCTTCGCGGCGCGCCGGAAGTCCTGCACGATGCCCTGGATCTCGCTTTCCTCCAGTGCCCGCGGCTCCGACGTCTCGGCAAAGCTGCCGCTGCCGTCCTCCGCGACCAGGAAGGTCTTGGACTTCGCGCGTATCGCCGACGGCGCGACAGGCTTGCCGCCACCCGGCTGCAGCGATGTGTGCGAAATGCGGCCCACATGCCAGAGCTGAACGACGATCTTGCCGCCTTCGGCGTGCACGGCGTCGGTGACCTTCTTCCACCCGGCGAGCTGTTCGGGCGCGTAAAGACCCGGAACGTTCGCATAGCCTTGGCCCTGATGCGAGATCGCCGTCGCTTCCGTCACGATCAGGCCCGCCGTCGCCCGCTGGCGGTAATAGGTGACGGACAGATCACCCGGAACCGCGTTCGGCGAGCGGTTGCGCGTCAGCGGCGCCATGACGATGCGGTTGGCAAGGGCGAGGTCGCCGGCCGCAATCGGGTCGAAAAGTGTGGTCATCGGATGCCTTTCATTCTCAAGCAAGTGCAAGTTCAGATATCGGAGAGCGAAGCGCGGAAAGCGGCGATCGTTTCATCGTTGCGCTTGTAGAAAACCCATTGACCGAGGCGGCGCGTGGTCACCAGATCCGCCGATGAAAGCGTGGCGAGATGGGCCGACACGGTCGATTGCGAGAGACCGCAACGCTCGAACTGACCCGCGCAAACCCCCATCTCCAGAGGATGTTCCTGGCTGGTGAAATGCTTTTCCGGCTCTCTCAGCCAGTTCAGGATTTCGCGCCGAACCGGATGGGCCAGTGCCTTCAGGATGGCATCGTGATCCATGGACTTCCTATATCGCCAACAGCCGATATTTATATCGCTCCCATGCGATGTGTAAGGAATGGCATTCTGTTTTTGGACGCTGACGCGGAACACTCGCCCTGCCGAGACAGCCGCAGAGGCCGAACCAGCCTCGTGATCATCTGGGCTCGCGTCGCATGCTGAGATAGGTCGGATCGAACTCGGCTATAGTCATCAGCCGCTCCCAGTCGAGGATCGTGACCATGTGGCTCGTCCAGCCGATGGCGCCAAGGTTGCGCAGCGCACCGATGACCCGGTTCATATGAACCACCGAAAGGCCGAGGACGTCGGCGAGTTCCGCCTGCGACAGCGGCAGCCGAAAGGTCATGCCTCTTGTGTGCTTGACCACCTGAAGCCTGACGAAGAGCTCGCACAGCAGGTGCGCCAGATGCGCGGTCTTGGAACGGCGGCCCATGGCCACGATCCATTCCCGGTGGATGGCGCCGTCGACCAGCGTGTCCAGCCACAGGAGCCGGGTCAGGTGCGGCGCCTGCTCGGTGATGGCGCGCAATTTGCTGTGGTCGGCCGCGATCACATGGCATGGCGATAGCGCGATGATGCCATGGTCCATGGTCTTCAGGAGGAAGGCATGCAGATCGACGAAATCGCCAGGTACCTGCAAGGAGGTGAATTGCCGGCCACCATCCTCCAGCACCTTGTAGCGCGCGGCGAGGCCATCGACGATCAGCGTGCTGTAGGTCGGCCGGGAGCCTTCCACGACGATGTCTTCGCCGGTGGCAAAGTTCCTTTCAATCGACATGGCTTCGGCGAGCTGCGCCTTCTCTCCATCCGAGAGGGCGTCGTGCTGACCAAGGTTCAGATAAAGCGCTTCGAGCATGCGAGGGGCCGATCCGGGGTTCGGGCTCAACGTGCCAGGCCATCAGGTGGTTGCAGCCGTTGCACGCGACGGCGACCGTTGGCGAAAAGGGGTGACCATAACCGTTTGTTCGGAACCTGATCGCCCGGCGGCTGTTTTCCGTTCAGCCACAAACGGAGGAAGCCATGGCACGCGACAGAACCGAATATGAAACCGGCGCGCGGAAGTATCCCGCCAGGACCGGCCCGGATCCGAACGATGATTTCTCGTCTGACGCAGCCGGCAACAAGCCGCCGGCAGGCGGAATGGGGCTTACGCGACCGGCGGACCAGACAAATGAAGAGACACATCAGTCAGAAGGACAGAACCCGCCTCGCAAGGCGACACCCAGCCCCGCAACGGAGAAGACATCCGGCGCGGGCCCGGCGATCTCCGAGCATTCGAAGGACGCGAAGGCTCCAAGGTCGGGCCGCCAACCCGGCGCCTACGTCAAGGACTGACAAGGGCGTGCGGCGATACCCCTGACTGCCTATGCGTCGCGCAGACCCGTCGTCTGCCGCGCGTGAACTCTCTTTAGCCGAGGTCAAGACCATGCAGACGAAGTCACAAACGGGCGGTGAAGCCGCCAAGCAGCGCCATATCCAGCGCGGCATCGATGCCAAGGACAAAGCCAAGCGCAATGGCAAGGTCGAGCACGCCATGCAGGCTGGCGCGCGGGCCTATCCCGAGCCACCCTTTCCCAAGCAGCATCACGCCAAACCCGGGCACGAATGGGCGATCGAGCCAGCCCCGCTCTATGATGCGCCCTATTATCTCGGATCGCGCAAACTCGAGGATAAGGTGGCCCTCATCACAGGCGGCGATTCAGGCATCGGCCGCGCGGTGGCGGTTTTGTTCGCCCGCGAAGGCGCCGACATCGCGATCGTCTACCTGGCCGAGGACAGGGACGCCGAAGAGACGAAATCCGCCGTCGAAAAAGAAGGCCGGCGCTGCATTCTGATAAAGGCCGACGTCAGCGAACGGCAGGATTGCCACGATGCCGTGGCGGCCACGGTCAAGACATTCGGCCGCATCGACGTGCTGGTCAACAACGCCGCCTTCCAGATCCATTCCAGCGACTTCGGCGACCTGACCGAAGAACATTTCGACACGACGCTGAAGACCAATCTCTACGGCTATTTCCATATGGCGCAGGAAGCCGTGCCGCACATGAAGCCGGGTTCGGCGATCGTCAACACCGGTTCGGTTACGGGCATAGACGGCTCGAAGCAGTTGGTCGACTATTCGATGACCAAGGGCGGCATCCATGCCTTCACCCGTGCGCTTTCGGGCAATCTCATCGCCAAGGGCATCCGGGTGAACGCGGTCGCGCCCGGTCCGGTGTGGACGCCGCTCAATCCGTCCGACAAGGAAGCCGACGACGTCTCGAAATTCGGCGCCGACACGCCGATGAAACGGCCGGCACAACCGGAGGAACTGGCTCCCGCCTATGTGTTCCTCGCCTCTGCGCATTGCTCGAGTTACATCACCGGCGAAATCCTGCCGATCGTCGGCGGCTATTGAGGTCGGCGCAATGTATTTCATTGCCCTGGCGACGGATTATGACGGAACGCTCGCGCATGACGGGACTGTTTCAGGGAAGACGCTCGCCGCGCTGGAGCGGTTCAAGAAAAGCGGCCGCAAACTGCTTCTGGTGACCGGACGCGAATTGCCCGACCTCAAGCGCGTGTTTCCCGAGATCGGCCTGTTCGACAAGGTCGTCGCCGAGAACGGCGCCCTGATCTACACGCCGGCGAGCGAAGAGGAGCGGGTGATCTCGCCGTCGCCGGAGCCCAAATTCGTCGCCGGACTGAAAAAGCAGGGGGTGAAGCCGCTTTCGGTGGGACGGTCGATCGTCGCCACCTGGGAGCCACATCAGGCGACCGTGCTCGACGTCATCAAGAAGATGGGGCTCGAACTCGAAATCATCTTCAACAAAGGCGCGGTGATGATCCTGCCGAGCGGCGTCAACAAAGCCACCGGGCTGGCGGCCGCGCTCGAGGAACTTCGCCTGTCGCCGCACAATGTGGTGGGTGTGGGCGACGCCGAGAACGATCATGCCTTCCTGCAGGCCTGCGGCTGCAGCGTTGCGGTCGACAATGCCATTCCCGCGGTCAAGAGCACCGCAAACCTGGTCACGCGCGGCGCACGCGGCAAAGGCGTCGAGGAACTGATCGACAAGCTCATCAAGCGCGACCACGGGATTGTGCCGAAGCGTCATGACGGCATTGTCCTGGGATCGTCGGGTGGCGATGACATCTATCTGTCGCCAACCGAAACCGTGCTCATCGCCGGCAGTTCGGGCATCGGCAAATCCACGCTGGCCACGGCACTGACGGAACGCTTCGTCGAGAGCCGGTTCCAGTTTTGCGTCTTCGACCCCGAGGGCGACTATGATGGCCTCGAGGGTGCCGTTCGGCTGGGGGACGGATCGAGCGCGCCGACAAAGGCGCAGGTGCTGGATCTGATCGCCAAGGCCGACAGCAATGTCGTCGTCAACGGGCTGGCGCTGCGTGTCAACGAACGGCCCGATTTCTTTGCCGACCTGCTGCCTGGCCTCGGCAGCTTCCGCCGCCGCACCGCAAGGCCGCATTGGCTGGTCATCGACGAGGCGCACCATCTTCTTCCGAAGCGGCGCGACGACACGCGCTCGGTGCTCTCCCTGGAACTGCCGGGCACGATCCTGATCACCGTCCATCCCGAAGCGATTTCGACCGACGCCCTGCGTCTGGTTACGGCCGTCATCGCCCTTGGCCCGAAGGCGAAGGACGTGGTGAAGGCCTTCTGCCGCGAGACCGGCATCGAGGCGCCCAAGGACATTCCCACCCCGAAGGGCTACCGGGTTCTGTTCTGGCGGCCGGGAGCGGGCAAGAAAATCAAGACGGTCAAGGTGATCGAACCTCGCCAGTCGCTCAAGCGCCATAGCCGCAAATATGCCGAGGGCCAGCTCGACGAGACCGGCAGCTTCTATTTCCGTGGTCCCGACGACGCGATGAACCTGAGGGCCCACAACCTGATGATCTTTGCCCAGATGGCCGAAGGCATAGACGACAAGACCTGGGAGTTTCATCTGCGCGCGGGCGACTATTCGAAATGGTTCCGGCAGCAGATCAGGGATAAGGACCTCGCCCGCGAAACCGCCGAGGCGGAAAAGGACAGCAAGCTCTCGGCCGAGGAGAGCCGCAAGCGGGTTCTGGATGCTGTCCGCCGGCGCTACACGGCACCCGCGACGGCGCCCGAGGCGTAACAGCCGGCCACGGTCCTGGGCGATGTCAGGAACGGCCGGTTCGCCGCCCGCGTTGGAACCCTGGCGCTAACCTGACGTTCAACCTCCATCGAGAAGGAGAAACGATCATGCCCCGAGGCGAGAAATCCAAGTACACCGACAAGCAGGAACGCAAGGCCGACCATATCGCCGAAGGCTATGAGAAGCGCGGCGTCTCCGACAAGGAAGCCGAGCGACGCGCATGGGCGACGGTCAACAAGGACGATGGTGGCGGCAAGAAAGAAGGCGGCTCCGGGCGCGGCAAGCACACCGGTCATCCAGCGGCGCACAAGGGTGGCAAGACCGGCGGCAAGGCGTCGGCTTCCCGATCGGCCGCCAGCCGATCCGAATCGGCAAAGAAGGCGGCGGCGACGCGCAAAAGGAACGCCGAACACCACGCCCATTGAACGACCTCCAGGATCGGACGCCGCCATGAAATCGCGACGCATCAACGAGGCGAACGGCCAACGGACATTCGTGGTGGTGCTCGACCCGGGCGAAGAGGCATTTTCGGCGCTGACCAGCTTCGCGGTGGACCAGAAGATCGGCAGCGCTTCCCTGACGGCGATAGGCGCGTTCCAACGGGCTATCGTGGGCTGGTTCGACCTGGAGGCAAAGAACTATCGAAAAATCCCGGTCGAGCAACAATGCGAGGTCTTAAGCGCGATCGGCGACGTTGCCACGGGCGATGACGGCAAACCAAGTCTTCATGTCCACACTGTACTTGGCTTGAGCGATGGCACGACGAGAGGCGGTCATCTCCTCGAGGGCACCGTTCTGCCGACATTGGAAATCACGGTGGTGGAAGCGCCGGTCCACCTGCGCCGCCGCAAACGGGCCGAATTCGGGGTGGCTTTGATCGATCTCGGCGCCTGAAGCCGCCGCGGCGCATCGTGCGGGCGCAACGCCCCGGAGAGCCATGGTAGAGCCAATGACGGACAGCTTTGCCCTTCCCCTGGACACGCCTCCCATGGAGGCAAAGGCCGCCGATGCGCTGCCGGAAGGGGAAGGCCTTTGGCAATACGAACCCAAATGGGACGGCTTTCGCTGCCTCGCCTTCAAAGGCGACAGGGACGTTGATTTGCGCGCCAAATCCGGCAAACCCCTCGGCCGTTACTTCCCCGAACTCGTCGCCATGCTGCGGCAGGTCGAGGCCCGCAACTTCGTTGTGGACGGCGAAATCGTCATCGAACTCGAAGGCCAGCTTTCCTTCGACGCGCTGCAGATGCGGCTTCACCCGGCCGAAAGCCGCATACGCAAGCTGAGCGCGCAAACGCCGGCCCGGCTGATCCTGTTCGACATGCTGGCCGCGCCGGGCGGCACGAGCCTGCTTGGCGAGCCGTTGTCGCGCCGCCGCCGGGCGGTCGAGGGGTTCGTTCGGGATTGCGCCGAGCCTGGCTTGCGGCTCTCGCCCAGCGCGACCGATCCAGCTGCGGCCAGGCGCTGGCTGGAGGGTGCCGGCCACGGTCCCACCGACGGCGTGGTCGCCAAATTGCTGGCCGACCCCTACCGGCCGGGGGAACGCGCGATGGTCAAGGTCAAACGGCTGCGAACGGCCGACTGCGTGGTCGGCGGATTTCGCTATCTGACCGGCAGTAAGGAGGTCGGCTCGCTGCTGCTCGGCCTCTACGATGAGGGCGGCAAACTCGACCATGTCGGCTTTACCTCGACCATCGGCAGGGATGACCGGGCCGGCGTCACCCGAACGCTGGAGAAGTTACGAGGCGGACCCGGTTTCACCGGCAAGGCACCGGGGGGACCGAGCCGCTGGAGCACCGAACGCAGCGGCGAATGGGAGCCCCTGCGGCCGGAGCTTGTGGTCGAGGTCCGCTTCGATCACGTCACCGGCAACAGGTTCCGCCATGGCACCAAGCTGCTGCGCTGGCGGCCGGACAAGGCGCCGCGCCAGTGCACCATGCGGCAGATCCGGTGAGGAAGTTCGCCCCGCGGGCGCGCTCGGCGAGCTGGCGGCAGCCTGTTTGCGAGGCGGTTGGAACAACCGCCACGATAGCAAGTTGTGCCCCAGCTACACCGCGCTGGTGAGCTTCACGACAATTGGAGAAGACAATCATGGCGACTGCGAAGAAAGCGGCAACGAAAGATCTTGAAGCCCTGTTCCTCGACGGGCTGAAGGACATCTATTACGCCGAGAAGAAAATCCTGAAGGCGCTGCCGAAAATGGCGAAGGGCGCCGAATCCGAGGATCTTGTCGCGGCGTTCCAGAAACATCTGGCGGAGACCGAGGGCCAGGTCGATCGGCTCGAACAGGTCTTCGAGCTTCTCGACAAGCCGGCCCGGGGCAAGACCTGTCCCGCCATCGACGGCATTCTCGAGGAAGGTTCGGAAATCCTCGAGGAATACAAGGGCGCCCCGGCGCTGGACGCCGGGCTGGTTGGCGCAGCGCAGGCCGTCGAGCATTATGAGATCGCGCGTTACGGGACGCTGATCGCCTGGGCCGAACAGCTCGGCAAGAGCGACGTGGTCAAACTCCTCAATCAAACCCTGGAGGAGGAGACGGCGACCGACGAGGCGCTTTCCAGCCTTGGCGAGGGCGGCGTCAACGAGCGTGCCCTGGAACAGGCCGCCTAGCTGGCGAGCTGTTGCCCCGGGCGCCTCAGGCGATCCGGGGCAAACTCCCCGGACTCGGGGAACGACGATTCGGAGAACGACGATGGCCCCCCGCAAAACAGAACAACCCGCGGTTCAGAGTGACGACCCGGCTGCAACGGAAGGTCCCGTAATCGAGCAGCAGGACTGGGACGCCCTGGCAGGTGCGAAAATCCTTCCCGACGACGTCGAGGTGGAAGACGAGGCTGACGGCGAATTGCCCGAGGAAGATGACGACAACGCCTACCAGGAAAGCGACGAGGCATTGCCCGACGATGTCGAGGAGGCGGTCCTTTCACGCGATCCCTCCAGGGAAGGCGGCCGCTTCGACGAGGAATGACCAAATGACGGTCGGCTTCCGCTCAGCCGATCGCATGCATCGGGGGCTCTTCGTTTTCGTCAGGATTGGGTAACGGCGCCTCATCGGGCAATTCTTCCGGCTCCGGTTCGCCGATCGGCTTGGGCTTCCAATTGGGAGCCGGCATGGGCACGTCGCGGTTGGGATCGGGGTCTCTCGGATCGGGCATAAATCTGTCTCTCTCTGTTGGTGAGGCGCCGCATCCCATCTACTCGGGGATTTGCCCGAGGCGACCCGGCTCCATGGCCAAATAAACTGGCGGCCCAGACGTTCCGTCACGTAATATTTCGTGCGGACCCGAGCCATGTTTCCGCTCGCTTTCGGAACTCGGTGGAGGCGGGCCGTTGTGGCCTGTCCGCAACCACCCTGTCGTGGCACGAAATCGCTATCGTTTCTACGATTTGGACGTGTGCTTACAAGATCGTCGGACCGTAACGCCGAGCGGCATCGCAGCAACGAGGAGCTAATTGAGCTGGCCAAGGATTCCGGAGCTGTTGGCCAGGACAAAACTCCAGTAGATCTGCAGCGCTATCGTGCAGATCGCGGCCGCCGAGATCGGCACGCCGAAAGGCACCACGCCTCTCTTGTCGAGATGCTGGACGTAGACGCGGAAGGCACTTTGAGGCAGCAGCAGCGGGTTCTTCACGACCAGGGCCGTGGCCAGGGCAAAAACCAGCAGCAGCAGCGAAAATATCGTCAACCCACTACCGCCGATCAGAAGCGGCACGACCGCCAGCAACTTGACATCGCCGGCACCGATCTTGCGCAGCAACCAGAATGGGAAGAGCGCCAGAAACAGCAACAGGCCGGCCACCGCGCTCAAGCCCATATCCCACCACGATGCGGATTGAAGCGACACAAGCAGGAGCGATCCGAGCCCGAGGCAGAGCAGCAGCAGCACGTCGCGGTTGGATATTTTCTGGGTGGTAAAGTCGAGCCAGGCGATCCGCGCGAGCAGGGCCGCGGCCAGTAGCTTCAGCACTATCGCTTCGGTCAGCAGCACGTTCAGCGCTCGATGTTTTGCACGCTTGACGAGAGCAGTTTCAGATTGTTGGCTACGGTCGGATCGTTGGGCGCCAACTCATAGGCCTTGAGGAAATTGCCGCGAGCGTCCTGCAGCCTGCCGCGCAGCAGATAGGAATAGCCGACATTGTTGTAATATTCGGGCGACGGTCCCATCAACTTGAACGCCCTGCCATAGGCGCGATCGGCAAGGTCGAAGCGGTGGATGCGGTCGCAGGAAGCCGCCAAGCCCATCCATGCGCCGCCGTCATTGGGCGCAAGCTGCGTCGCCTTGAAGAACAAGGCGCCGGAATTGCCGTAGTTTTCGGCGCGAAACTGGTTCTTGGCCTCCGCGACGGCTTGGTCCGAAGCGTAGTATTCGACGTCGCCGACAGTCTTCAACCCGTCGAATGCATCGCCGAAGGAGGTCACGTCACCTTTCGAGGGCTCGTTGGTGCGCACGACACCGCCAGTGGCGTCCACGGCGTTTGTCTGACAGCCGGCAAGCGCCGCCATCAGCAGACTGGCAGCGACGACGGTTGCGAGGCGCATTGGCCCTGTCATTTTTATCCCCCAAGAGTCCTGCGACTCTATTTTAGAATCAAAGCATATACCCATTTAGAAGAAAATGCCCTTCATCCGGATGATCACCGGCAACATGATAACCATCATGACGACCGGGAAGATGCACAGGCCCAGCGGGATCATCATTTTGACGGGAAGAGAGTTGGCGCGTTCCTCCGCACTCAGAATCCTTTGCCCACGCATCTCGGCGCTATAAACACGCAAGGCATCGGTGAGGCTGGTGCCGAGTTCTTCCGATTGACGGAACAGGACAGCCAGTGCCCGCGCCTCGTCAAGCCCGATGCGATCTGAAAGTTCGCGCAGCGCTTCCCGCAACGGCTTGCCAGCACGCAGCTGCAAATTCATGATCGACAGCTGGATGCCCAGCCATTTGTGGGTGGCGGCCATTTCCTGGCTGACGCGTTCGACTGCCCCCTCCAAGCTCATACCGGCATCGGCGCAGGTGATCATCATGTCCATGAAGTCGGGGAAGGCTCGACGATAGATCTGTTTCTGGCTGTTCTCGAAACGGTCGAGCAGAATCGAGGGAATCACCATGGTGGCAAGGCCGAACAGGGCAGAACCGGCAAGAGTGATGAAACCGGGCAGTTGCGGCGGCAGAACCCGCGACAGGAGTGCATACATCGCCAGAAAACCGACGCAGACCGCGACAAGGCGGGACAACGTATAAATCAGCGGTGCGCTCGATTTATAAAAGCCGGCGCGAAACAGTTTCGCTTCCAAGGCGTTCGGCTCTTCCCGCTCCTTCTCGACCGACTTGAAGTACGCCTCGACCGGCCGTTGCGCGGCAAGCTTGGCAAGCTGGTCTTGTCCGAGCATCGAGCGGCGATCGGTCATTCCTTCGCTTTTGAGGCTCTGCGCGACGAGCTTTCGTGTTTGAAGGGCCGGTAAAAAGACAAGCGCACCGAACAGGAAAAGGGACATCGCCGCCACAAAGACGGCAATGGACACCAAGAAGCCCAGGTCCTGAATGTTCGAAAACAATTTGTTCGTCGCTCCCAGTCAGAAATCGAAAGTAACCATCCGGTACATGATGAAGTCGCCAAGCAGCGCCCACAAACCAAAGAGCAGAAGTATCGGGAAAACGAGCGGGTTGCCCCAGACACCGCCGTAGTAGGCCGGGGCCAGGATTTGAAGCGTGAAGAACATCACAACAGGAAACAAGGAGATGATCCACGCGGAGACGCGACCTTCGGCCGAAAGCGCCTTGATTTTCATTCGCAATTTCTGCCGTTCACGCAGGACCGAGGAAAGATTGGTCAGAATTTCGGTCAAATTGCCGCCCGTCTTGGCCTGGATCGACAGCGATACCGACAGCAGCTGAAGGCCCTCGAATCCGACACGCTGCGAAAGCTTTCGCACCGCCTGCTCGATGCTGAGGCCAAAGGTGATTTCATCGGAGACGATGCCGAACTCGGTGCCGAGCGGATCGGGCATTTCTCGGGCGACGAGACCAACTGCCACGGAAGCTGGATGTCCGGCGCGCAGCGAACGAACGATCATGTCGAGCGCATCCGGCAGTTGCTTGGCAAACTTCCGGATTCGTTTGTTGCGGGCGCGCCGGAGGACGACAAGTGGCAGGACAAGCCCCAAGATCAGAAAGATAAGAAGTGACGCCAAAGCGGAAGAATTGAAGAGTAACAGCAGCAACGCCATCGCCAGCCCTGCAAGCAGAAATGTCGCAGCGAAAGTCAATGGATTTCCGGTGATACCGGATTGGGTATAGAGCCTGTTCAGCCAGACCAGTCCAAAAAGAAAGTCGCCGGAGTCCGTGAGGCCGCGTTCTCGCAGCAACCCCTGCAACGTTTGTTCGGCCGGAACCTCGCCGGCGAGCCGCTTCAATCGACGATTAACTGCCAGAGACCGGGAGCGGCGGCCGGCAAATGAAAGATAAAGGGCTTCGCCGGTGAGAATGACCGAGGCTGCCGCCAGCATATAGATGAAATACAGCAGAGCTTGACCAGTCAGCATCAGAGGGCAACCTGCGGGTTGAAGGCGTCCTTGGCAAAGTGATGGCCAAGCGTCGCGGCCTCCGGAGCGAAGCGCGGACGGACACCCGTTGCGCGAAAGTCTCCGATGACCTTGCCCTCGGCTGTGACCTCACGGCGGACGAAATGATAGATCTCCTGAAGCTGGACGACATTGCCCTCCATGCCAGTCAGCTCCGATATGGAGGTGACACGCCGGCCGCCGTCCGAAAGACGCTGTGTCTGCACGATAATATCGATGGCGGAGGCAATCTGCGCCCGGATTGACTCATGCGTCATCGGCATTCCGGCCATGCCGACCATCTGTTCCAGCCGCGATATCGCATCGCGCGGCGTGTTGGCGTGGATGGTGGTCATCGACCCCTCATGGCCAGTGTTCATGGCCTGCAGCATGTCGAAGGCTTCCTCGCCGCGCACCTCGCCGACGATGATGCGGTCCGGCCGCATGCGCAGCGCGTTTTTCAGCAATTCGCGCTGGCGCACCTCGCCCCTGCCCTCGACATTGGGCGGGCGCGTCTCCAGCCGGCCGACATGCGGCTGCTGCAATTGCAGTTCGGCCGCATCCTCGATGGTGATCAGCCGTTCCTTCGAGGGTATGTAGCTCGACAAGGCATTAAGCAACGTCGTCTTGCCGCTGCCGGTGCCGCCCGAAACCAGGATCGATTTGCGCGCCTGGACGGCGATCCGCAGCAATTCGATCATCGGCGGCCGGATCGAATTGAATGCCATCAAACGCTCGAGCGAATAGGGGTTCTTCGAGAATTTACGGATCGACACCAGCGGGCCATCCACCGAAATCGGCCGCACCGCGATGTTGACGCGAGAGCCGTCTTCCAGCCGCGCATCGACCATCGGCGACGATTCATCGACACGCCTGCCGATAGCCGAAACGATCTTGTTGATGACGCGCAGCAGATGCGCCTCATCCCGAAACCGGATTGGCGTTTCCTCGACGATGCCACGCCGCTCGATGAAAACGCGCTTGTGGGTGTTGATCAGGATATCCGTGATGGATTCGTCCTTGAGCAAAGGCTCGATCGGCCCCAGTCCGAGCATTTCGTCCGCCGTGTCGCTGGTCAGTTGATCGAGTTCGCGCGCATTCAACGGTACGTTTCGGCCGCGAACGAACTCGCGCACAATGGGACGGATCTCGTTCAGGATCTCATCCTTGGAAGCACTTTCGAGCGCGGTCAGGTTGAACCTATCGATCAGATGGCGATGGATTTCGACCTTGAGCGTCAGGAAAGCGTCGCCGTGGGATTCGATATCGGCTGCTGGAGAAAGGGCGGGAGCGACAGGCAGAACTGTCAGCGTCTCCGCGTTTGCCACGCCCGGCTGGGCGCCTTGCCCCTTGATGAACCGCCCCAGCATAATCCCGTATGCTCCCCTAAACCTTATATTAGTGGAAACTAAACGTTAACCACCCGGGGCACAAGCGCCCGAACGATCCGCCCCTGGTCAATACTTTCAACATAGTTAAGAGCCAGCGGAAAAGAATATCGTTTTTATTCGCCGCTTATCAGCCTCGGACGCAGAAGCGGGATCTAGACTTTAAAGCGTCCTCTGCGCCCGGCGACAGCAGGCATGGGAATCCACCCTAGGACCGGCCGTAACCCCTTAGATATAAAGGGATATGCTAGATTGCTAAAGTACGACTACCTTCATTAGCTAGGACGCATAATTGTGAACGAATGGTTAAGGGCGCTTGAAAAATCAGACGAATCAAGCTCTTGCTGGTTTTCAGGAGCGGATTCTACTCGCAGGTTCATGTATTGGAAAGTTAAGGAACCGTTAATCCGGTTTGACTCCGTGTTTTCTCGGGACCTAGGATCGAGATGACGGGGGATGCTTGGGTATGGATTTCATCCCGTGCTCTGTCTCGTCGGGTTGTAACCTCCAAAGGGAGAAATTGACATGAACAAGCTCATGACGATGACCCGGCAGTTCCGCGACGATGAAAACGGCGCTGCCATGGTCGAATATTCCATCCTTATCGGCATTATCGCCGTTGCATCGATCCTGACAGTCATCGCCATTGGTGCCTGGGTAAACGCTCGTTTCTCGGATCTCTGCACCGCACTCGACAAGGGGACTGGCACCTGCGTCGCATCTACGGGCGTCGGCACCTGATCGCCTGAGTACATTCAGGCCCGGCTCGTTCGAGCCGGGCCTGAATCCAATCGCAGCGGGCGAATCCCGCGCTGGGGCTTGGGGCTTTGGGCATGCGCGCCAATACGCTTATCATGATCGTCCTCGCCGGCGTGTTCGGCGTTCTGGCAGTTGTGCTGGTCAATATCTGGCTGGCCGGCCAGCGTAGTGCCATGGCGCAAACGGGCCTCGTTCAAGGTAGTACGGTCGTCGTGGCGGCAATGCCGCTGAAGTTCGGCGACACGCTCACCGCGGATAAATTGCGCGAAGTGGCTTGGCCGGCAGGCGCGGTTCCAACCGGCGCCTTCAAGACAACGAAGGAAGCCTTGGCAGGCGAAGGCACGAGGCAGGCTCTTCAAACCATTAGTGCCAACGAACCTGTCCTGGCCAGCAAGATTACTGGACCTGGCCAGCGCGCCACGCTTTCGGCAGTGCTCGGCGAAGGCATGAAGGCCGTTTCCATCAGGGTGAACGACGTTCTCGGCGTTGCGGGTTTCGTCTTCCCTGGCGATCGTGTGGACGTGCTGCTGACCCGCAGCGTGCGCGGCGATGACGGCGCGGACCGGAGTTTCGTCGACGTACTGCTGCAGAGCATGAAGGTGCTCGCGATCGACCAGGTGGCCGATGTGAGCAAGGATAGCCCGACAGTCGTGAAGTCGGTGACCCTGGAGGCTAGTACCAAGGATGCGCAGAAGCTGACCTTGGCGGCTGGCGCCGGCCAATTGTCCCTGGCGCTGCGCCAGGCCGCCGCCAGCAAGGGCGAAACTACCGAACGGGTAACGCTTTCCGATCTGACCGGCGAAACGCCCGACGACGTTGCCAAAAGGCAGGCCGAACTGGACAAGAAAGCAGCCGAGGAAGCGGCGGCGGCCGAAGAGCGCAAGCGTGCGGACGACAAGATTGCAGGGCTAACCCAGGCTGTTGAACGAGTCGGAAGCCGCCTTGACGAGCTGGGGAAGGTCAAGCCCGCTCCGGTCGTGGTGACGGCCGCACCGCAGCAAGCAGTCAAGGAAGTCGTCAAATATGTGCAGCCTGAGCCACCGGCGCGGGCGACGGTCGGGGTTTTTCGAGGCGTGAAGCTCGAGACATATGACGTGCCGCGACAACCATGATAAGCTACGGCTAATAAAAGGGGGGCTGCCGCCGGCAGCAATTGGGGAGACGGGGATGCAGGGTTTTTGGAGGATAGCGGCCGCCGCGTTGTCCTGTATAGCGACGGTAGTGCTATCGAGCCTCGGGGCCAAGGCGGCCGACCGTTTCATCGACGTGTCGACCCCCAGCGTGCATCGGATTTTCCTGCCGATGTCGCAATCGGTGACAATCCAGGTGAGCGCCAATCTGGGCGACATCGTCGTCGGCGACGAGAAGATCGCCGATGCGCAGCCGATGACCGACCGTACCCTCTATGTCATCGGCAAGGGCGCCGGCACCACCACGGTCAACCTGTTTTCCACCGACAAGCGCTCGCTCGGCGCCCTGCAGATCGAGGTCGGCGTCGACGTGAGCGACATGGCGGCGGCAATCCGCCAGGTTTCGCCAAGGTCGCGTATCGAGATCGGCTCGGTCAATGGACGGGTTCGGCTTGGCGGTCATGTCAAGGACGGCGCGACGCTGGCGGCCATCATGGAAGTGGCGCAGCAATATGGTCCCGATGCCATCATCAATGCCGTCACAGTCGACGACAGCCAGCAGGTCAATCTCGAAGTGCGCGTGCTGGAAGCCAAGCGCAATGCCGGCCGTGATCTTGGCGTGTCGATCAAGAGCACGAACAGCCGAGGCACAACTCGGGTCGGAACTGGTATTGCCACCGTGGACAAGGACGGCGCGGAACTCGGGGCCGGCGACCTTGTCAGTGGCCTGCTGTCCAACACCAATCCGTTCGCAGCGCTGATCACCCGCGTCATCGACAGCAACATCAAGGTGGACCTGATCATCGAGGCGCTGGAGGCCAAGGGCGTGGTGCGCACGCTGGCTGAACCAAACCTGACCACGCTTTCCGGCGAGCCGGCCAGCTTCAACGCGGGGGGACAGGTCCCGATCCGCAGCGTCAACAAGGATGGCGAGATCCAGATCGAGTACAAGCAATTCGGCGTCAATCTTCTGTTCACGCCGGTCGTGCTCGCCGACGACAAGATCCACATCCAGCTGGCGCCTGAGGTCAGCGACCTGACCGGCTTCACAACCGCAGGCGATCCGATCTTCACCAACCGCAAATTGGAAACCGTCGTGGAACTGCGCGACGGCCAGAGCTTCGCGGTCGGTGGGCTCCTGTCAAGCAAGACCACCAAGCTTCAGAACCAGGTGCCGTGGCTGGGCCAGGTACCTGTGATCGGCACGCTGTTTCGCAATTCGAGCAGCCAGAAGGAAGAGACCGAATTGGTCGTGATCGTGACGCCGCACATCGTGCGGCCGGTGAAGCCCGGCGAGCAGCTGGCGACGCCTTTCGACAAGACACGGCCCGCCAACGATCCCGAATTCTTCGTGCTCGGTCAGCTCGAAGTCAACAAGGACATGATCCGCAAGTACGAGCAAGGCGACGGCGTCACCGGGCCCTATGGCCACATGCTGGACTTCAAGTCGAAGGACAAGATGCTCTATGTCAAGAAATAGCGCCTTGATTCTCATTCTGTGCGCCGGGTCGCTCTCAGGCTGTGCCGCGGACTATTTGAACCACTATGATTCAGTGACCTTGGCCGCCGGCGACACGCAGAAATTCAACTCGATGCTGCAGACCGTCAACCCGCTCAATCCGGCTTCGAAGAACACACACATAGAAGGCGACGGCA
This sequence comes from Mesorhizobium sp. ES1-6, assembly GCF_020164775.1. Classification (NCBI taxonomy): domain Bacteria; kingdom Pseudomonadati; phylum Pseudomonadota; class Alphaproteobacteria; order Hyphomicrobiales; family Phyllobacteriaceae; genus Mesorhizobium; species Mesorhizobium sp. ES1-6. The sequence continues at coordinate 471,632 of NZ_JAIUGU010000004.1, forward strand.
CGCGTGCCGCCGCTGTAGCCCGCAATTACAAATTCCCACCGCCGCCACCGCCACCGCCGGCTATCACGGTCAATGTCGGCGGGACGGGCGTGACGACGCCGTGAACTGAACGGAAGGATGCGGAGGGCGCCTGGCATGCGAGGGCCTTGGCGCAGGAAAGCAGAGAGTAAGGTCATGTTGGGGACCATTCGCGCGTTCTGGAAAGATCAGAGGGGGATAGCGCTCATCTTGGTCAGCATCACGCTGCCAGCAATCATAGGTTTCTCGCTGCTCGTCATCGACACGAGCCGGGTCAACAACATGCATTTCGACCTGCAGAAGGGGGCGGATGCATTTTCCTTGGCTGGCGCGGCGGAGCTCGACGGCAGTTCCGACAGCATCGTCCGAGCCGACCGCGCCATTCAGACGCTCGTCTCGAACCAGTACAGCTTTTCCGATTCTGCGACGCCAGGACCACAGACGCTTGCTGCCGCTGGCGTCACGAGACGGTATCTCAACGCCCTGCCCGCCGACAACGCGCCAATCCCTGCCAATTATGTCATCACCGACGAGGTAACCTATGCCTCGACGGCGAGATTCGTCCAGATCGATGTTAAGCCGGTCGGCTTCGCAGCGATTTTTCCTGTGTCTTTCCTCAATCCCGGAAGCAGCGGGAATTGGAACATCGGCGCCAGCGCTGTCGCGGGCTTCGGATCGAGCGTTTGCGACTACACGCCGGTCTTTATGTGCAACCCTTATGAAGACACCAGCCTCACTGGCGGCGTGACGCTGGAGCAGGCCGCACAGACAAGAAAGTATCGTCGCAGGCAAATCGTGCTGCGCGGCGACGGTTCCTACGCGCCAGGGAACTTCGCCTTCCTATCCTCGCCATTTGGCACCGGCGCGAACGAGTTGGAAAAGATGCTCGCCGATTCCAAGCCGCAAAATTGCTATTCGCGCGATGGCGTCCAGACCGAGCCGGGCCAGAACGCTGGTCCAGTGCAAGATGGCATCAACTCGCGTTTCGGCATCAACTCGTCGAACTATTCAGACGGGCCAGCCTTCAACGTGCGCAAGGGTGCGACAAACTGGGACCAATATGTCGCGAGCAACAAGGTCAACTATGAGACCGACCCCACCAAGGGCGTCGGCCTCGAGCGTGATTCTTGCCAGATCACCGGCAATTGCACCATGATGGGCGGCCGGATGGGAGCAGGCGACTGGAATCCTTCCCGATATTGGAAAGCGAACCATCCGTTACGAAATTCGGGCAATGGCGCTGGCAATTTGCCGACCGCCCTCGCCGGCACTGGCGACGACCTTCCAACTCGATACGAAACCTACCGGTACGAGAATGACCCCAATGGCGACGGCAACACCTCCGACAACATTGTCGGTGACGCCGCCGTCAGTGGTGAAAAAGGCACGCCTCCCGGGGCGGCAGGCTCTCCAATCACGACGGTTGATCGGCGCCTGCTCTATGGCGCGATCCTCGACTGCAAAGCCCTCCAGGCTAGCGGCACAAGCTTCAAGGGCCGCGCCACCGTTCCTGCTCGCAGATTCGCCAGCTTCTTCATCACCGAGCCCATTAAAGACACCGGCAAGAACATCTATGTCGAACTCGTCGACATCACCGGCAAAGGTGGGAGTGGCACACTTGACAATTTCCTGCGCGACGAAGCGCAGCTCTACAGGTGACGGCGATGTCTCGAAACGTCGGACGTCATCTAACGAAATTCCGTCGAGACCAGCGTGGCGCGGTGCTTGTCGAAATGACGATCGTCGCCCCGTTGATGCTGTTGCTGTCGGCCGGGGTATTCGAGTTTGGCAATCTGATACACGACAAACTGCTGATGGAAGCGGGCCTGACCGACGCTGCCCGATTCGGAGCTCGCTGTAACAGCCAGTTGTACACCGATTATGCGAGTTCGGGTTTTTCGGCGATCGACTGTACCAATGTTGCGAAGAACATCGCCGTATACGGCACGGCCGCACCGACTGTCGTTAACGGCGTGGTGACGACCAACCCGCGCGTTAGTGGCTGGCAGACAGCGAATGTAACAGTGACCATAGGCGCCAGCGGCTCTTGCCACGACGCCGTGGTTGCGGGCGTTACCCAATATCGATCGGTGACTCCCCAAGTGTGCATCGTCAGTGCGACAGGGACCTATCCCTATAGCGGTGTGGGCATGTTGGCGTTTCTCAACATCGGACCGATCACCCTGAGCGGCTCCCATCAGGAGCGGCTGATCCGGTTCTGATGATGAGACGCTTCGCAAAATCAGAACAGGGCACGGCCATGGTCGAGATGGCCATCGTGGCGCCTTTACTTTTTGCGCTGACGCTCGGCTTCGTCGATTTCGGTTACGCCCTATATCAATGGAATGGTGCAACCAAGGCCGTCCAGGTCGGCGCAAGGCTGGCCTCGATTTCAGATCCCGTGGTGCCCGCAACGGTGCTTGCCGCCGCGGCGCCAATCTCGGTCCCGGGCGCGCCGGTTGCGGCTGGCGCTTACCCCCCGTTCGTTTGCAAATATACCGGCAGCATCGGGGACTGCAATGGCAGCTCCGCCAACTTCGACGCCAATGCCTTCAGTCGCATCTTCAGAGGCGATACGGCCGTCACCAACGACGATGCCTGCCCGGCGCCCACAGGAACTCAGCGGCCTGGTATGTGCCACTTCTTTCCGGACCTCCTGCGAACCAATGTCGTCATTACCTATGCGGCGACAGGACTTGGATTCCAGACCAGGCTCAGCGGTCCTGTGCCGACCATAACGGTCAATCTGCAAAACCGGACTTTCCAGTTCTTCTTCCTGGGCGGACTGCTCGGGTTCGGCAATATCAACATGCCCTCCATGCTGAGCACGGTCACGGGCGAAGACCTGAAAACGAGCGCGCCATCATGAACGCCATCAGCACCAAGGTCCTGCCCACCAAGCGCAAGCAGGTCGCGCTGTTTTCTTCCGATGCGAATTTCAAGCGCGAGGTGGCGACGCGGCTCGACGCGCTGGCGATCTATGATGTGCGGGTTGCCGAGACCAGCGACTTCCTCAAGGGGCCGCCGGCCGAGACCCGCCCGGGCATCGTCATCCTCGATCTCGGCAATGGCGAATTGCTTGGCAATCCGGGTATCGTCGAGGCGCGCGCGCTGTGGGCCAGCGTGCCGCTGATCGCGGTTTCCGACGAGCTGACATCGGAGCGGACGCGCGTGCTGGTGCGCATGAACGCCTCCGATTGGCTGCACAAGCCGCTCGACGGCAAGGAGCTGCTCAACGCCGTCACCTTCCACGACAGCGGCAACCAGGGCACCAAGAGCCGTATCATCACCTTCATCGGCGCCAGCGGCGGCGCTGGCGCCACGACGCTGGCGCTATCGGCGGCCGAATTCCTGGCGTCGAAATCGACCGAGCGCGGTGCCTCGACTTGCCTGGTCGACCTCGACTTCCAGAGCGCCAATTGCGGCGCCTATCTCAACCTGTTCAACCAGTTCGACCTTGCCGGCATCATCGGCCAGCCGGAACGGCTCGATGTCGAACTGATGGACGTCATCAAGCTGTCGCGACCGTCCGGCCTGACGCTCTATGCCTTCGAGCGGCCGCAACTGCCGTTCGAGCCGCAGGGCGCCGATTTCGTCTTCCGGCTGCTCGACCTCGTCGCCTACCGGTTCGACGACATCGTCATCGATCTGCCGAACATCGAGACGCCCTGGCACAATTCCGTGCTGTCGACGAGCGACGAGATCTTCATCGTCTTCGAACTCAACGTCGCCTCGCTGCGGCAAGGCAAACGGCTCTACAAGAAGATCCGCGAGCTGCGCGGCAATGCCGTCTCGATCACCCTGGTGGCCAACAAGCACAAGCGCAAATGGTTCGGCAACCACTTCTCGCGCGGCGAGCTGGAGAAGATCTTCAAGGCGCCGAACATCAAGTCGGTCGCGCTCGACAACGCGCTGCTGGCCGACGCCCTGAACCGCGCCATGCTGCCGTCCGAAGTGGACGGGCGGGCGCGCTTCAACAAGGATCTGAAGAAGATGTTCCGCGAGCGGCTCGACGATGCGGCCCGCTAGCCGCCATCGCTTTCGGCTGACGGCCGCCTGCCTCCTCGGCCTGGCGCTGGCGCCGGCGGACGGACGAACCGCGTGGGCGGACAGCCGCCCGCCTCTGCCGGCCATGGGTCCCAGCCTGCGCAAGACCGTGGCGTTTCCCACCGCCGAGAAGATCGGAACCATCATCATCCGCAAGCAGGAAAAGGCGCTCTATCTGGTGACCGGCAAGGGCGAGGCCCTGCGCTACCGGATCAGCGTCGGACGCGACGGCTTCGGCTGGACGGGTACTGTCCAGGTGGGGGCGAAGATGGAATGGCCGGCGTGGCGCCCGCCCAGGGAGATGCGCGCGCGCCAGCCGGAATTGCCTGACATGGTTCCTTCGGGGCCCTACAATCCGCTCGGCGCAAGGGCGCTCTATCTGCTTCGGGATGGTCGCGACACGCTCTATCGCATCCACGGCACCAACGACCCTTCCGGCGTGGGTTTCGACGGTACGTCGGGCTGTTTTCGCCTGACCAATACCGATGTCATCGATCTTTTCAGGCGCGTGCCTGTCGGCACCAAGGTGGTGGTCCAATGACGACGATCAGCGATCCGGACGAACTGGTGGTGGCGATCGAGGCGCCCTTGCTCGACAGGGAGAAGAGCCGGTCCAGACTTGCCGTTGCCGTCGGTGTCGGCCTGACGCTGTTTGCCCTTCTGAACGCCACCGCGGCCGTCTTTCTCTACCGTGGCATCAACGACCTGCGCGCGATCGAGGCGCGGCTGGAAGACCTCGGCCAGTTCGAGCAGCGCATGAGCGCGCGGCTGGACACCGTCAACAACGGATTTCAAAGCCGGTTCGAGGCGCTGGACGACCGGCTGCGGGCAAGCTTCGGCGAGGTCAACGCCAACCTTGGCCGGCAGGCGCCGGACATGTCGGGAAATCACGGCGGCGACGAACCGCGCGTGGTGGAGCTCCCCTCGCCCGCCGAAGACACGGCCGCGGTTGCCAGCGCCACCGAGGCGGAACCTGCTGTCGAGGACATGCCGCGTGTGTCGCGAAGGCGGCAGGCGCCGGCAGCGCCTCCCGCGCCAAGCTCCAACTACCAGCGGACCGTATCCCCGGAAGGTAAGGTCACCTATCACAAGATAAATTAGCTGGGCCTCGGCGCGGCGGATGCGCTAGAAATCCCGCTGCAGTGCCATGATCCGCACGCGCCGCGCTTCAGCGCGCATGCCGAGTTCGCCGATATAGGCAAAATGGCAATAGGCGCACGTCGCCATCCCGACCACCGCCAGCAGGCAGTTCAGCCAGGTGAAGTCCATCATCAGCGAGAACTGAAAGCCGCTCGGCGCCGTGAACGCGGCAATGGTGCTGGCGGTCTGCGAGCGGCCGCCGATGAAAATCATCGACGCCGCGAGGATCAGCGCGCCATGGTTGGCCAGAAAGAAAGCCGCCGACCTTCTGGCCCGGCATGCCATCCAGCAGATCCCCAGCGCCGCGCCCAGCAAGGCGAAATCCAGGCCCATCGATCCGCCCAGATAGAGATCAACCTGCTGCCAGACCATTCCCGACGACTGGTGCAAGGTAAGCCAGATCTTCCACATATCGGGGCTTGCGGGATAGGCTCCGAGCAGGAGCGTGGCCACTCTCTCCATCGCCAGGATCAGCAGGACAAAAGCCGGGAAGGCGAAAAGCAATAGGGATTTGCGTTTCATGGTGCCTCGCAATCTGGCGGATAGATTACGCCGCAGGAGTTGCGAGAGGCTTAACGAGGCTTTGCCTGCCAGATCGACGGCAGCCGCCCATCGACCGGCACGCCGGGCGCGGCGCACCCGACGTCGCCGGAACATTACTGGCGCGAATCCAGCAGGATCATCTGCGCGGCCTTCTCGGCGATCATCACGACCGGAGAGTTGGTGTTGCCCGAGACGATCGTCGGCATGATCGAGGCATCGACCACGCGCAGTCCGGCAAGCCCGTGAACACGCAGCCGATCGTCGACCACCGCCATCGTGTCGGAACCCATCTTGCAAGTGCCGACGGGGTGGAAGATCGTCGTACCGATATCGCCTGCCTTGCGGATGAGGTCTTCGTCGCTGTCATATTGCGTGCCGGGCAGCATCTCCTCGGGCGCGAAGCGGGCCACCGCCCTTGCCTTCATCAAAGCGCGGACATGGCGCAGCGACGCGATGGCGACGCCGCGATCGCCGTCCGTGGAGAGATAGTTCGGCCGGATCTTCGTCGCCGTGCGCGGATCGGGCGATCCCATATGCACGCTGCCCCGGCTTTCCGGACGCAGATTGCAGACCGAGACGGTGACCGCGGGAAAGCGATGCAGCGGTTCGCCCAGCCGGTCGGTGCTCAGCGGCTGCACGTGATACTCGAGGTCGGGTGCCGCGAGGCGCGGATCGCTCCTGGCGAAGATGCCGAGCTGGCTCGGCGCCATCGACAACGGCCCGCTGCGCTTCAACGCATATTCCAGCCCCATCGACGCGCGGCTGGCCAGATTGTGGTAGCGCTGGTTGAGCGTGGCGGCATTCGAGACCTTGAAGACCGTGCGGATCTGCAGATGGTCCTGCAGGTTTTCGCCAACACCGGGCAAGGCATGATGAACATCGATGCCAATGCCCGAAAGCAGGTCGGGACGGCCGACGCCGGAGAGTTCGAGGATCTTGGGTGAGTTGATGGCACCCGCTGCAAGGATCGTTTGCCCGGCGCTGACCCTGTGCAGCCGGTCGCCTTGGCGGAAGACCAGTCCGGTGACGCGCCGGCCCTCGAATTCGAGCCGTTCCGTCTCGGCTCCGGTCACGATGCGCAGGTTCTTGCGCGCCGCGATGCCGCGCAAAAACGCCTTCGATGTGTTCCAGCGCACGCCCCGCCGCTGGTTGACCTCGAAATAGCCCGAACCTTCATTGGTGCCGGTGTTGAAATCGTCGATGCGGGGAATGCCGAGTTCCTCGGCGGCGTCGCGGAACGCGTCGAGGATCGGCCATGACAGGCGTTGCCGTTCGACCCGCCATTCGCCGCCGCTGCCATGCATGGCGCCCTTGCCGCCATGGTAATCTTCCGACTTGAGGAAGTAGGGCAGGACATCGTCCCAGCCCCAACCGGCATTGCCGGCCTGGCGCCATCCGTCATAGTCGGCGGCCTGGCCGCGCATGTAGATCATGCCGTTGATCGACGAACAGCCGCCGAGCACCTTGCCGCGCGGATAATTGAGGCTGCGTCCGTTGAGGCCGGCCTCCGGCTCGGTCTTCATCATCCAGTCGGTGCGCGGGTTGCCCATGCAGAAGAGGTAACCGATCGGGATATCGACCCAGTGATAGCGGTCGCTGCCACCGGCCTCGATGAGCAGGACCCGGTTGCGCGGGTCGGCCGAAAGCCGGTTGGCGAGCACGCAGCCGGCCGAGCCGGCGCCAACGATGACGTAGTCGTAACTGCCGAATGAAGAGGGCAAAGCTTCGGTCACGGGCGGGCCTGCAGTCCGGCGAAGCGCTCCCACAGCGACACCATCGCGCTGTTGATCTCGCTGTAGAGCTGATACCGCCGTGCGTAGGCCTCGGCAACTGCCGCGTTGGGCACGAAGTGGCGGTCCGCCGCCGTCATGGCCGTAGCGCCGGCGCTATAATCCGCGAAGATGCCGACGCCGGTGCCCGCCGCGATCGCCGCCCCCAACGCTCCGGTCTCGCGGCTGCGCGCCACGGTAACGGGCACGCCGAGCACATCGGCGAAGATCTGCGCCCAGATCCAGCTGCGCGAGCCGCCCCCGGACAGCACCACCTCGTCGAAATCGGCACCTGCCTTGTGCAGCGTCTCGACATGGCGCTTGTGTTCGAAGGCAACCCCCTCGAACAGCGCGCGCAGCAAATGCGCGCGGCCGTGCCAGCCGGCAATGCCATAGAAACCGGCGCGCGCGTGGCCATTCTGCTGCGAACCGTAAAGAAAGGGATGATAGATCGGGATATCGCCGTCGGGGTCGACGGACGCGACGAGTTCGCTGCACGATTCGAACGGCGACTTGCCGGCCTCGCCGCCATGCTCGAGGAATTCGCGCACGATCCATTCGAGATTGGCGGCCGAGGTCGCGCTGGATTCGATCGCCAGATAACGCTCACGATCGAAGGTCGACAGCATGAAGATCGAAGGGTCGCGGATCGGCTCGTCGGTGATGACCTGGTTGATGCTCCAGGTGCCGGCGATGACCGAGGCGGCACCTGTCCTGGTCACGCCGGAACCGACGGCACTGGCGACGACGTCGAACAGGCCGGCCACGACCGGCGTGCCGGCGCGCAGGCCCGTCAGAGCCGCCACCTCCTCCGTGACATGGCCGGCGATATCGGCGGATTCCAGCACCGGGGGCAGCAGCTCCATGCAATCGTCAAGCCCGTAGGCGGCAAGCAGATCCGGCTCATAGCGCCGGTCCAGCATCCGCAGCAGGCCGCAGCCCGACATGTCGGATGTGTCGCTGCCGCGCGCGCCGGTCAGGCGGTTGACGACGAAATCCTTGCACAGGAAGACCGTGCCGATCCTTGCGAACAGCGCCGGTGAAAAGCGCTTGAGCCAGGCAAGCAGGGTCGGCGTCTGTGCTGCCCATGGCCGTTGCAGGCAGTGGACATAGGTGCGGTCGCCGACATGCCGCTCCGCCCATTCGGCAACGATGCCGACCGCGCGCGTGTCGAGCGACTGGATGCCGATCAGCGGCGCGCCCTCACGATCGAGCGCGTAGAGCCCATTGCCGTGACCGGCACAGCCGATGGCGGCGATCTCGCCGGCGTCGACGCCGGCCTCGGCGATGCAATGACCGATGACCGCAACCGCGTTGCGCCACAGCTCGTCGAGATCGCGCTCGACATGGCCGGGCTTCGGCATGGATGAGCGGCCGTCGCGTGCGGACTGCGCCAGCTCGCGCCCCGAGAGATCGAAGAGAATGGCCTTGATGACGGTGTTGCCGGCATCGAGGCCAAGAATGTATTTCCCCATTGGCTCCTCCTGCCGGCCTATGCCTGTTTGTACAGGTCCCAGGCGGCGGCGCCATCGGCGTCGTCGTGAATGATCGCCATCAGCCCGCGCACGACCGCGCTCGGATTGGCATGCTGGTAGATGTTGCGGCCATAGACCATGCCGAGCGCGCCCTGCGCCATCAGTGCCGCCGATTTGTTGAACACGGCGCGCAACTCTTCCTTGCCGCCGCCGCGCACCAATACCGGGCAGCGTGCGGCCTCGACCACACGGTGGAAATCGTTGGGATCGGTGGTCGGGTCGGCCTTGATGATATCGGCGCCCATCTCGCGGGCCAGCCGGGTCAGGGTAACGATCTTTTCGGCGTCGCCGTCGACCATGTAGCCGCCATGCTCGGCGACCGGCAGCATGGCCAACGGTTCGATCATCAACGGCAGGCCGTATTTCTCGCAATCGGCGCGCACCCGGGCGATGTTCTGCACGCATTGCCTGAACAGGTCCGGCTCGTCGGGCAACATGAACAAATTGACGACCACGCAGGCCGCATCCATCTCGATTGCGCCTAGCAACGGCTCGGCCTCGTTCTGCAGCACCGCCCACATCGCCCGGTGGCGCGTTTTGTTGTAGGGATTACCCATGTCGATGCGCATGACCAGCGCCGGCTTGTCCTTGCCCGGGACGTCCTGCAGCAGGTCGGCCTGGCCATAGTTCATCTGGATGGCATCAGGCCTGGCCTTGACCAGCTGATCGACGACGGCGGCCATGTCCTCGAGCCCGGCAAGGAAGCCCGGTTCGTTGCAGACACCATGATCGATGGCAACGTCGAGGCAGCGGCCACCACCGAACAGCCGGTTCATGCGGACTTTCTTGTTCACGCGCATAGGGCGCTCCTTTGATGCGTCTGGAGGTCGATGCCGTGCCGGTCGGCCAGCAAGGCGAGGAAGGTCGAGCATTCGGCGGCGGCCTCGCTGGCGTTCCAGCCTTTGTGGGCCGCCAGCATGTCGAGAACGGCGTTGATAAGGTCGAAGCTCAGGCCGCCCGAAATGGCGATGGTGGTGCGGCGCAGGAACAAGTCGGCAAGGCATTCGACCTGCTCATGCTCGATGATCTGCCGGATTTCGCCAGCCGAGTAATCGGACCGCGGCAGCATCTGTTCGCCCGCCGGATGCGCAACGACCTTCCGGGCCGACGTGCCGTAGCGCTGCAGAAGCATTCGTGCGCGCTCGACCGACAGGCCGTATTCAAGCGCGAACGACGCGCACCAGCGCTCCGGATCGGCCGGGAAGTCGCGGCCGCCGCCAATGGCCATATCCTCCGTACCCACACTGCGTTCGAGCCCCAGTCGCTCCAGCACACTGTCAGCCGCCAATGCTCCGAACGAACGAAACGTCGTCCACTTGCCACCGATCATGCAGAGCGTGGCCGGCAGATGCCCGATCGCCTCGACGAACTCGCAAAAATGATCGCGCGGTATGCGGCCGGTGAAGCTGTCGTCGCTGGCGGGCAAGGGGCGAACGCCGGCGAAGCGGAACACGATCTGGTTTTCGCCGATCTTGACCGAGGGGAAGACAAAGGCAAGCGACTGCAGGATGTAGCGTTGCTCGTCTTCCTCGCAGCGAACTTGGTCCGGGTCGTCGACCCTGATATCGGTCGAGCCGATCAGCACCTTGCCGAGATAGGGAAACAGGATGCAGATGCGCCCGTCCTCGTTTTCGTAGTAGACCATATGTCCGCCAAGCGCGGCATGGAGTTCGGCATTGTCGACGATGAGGTGCGAGCCCTTGGTACCGCCCATCATCCTGGGAGCCGACGCCCCGATCGCCTGGTTGGTGAGGTCGATCCAGCCGCCCGTGGCGTTGACGATCAGCCGCGGCCGCACCGGCAATCGCTCGCCCGTCAGCGTGTCGGTGATGGCGAGCCCCTCGCCGCTCGACGACACTTTCGCATAGTTCAGAGCGCGCGCGCCGCTTGCCGTGGCCTCCAGCAGCATCTCCAGGCCGAGGCGTTCGGGTCGGCTGACCCAGGCGTCGTAATAGGTCGCCGAATTGCGGATCGCCGGGTTGATCGCCGGCCAGGTCTTCAAGGTCTCGGTGCGCCCCCTGAATCTGTGCGTCGGCATCAAACGCCGCGCGGAGGTGAACAGGTCATACATGGCAAGTCCGGTCTTGATGACGAGCGCGCCGCGCCGGCTCGGCCGCCGCGTCAGGCCGAGGAACCGGACCGCGCCATTGGCGAGACCGGAGAAAATATCGAAGATCGGCACCGTCGTCGGCAAGGGGGCGACATAGTGCGGCGCGTTCCTCAGCAGCCGATCGCGTTCCAGAAGCGATTCACGCACCAGCTTGAACTCACCGTTCTCGAGATAGCGCAGGCCGCCATGCACCATGCGCGAAAGCGCGGCGCTGGCGCCGCAGCAATAGTCGCCCTTTTCCGCCAGCACGACATCGACACCTTGCAAAGCCAGTTCGCGAAAGACACTGATGCCGTTGATGCCGCCACCGATGACGAGCACGGCAATGTCTGGCCGGTCGCGCAGACCGGCTGTTATTTGGCTACGGTTCATCGGGGCTGCTGCCTTTTTTTGCTCAGGCATCCATCGCGGTGAGATGCGCGGCGACCGCGGCGTCGATTGCCTGGAGCTCGCTTGCCGCAAGCGTGATCTCGCCGGCCAGCGCATTGTCGAGCGCCTGCGCGGGATTGCGCGCGCCGCACAGGGCGAAAGTTATGCCAGGCTGGGCGAGCGTCCAGGCGATGACGATCTGAGCCATCGAAGCCTGGTGTTGGGCGGCTATCGGGGCGATGGCCGCTTTCAGCCTTGCCACCTTCTGCCGGTTGGCCGCTGAGAAGCGCGGGTTGTCCTTGCGCTGGTCATCTCCGCCGAATGCGCGCGCCGCGTCGACCGTGCCGGTGAGCAGGCCCAGCGCCAGCGATGAGTAGCTGAGGGTGGCGATGTCATGGCGGCGCGTGATCGGCAGCAGGCTGCTCTCGATTTCGCGGTCGATCATCGAGTAGCGTTCCTGGATCGCATCGAGCTGGCCGGCGGCGATATAATGACCGAGGTCGTCGGCACTGACATTGCTGGCACCTATGGCGCGGATCTTGCCGGCCGCCTTCAGTCTCTCCAGCACCGTCATCGTCTCGGCGATCGGTGTCGTCGGGTCCTGCCAATGGGTGATGTAGAGGTCGATATGATCCGTGCCGAGACGCCGCAGACTCTGCTCGACTTCATAGGCGATGCCATCGGCGCCGAGGTAGCGATGCACCGGCTTGCCGTCCTGGTCGAAGAAATAGCCGCCCTTGCCGGAATGCCAGTTCAGTCCGCATTTCGTCGCGATCACGACCTTATCGCGCTTGCCCTTGATGGCGGCACCGACGATCGCCTCGCTGCGGCCAAGGCCATAGGCCGGTGCGGTGTCGATCAGGCTGAGGCCGGCGTCGATCGAGGCTTCGATAGCGCGCACCGATTCCTGCTCGTCGGTGCCGCCCCACATCCATCCGCCAATCGCCCATGTGCCCAGGCCTACAGCCGACGCCGATATGCCTGACGTGCCGATCTGTCGCTGGATCTGTCGAGAATTCATGCTGCCTCCTGTTTCGCCAACTCGAGGATCTGGAGCCCGGAGGCCTCGTCCGTGACGATGGTGTCTAGATGGTTGCCGCGCATGGCGGCGAGGATCGGCGCGACCTTGCTGGGTCCGCTCGCGATGCCGATCGAGCGCGGGATGCTGGCGAACTCGTCGAGGGTCAGCGAGACCAGCGAACGGTTGAGCGAGTAGTTGCAGAGCTTGCCCCGGCGATCGATGAGATGGGCGAGCAGCTCGCCCGTCGCCCCGGATTTCTCGATCGCCTGGCGGTCGGCATTCGAGGACGGATGCAGATCGTAATAGCTCGAATCGTCGGTCAGGATGGAGCCGACACCCACCACCGCCACATCGGCCTCGCGCGCCTTGCGAAAGACGTCGGCGACGGAGCTGATCCCCATCAACATCTCGCGCTGCTGCGCGGTATCGGCAAACAGCGGCGCATGGATCTGGAAGGCACGACCGCCAAGCTTGTCGGCCATCAGCGAGGCGACGTGATTGACGTCGGTATAGTGCTTGCCCTGCACCAGTCCCGTGGCGGGGATGATCTCGACATCGTATCGGCGTCCCGGCTTGAGACCCGCGACCAGCGCGCTGACACCTTTGCCACCCGTGATCGAAATGGTGTCGCCATCCTTGATGGTGTCGAGCAGCAGCCCAGCCGCCGCCTCGCCGACCCGCTGCAGGGCCGTGTGCGGATTTTCGGAGACGGACGGCACCACCACCGCCCGCTCGATGCCGCCCAGCGCCACCAGCCGCGCCTCCAGCTCGACCAGATGGTCGATCGGTGACTTGATCTTGATTTCGACGAGACCGAGCTGGTGGCCGCGCTTGATGAGCCGGTTGACGGTGGCGTGCGAGATTCCGAGTTCGACGGCGATCTCGGCCTGGGTCTTGCCTTCGACATAATGCAGGACGAGCGCCTGGTGCATCTGGCGGACAGCGGCGATGTCATCGCGGGTGTTGGGAGGGGCCATGGCCTTGTTCGGTGCCTTTGAAGTTCAGGACTTCTTGCGGTGCAGGAAGTGATCGATCGATACGGCTGCGAGCAGGATGCATCCCTTGATCATGTCCTGCCAATAGACCGATACATCGAGCAGGATGAGCGAGCTGGTCACCACCGAGAGCAGCGCCATGCCGAGGATCGCCCCGAAGATGGTGCCGGAGCCGCCGTTGAGCGAGGCGCCGCCGATGACGGCCGCGGCGATGATGTTGAGTTCCATGCCGGCGCCGAAGGTCGGCGTCGCCGCGCCGAAGCGCGCCATGTAGATGACGCCGGCCAGACCGGCCAGCGTCGAGCACAGCACCGTGACCCAGAACTTCACCTGCTTGGTCCGGATGCCGGAGAACTGCGCGGCCTTCTCGTTGGAGCCGGTGTAGAAGACCTTGCGGAAGGCGGTGGCGCGGCGCAGCAGGAAGTCGAAGATCGCCACCACGACGACAAAGATGATGATGACATAGGGCAAGCCGTTGAAGCTGCCTTGGCCGACCGCCTTGAACGAAGACGGCAGCGTGAACAGCGACAGCGGCGTGCCCTTGGTAACGATCAGGCACATGCCGCGCACGATGACCATGGCCGCGAGCGACGTGATGAAGTGATTGAGGCCTATCACCGTGACGAAGAAGCCCATCGCCGCGCCAATCAGCGCGCTGACGCCAATGCCGATCAGGCTTGCCATCCAGGGATCGAGTCCAGCGAGGAACAGCGCGCCGGAGACCACCATCGAGAAGCACACGACCGAGCCAACCGACAGGTCGATGCCGCCAACGATGAGCAGGATGGTCATGCCGACGACGACGATGCCTTCGATGGAAAAGCTCATCAGCATGGCGCGGAAATTGCCCCATGTCAGGAAGTGCGGCGAGGCAAAGCTCATGGCAATGCACAGCGCCAGGATGATGACGATCAGCCCGGCCTCGCGCATCGATGCGAGGCCGGCGAAATTGATGCGCCGCACATCACCGGCGGCCTTGATCTCGGCATGCACGAGCGCTTCCCCCGATTCCCTAGGCGACATTCTGGGCCTGCCTTTGATCTGAACTGTCCTGGACGCCCGAGGCGAGCATGATTATGGCTTCCTCGCCGAGTTCGTCGGCGGCGAGTTCGCCGGCGATCCTGCCTTCGCGCACAACCATGACGCGGTCGCACAGGCCGATCAGCTCCGGCAGTTCCGACGAGATGACGACGACGCCGACACCGCTGCCGGCAAGTTGGCGCAGTAGCCGGTGGATTTCGACCTTGGCGCCGACATCGATGCCGCGTGTCGGCTCGTCCATGATGATGACCTTGGGACTGACGGACAGCTGCTTGGCGATGGCGACCTTTTGCTGGTTGCCGCCGCTCAGTGTCGAGACGGCGGCCTCGATGCCGGCCATGCGCACACCGAGCCTGCCGGTCAACTCCCGCGCCTGACGATCCTCCGCCTTGCGGTCGAGCAGGCCGAGTGGCCCGGTCAGCCTGGCGAGGTCGAGCGCCGAGATGTTCGCCGCGATCGGCAGATCGAGGAACACGCCGGAGCCTTTGCGATCCTCCGAGAGATAGGCCAGCCCCGCCTTGACCGCATCGCCATAGCCGCGCGGACGCAGCTGCTTTCCATCGAGCGCGACGGTTCCTGACGTCATTGGCCGCAGGCCGCAGATCGTTTGCGCGATCTCGCTGCGGCCGGCGCCGATCAGGCCGCCCATGCCCAGAATCTCGCCAGCGCGAAGCTCGAGATCGACATCCGTGAAGCGGCGGCCGTCGGATAGCCCCTTTACGGACAGGATCACCCGCCCTGGCTCTTGCGGTGCCAGCTTGTCAGGATAGAGCTGGGTGATTTCGCGGCCGACCATCTTGCGCACCACGTCATCGGGCGAAACGGCGGCGATCGGGTCGGTGGCCACGTAGCGGCCATCGCGGAAGACGGTGACGCGGTCGCATAGCGAGAAGATTTCCGCCATGCGGTGGCTGATATAGACCACCGAGATGCCGCGCTCCTTGAGGCCGCGCACGATCGAAAACAGGCGGCGCGCTTCGCTCTCGGTCAGTGCCGCCGTGGGCTCGTCGAGCATCAGCACCTTGCAGTCGAGCGTCAGCGCCTTGGCGATCTCGACCAGCTGCTGGTTGGAAATGGAAAGATCCGCGACCCTGGTGCGCACCGGAATGGGCGCAAGCAGGTCCATGACCTTCTGGGCATCGGCGTGGAGCTTCTGGAAATTCATCAGCGGCGCGCGCCGGACGTTGATCGCCGCCATGTAGATATTTTCGGCGACCGTCGCGTCCTGACAGAGGGCGATCTCCTGATGGACCAGCGCGATACCGAGGCGCTGGGCGGCGGCGGGCGAGTGGATCGAAACACGCTCGCCATCGATCAGTATGTCGCCCTCATCGGGCTGCAGCACACCGGCGATCATATTCATCAACGTCGACTTGCCAGCACCATTCTCGCCGCACAGCGCGTGGATTTCGCCGCGTCGCAGCGTGAACTGTACGTCGCTCAGCGCCTTGACAGGGCCAAACGCCTTGGACAGGCCACGGATTTCAAGAATGGGCGCGTGGGTCACGCCATGCTCCTGCGATGGACGCTTGCGGGGAGGAAGGAGGCGAAGGCCTCCTTCCCGGCTTGGTCCGACCCGCGAGGATCGGAGAGGGAAATCGAGACTATTCCTCGATGCCCTTGGTGCCGCGACGCTTCAGGTATTTGTCCCAGTAGAAGTCATCCGCATTGTCCTTGGAGACAATGGAGAAGCCATTGTCGACGAAGGGCACGCTCATCGGATTGAAGCCCGAGCGTTTGGCGTCGTTCATCGGGTCGATCAGGCCGGGATGCTTGGCCATCCACAACAGCATGAAGCCCATATAGCCCTGCATGCCCTGGTTTGGATTGACCGATCCGAAGATCTCGCCGGCCTTGATCATGTCGAGGATCTTGGCGTTGACGTCGGCGAGCATGACGCGGATCTTGCCACCGCCTTCCTTGGCGGCCTGGGCGGCGCCGATGGCCGAATTGGCTTCCGGCATGAACACGGCACCGAGATCAGGATGCGCCTGGGCCAGGCTCAGAACGGCCTGATAGGCCTTGGTCGGATCCTGGTTCGAAGCGGCGCGGCCGACGAGCTTCATCTCGGGCCATTTGGCTTCCATGCGGGCGACAAAGGCGTTGACGCGCTTGTCGTGATTGTCCTGGCCAGGGTTCTCCAGCACGGCATATTCGCCCTTGCCGTCCATCGCCTTGGCAACGGCGTCGGCGGCATAGGTGCCCTCGGCATTGTTGTCGGAGGTGATGTAGGAGACCCGCTTGGAATTCGGCGAGTCGGCGGCGAAGGTCACCACGGCGGTGCCCTGCTCGATGGCGCGGTTGATCGGTTCGATGAACGGATCGGAGTTCATCGGATGCACCAGTATGCCGGCGGGCTTCTGTGCCAGCGCCTGGTCGAAGCTGGCGATCTGCTTGTTGACGTCATATTCGGGCGTGCCGGTATAGGCGGTCTCGCAGCCGAACTGCTGGCCGGCCTGCTTGAACATTTCATAGACCGGGAACCAATATTCGACACCCGAAACCATGACGTTCATGACGTATTTTTCACCCGGCTCGCATTTGAACGGGTTGGCGGTTTCGGCGCGTGCCAGCATCGGCCCAAAGCAGGTCGATGCAGCCGCCGCGATTGCGAGCGTGCTCAGAAATTTGCGCAAGTTTCCTCCCTTGGCCGAAGCCATCCTCAATGACCGTCGCAGGCGCCCTGCGAGCGCTGCCGTATGGATTTGATGAAGCCGGCCTTCCTCCGAAAGCCGACGATCGGGACATTACAGCCCCGGCGCGCAGTGTCAATATAATTCAAATAGTGAAATATATTTCACGTGCTGGGCAGCAGGTGCTCAAGGAAGAGGTCGTCAACAAGCCAAGGAAGAGGCTGGTGCTCGGCATGGGCCTGCTCATGCGCAAACCGCGGGAACTTTCAGGCAGGCAGGAGCAGGTAGGCCGACTCGGGTCGAGTTCATCCGGCCAGGATGAGCTGGCGAAGCCAGTCGCCCGCGATTGTCCCGCGCAGCCCCAAATCTCGGACGCTATCCATATGATTGCGCCCCCCGACGATGCCCCTCGAGGCTGTCAGACCCTGCTCCGTCAGGCGATCGGCAAACAATCTGGCCTGCAGGTGAAACGGTTCCGTTTCCCGTTCGCCGACCAATACCGCTACCTTTGTTTGCGACGAGTGGACCTTGCTCATCGGCGAAAATGCCTCAACTTCCGTGTCGGTGAGACCTATCAAAGGCTCGAGGAAGGAATGCTGAAGGGGCTTCAGATCATACAGCCCGCCGAGCAGAAGTGCCGCCGAGGGCGGATATGCCGAACCCTCGTTGAACAAAAAAGTCGCCAGATGCGCCCCGGCGGAATGGCCGCTGACGCTTAGCCGACCGGGATCGCCGCCATGGCTGGCGATATTATCCCGCACCCATTGCCTCGCGCGCCGGATCTGGTCGACGATTGCCGCCATCCTCACGGCAGGCATCAGCGCATAGTCGATCACGACCGCGATTGCCCCGGCTCCCGTTACCGTTTCGGCAACGTAGGAATAATCGCTTCTGGTGAACATGCGCCAATAGCCACCATGGATGAAGACGTGCACCGGGAGGTCGTGACGCGGTCCCTGCGGAAAGAACAGGTCGAGGCGTTCGGCCTCGTGCGGCCCATAGGCGACATCCGCCAGCATGGGCAACGAAGTCCGCGTCGTAGCGCTGCGGGCAACGATATCGGCCACGATGTCATCGAAATCGGCAACGTGGTCGCGGGTGCGAAAAGGATCTTTCGACATGGAGTCCCACTCAGAAGGTTACAGCGATGTATTTGGCCTCCATGAATTCGGCCATGCCGTGGTGCTGGCCCCCTTCCCGCCCGAGGCCACTTTGCTTGACTCCGCCAAAGGGCGCGGCGGGATCCGACATCAATCCGCGGTTGAGGCCGATCATGCCGGCCTCGATCTCCGAGGCCACCCTCATGCCGCGCGCCACATCGCGCGTGTAGAGATAGGCGGCTAGGCCGTATTCGGTATTGTTGGCATGGAGGATGGCCTGCGCCTCGCTCTCGAAGCGGGTGATGGGCGCCACCGGGCCGAAGATTTCCTCATGCGCCATGTCGGCGTCCGGCGAGACTTCGGACAGGACCGTCGGAGGATAGAAAAAGCCATCTTCTTCAAGCACCGAGCCCCCGCAGAGTACCTTGGCCCCCCGGTTAACCGCGTCCCTGACCAACCGGTCGATCTTGTCGACCGCCTTCTTGGTGATCATAGGCCCACATTCGGTGTCCGCCTTGGTGCCGGCGCCGATCTTGAGCGCGGCCATGCGCCGGGACAGGCCGTCGGCGAACGCATCATGGATACCCGACTGGACGTAGATGCGGTTGGCGGCCGTACAGGCTTCGCCGGCATTGCGCATCTTGGCGATCATGGCGCCGTCGAGGGCCGCATCGAGATCGGCATCGTCGAAGACGATGAAGGGTGCATTGCCGCCAAGCTCCATGGAACAGGAAATCACATGTTTGGCGGCTTCGGCGAGCAAGGCGCGGCCGACGCCGGTCGAACCGGTGAAGGAGAGCTTCCTGACGCGCGGATCGGCCAGCATGGCCGACGTCAAGGGCCCAGGTGCCGACGTCGTCAGCACGTTGACGACACCGTCCGGCACGCCGGCTTCGCTGTAGAGCGCGGCGAGTGCGTAGGCGGTCAGCGGGGTCTCGCTGGCCGGCTTCAGAATGACCGTGCAGCCCGCCGCGAGGGCCGGCGCGATCTTGCGTGTCGCCATCGCGGCTGGGAAATTCCAAGGCGTGATGAGGACGCAGATGCCGATCGGCTGGTAGTCGACCACGATCCGGTTGGTACCGGATGGAGCGGTGCCAAACTCGCCAGTGATGCGAACGGCTTCCTCGGCGTTCCAGCGAAAGAATTCGGCCGCGTAAGCCACCTCGCCGCGCGCGTCGCGCAGGGCCTTGCCGTTCTCCAGCGAGATCAGCATGGCAAGCGTCTCCGACCGCTCGACCATCAGTTCGAAGCAGCGCCTCAGAATCTCGGAGCGCTTGCGTGGCGCGGTCTCGCGCCACCCGTTGGCGGCTTTGGCCGCGGCCTCCACCGCGGCGGCGGCATCCTCCAGGGTCGCATCGGGGACCGCCGCGATTACGGCGCCGGAGGATGGATCGGTGACCTCGATGAGCCCGCCGTCTGACGACGGCAGCCATTGTCCGCCAATGTAGAGCCGGTGCGAGAAACCCCGCACATCGTAGGGATCCTGATCGAGATGGAAGGCATTGTAGGGAAGGTTCATCGTCTTGTTCCTGACGTTCACATGGCGCAAGCGGTGAGATCGCCGTAATAGGCCGCCTGGACAAGGCGGCGCATGGCGGCGAGGTCGAATGGGCGCGGGTTGTTCTTGATCAGGCGATCGATACCGAGCGCCTGCTCGGCGGTCCAGTCGAGCCTGTCGGCCGGAAGCCCCAGCCCGGCCAGCGTCGGGGTTATCCCGATCGCGGCAAACAAGCGCCTGATCTCCTCGATGGTGGCGCGCGCCATTTCGTCGGCGTTTCGGCCGTTCGGCTCAAGGCCAAGGGCGATCCCTATCTCGGCGATTTCCGCCGCGGCCACACGGCTGTTGTAGCTCATCACATAAGGCATCATTGTCGCCACCCCCAGCCCGTGCGGCGTGTGTGTCAGCGCGCCGGCCGGGTATTGCACCGCATGCGCCGCCGCCGTGCCGGCGGTGCCGAACGCGCAACCCGCAGCCAGCGCTCCCATCATCACGTCGGCGCGCGCCTCGGCGTCGCCGCCGTCGGTGCACGCCTTCTCCAGACTACGGCCGAGAAGTTTGACGGCCAGCAGCGCGAAATGATCGGTCAACGGCGTCTTGCCGATGAAAACGTGGCGCTGCGGCAGGCTGAAGTCCCCGTCCCGGCGCATGGCCGTGAAGGCCTCGATCGCATGGGTGAGCGCGTCGGCGCCGGCGATCGCGGTCAGGCCCGGCGGACAGGTCATCGTCAGTTCGGGGTCGCAGATGGCAATTGCGGCAATGAGATGGGGGCTCGATATGCCGACTTTGAGCGTCCGGTCCGGATCGGATATCACCGCGACGGGCGTCACCTCCGATCCTGTACCGGCCGTGGTCGGCACGGCAATCAGCGGCAGCGTCGGTCCGGGGACTTTGAACTCGCCGTAATAATCCTTCAGCTCGCCACCGTGGCTGATCAGCAAGGCGGCGCATTTGGCGAAATCGAGACAGCTGCCGCCACCGATGCCGATCACCATGTCGGGCTCGAAGCCTTTCGCTTCCTCGACGCCGGCCGCCACCGAGTCGCGCGGCACGTCCGGGAGGACGCCGTCGTGAACCAGCACGTCGATGGACGCGGCCTGCAGGGATTCCATGATTTCAGCGAACAGGGGCGTGCCGGCGAAACGCTCGTCGGTGCAGACCAGGGCACGTCGGCCAAGGCGACCGGCCACGGCCGGCAGCGCATGACGCTGCCCCTTTCCGAACAGAATTTCGCGGGGGAGCCGGAGGGCTGTGAGAAGGCTCATGGCAGGCTGCATCCCTTGAGGGTGTCGGAAAACTCGCGTTGTAAATCCGCACCGAAGGTCCCGAACTGAGCGGTGCCGATAAGATCGTATAGGATATAGTATTGCATCGGTCAAACCCTCGTGTTAGCAGTCCCCTGTCGAGAGGCGAAAGATGCAACCTGTCAGTTTGAGCAATAATGGTGAGACGCCCACGGGAGCGGGTCGCATCCAGCGCGCGAGCAGCCTTTCAGAGGACGTTTACGAGGCCATTTTCGCGCAGCTGATGTCGCTGAAGATCGCGCCCGGTTCACGCATCACCGTCGACAACCTGGTAAAGGAATTCGACGTTTCCCATACGCCGATCCGCGAGGCGCTTGGGCGTCTCGAAGGCGAAGGCCTGGTTCTGAAGACGCATCTGATCGGATACCGCGCCGCACCGCAGATCACCCGGCGCCGTTTCGACGAATTGTACGAAATGCGTCTCCTGCTCGAACCGCACGGCGCGGCGAAGGCCGCCGCGGCGATGGATGAGGCCAAACTCGGCACACTGCTCGAGGCGGCAGGCGTGATGTCGCGCCGCGAAGGCAAGGACGAGCGCCTGCGCTATTCAAACTTCGCCCGCCAGGACGCGATTTTCCACGACAAGATCATGGAATACGCCGAAAACGAACTCATTCGCGAGACGCTGGGTTATCAACACACCCACTTCCACATATTCCGGCTGATGTACCACTCCCGCGTGACCGAGGAGGCGCTGGACGAGCATGAGGCGATCCTGGCCGCGTTCGGCTCGGCCGATCCCGATGCCGCCGCGGAAGCCATGCGCGCCCACATCGAGCACTCGCGCGATCGCCTGCTGCCGGCCTTCGATTGAGGCGAAACCGATGTCCGCGCCGCTGACCACCAAACACAGCACCGAGGAATACCACGTCCCCAACTCTCCATTCCGAGGACGGACAAAGCCAATGCGGGGCGCAGCATGGGTTCGCCCCGCCCTTTTCACACGACGGAGGAACCGACTATGTCAGGCAAGAAAATATTGATGCTCACCGGCGAGTTCACCGAGGAGTACGAGATCTTCGTCTACCAGCAGGCTATGGAAGCCGTCGGCCACACCGTCCACGTGGTCTGCCCGGACAAGAAGGCGGGAGACCTCATCAAGACCTCCCTGCACGACTTCGAGGGCGACCAGACCTACACCGAAAAGCTCGGCCATTTTCAGGTGATCAACAAGACGTTCGCGGAGGCGGAAAAGCAGCTCGATCAATACCACGCCGTCTATTGCGCCGGCGGTCGCGGCCCGGAATACATCCGCACCGACAAGCGGGTGCAAGCCATGGTGCGCCACTTCCACGATACCCAGAAGCCGATTTTCACGATCTGCCATGGGGTTCAGATTCTGATTGCCGTGGACGGCGTCGTGCGCGGCAAGAAGGTCGGCGCGCTCGCTGCTTGCGAACCCGAAGTGACGCTGGCCGGAGGCACTTATGTCGACCTCTCGCCGACGGAGGCCTATGTCGATGGAACGATGGTGTCGGCCAAGGGCTGGACAGCCCTCGCCGCCTTCATACGCGAGTGCCTGAAGGTTCTGGGGACCGAGATCCGGCATAGCTGACACATTTGCCGAGCGGCGCATTCTTGGATGCGCCGGTCGCTTTCCACTTCGACGCGACCGGGGTCTACCGCCAAGACGCGGTCGAAGTCAGTGGTCCGTCGCCGTCGGTAGTGTGGCCCTCGCGCCGGTTGCGATAAGGCCCGAAAGGCCGCCGCCGCCGGGCCGTTGAACGCGTGGAAAGCTGGCGCCCTATGCGATTGTCCGAACGACACCACCGTCGACACGCAAGGAAGTGCCGGTTGTCCCGGATGCCTGCTCCGAGCAGACATAGACGACCAAGTTCGCGACTTCCTCAGTCGTCGCAAAGCGATTGAGGAGCGATGTCGGGCGCAACGTCTTCAAGAATTGCTGCTCGGCTTCCTGTTGCGTAATGCCTTGCTCTTTCGCGGCCGCCTTCATCCAACCACTCATGATTTCCGAATTCGTCGGACCAGGGAGAACCGAATTGACGGTGACGCCCGTCCCGCCGACCTCCTCGGCCAAGCCCCTCGCAATGGCGAGTTGGGCGGTTTTGGTCATGGCGTAGTCGATCATGTCCTTGGGTATTGCGAGCGCGGACTCGCTGCTGATGAAGACAACACGCCCCCAGCCGCGCTTCGTCATGTTCGGCACATAGTGACGGGCGGCGCGAATGCCGCTCATGACGTTCAGCTCGAAAAGATCGATCCACTCGCCGTCGCCAATTTCGAAGAACGACTTCGGGCGCCCCGTGCCCACATTGTTGACGAGAATGTCCGCGTCCGGCGCCCGCGCGAACAACTCCGCCGCGCCTTCCGGGGTAGCAAGATCGGCGGTAACGCCGGTGAACTCACCCTTTGGGAAAAGCTTGCGCAACTCACCAAGCGTTGCGGCGACCCTGTCCTCGCGGCGGCCGTTGATCACGACCGCGGCACCGGCGCGCGCCAGCCCTTCCGCAATGGCTCGGCCGATACCTGCCGTGGACCCGGTAACGACCGCCGCGCGGCCAGTAAGTTCGATATTCATGACACCCTTCCTTTGGTTGCGGAGAAACCTGTATGTGGGTGATGTCCGAACCAGAGATAATGGCCTAAATTGCCATAACATTAATTCCCAGGAGGAATTGGATGGACCGGTTCAACGAACTGAGCGCCTTCATAGCCGTGGTTGAAGCAGGTGGTTTTTCCGCCGCGGCCCGCATTACCGGGGACTCACAGGCGGCCATCAGTAAAGCCATCGCTGCGTTGGAAAAACGCCTGGGCGTGAGGCTGTTCAACAGGAGCACACGCCGGGTGACCCTTACGGATGAAGGGCGGAGATACTATGACCGGACAAAGCCGCTTGTTGACGAGATGCAGGACGCCGATAGCGAACTGACCAGCAGCGCGTTGGGTGTTTCGGGTCTAATCAGGATCGCCGTATCTGGCACTTTTGGCCGTCTTCATGTCTTGCCGCTCATCCCCGACCTGTTGTCGCTCAACCCTGGCCTTCAGGTGGATCTCGTTCTCTCGGACATCGTGCGAGATATGGTGGAAGACCGGATCGACCTGGCGATACGACTTGGACCTGTCACCGAACCCGACGCGGTTGTCAGGCGCGTGGCGATCACTCCCCTCGTCTGCGTCGGATCCCGCCGCTATTTCGAGCGCCATGGAATCCCAAAGACCCCGGCGGAGCTCGTCGAGCACAATTGCCTTTTGTATGGCGGCCTGACGGAGGCGGCGAATTGGCCGTTCGTGGGGCAAGAAGGTCGATTCAGCGTGCCGGTCCGGGGGAACCTCTGGTCTAACAGTGTCGAAACCATCCGGGCCGCTGTTCTGGCCGGCGTTGGAATTGGCCTGTTCGCCAAGGTTTCTCTTGCTGATGAACTCAGCCATCCCGACGTCATTACCATCCTCGAGGGATTTATGGGCGATGTCAGGGATATAAGTCTCGTCTGGCCGAAACGCCGTTTCGTTCCGGCCCGCGTCCGCCAAGTGACCGATTTCTTCGCGGAGGCCATTCCCCGGCGAACGTAGCAGAATGTTCAGCGATGGTTCGAAGTGTCTCCCGGGATCGATAACGCGCGTCGAGAGCGGCGCCACGCGACACCGCGATGACGATGCCCGAAGGTCAAGCACGGCTATCGCTCGAAGAGTGGGTTCAGTCGAAGAAGCCCGCGTCCGCCGCCGCGAGATACTTCCTGGCCGCTTCGGCATCGATATCGAGGCCCAGCCCTGGCGCTTCCAGCAGGTCCACCATGCTGTCCGTGACGATCCGTGGCGGCAAACCGATCACCAGTTCCTCCCACCAAGGGTCGGAAGCACTGGGATATTCGAACGCCACGTAGTTGGCGGGCAAGGTCGCGCAGACATTGATCAGCGCGCCGAGGCCCAGCAGGCCGTTCGCGGTGCCGTGCGGCGCCATCAGGATCGAATGCATATAGGCGTGCTCGGCGACCCATTTGAGCTCGGCGATACCGCCGATGTCGGCAGGATCGGGGCCGATGACGCGCACGGCCTGGGTCTCGATCAACTCCTTGAAATTGTGCCTCAGGTAAATCTGCTCGCCGGTATGAATCGGCGTCGAGGTCGAGGTGGTCAGTTCCCGGTAGGCCTGCGGATTGACCCACGGCACATAATCGCCGGTCAGCATGTCCTCGAGCCACATCAAATTGTACTTCTCGACCGCGCGGGCGAACCTGATCGCGTCGGGCAGCATCCAGCCCGGGCCGCAGTCGAGGGCCAGGCTGACTTTATCGCCCAGCACTTCCTTCATCGCGATCACGCAGTCGAGCATGTGGTTGAAACCGCGCTCGCTGATCATGCCCTGATCCATGGCGCCGTGATAGCCGGCCTTCTTCTGCGTCACGCCGTAATGGAAGTCCTCGACGGTGTCCTTCATGTTGGAATGGAACGAAATCCCCTGCTTGACCATGAAGAAGTTCTGCGGCTGCTCCATCATCCATTTGACGTCGGCGGCGTAGTCCTCCGGCCGGTCACCCGTGCGTTTCTGGCGGATCGAGCCGTTATAGACGCGCACCTTGTCGCGCACCTTGCCGCCGAGCAGTTTGTATACCGGCACGCCCGCGGCCTTGCCGGCAATGTCCCAAAGCGCATGCTCGATTGCACTGACCGCCGCGCCATACGGCTTGAACGAGCCGCGCTGGCGGATCTTCAGCATCACCCGCTCGACGTCGGTCGGATCCTCGCCGATCAGCGCCTCGCGGAAATGCAGCACCCAAGGCTTGAGATAGGTCTTGGTGAACTCGACTTCTCCCAGGCCGTAGAGGCCCTCGTCGGTTACGACGCGAACGATGGGATGCTTGCCGATGACGGCACAGCGAAGGTCGGTGATCTTCATGGCGCAGTCCTATTTCACGGACGAGAAAGCTGTCGGCGTGAGCAGCTGGCTGCTGATATTGGCAACGATCTGCCCGTCGCGCTCGGACTCGTCCCGGGCCTTCTGCCATGTCGGATCGGTGACGAAAGCCGTCCATTTCGCCTCACGCTCGGCCAGCGATTCCCAGGCCAGGAAATAGGTGAGGCGATTGCTGTTTTCGCCGATCGCCGTGGTGAAAAACCCGGCTTGGCGGATGCCATGCCTCTCCCAGATGGCCAGCGTTTGCTCGGAAAAGCGCTTGAGCAAAGCCGGCAGCCTGCCCGGCAGGCAGTCGTAGATACGCAGTTCGTAGATCATGGTTTCGTCCGTTTCTTTCTTCGCCTCTCCCTTCGGAGAGGTCGACACGAATGGTCGGTCGTTGGCCCTGTTAGCCTGGGAATGCGGGCAGAGGTCTGGGCTAACTCCAGGTCCGGTCCCAGCTATATTCATTGTCCCAATGCTCGGTGGATTGCCATATCCCGGTGACACCAGGCTGCAGATGCTGGCTGATCACCTCGTCGACCACATCGTCTATGCCCAGCCCCGGCTTGTCGGGCACGGTGATGAAGCCGTCCTTGACGAGCGGCTTGGGAAGGCCGGTGACGATATCGTCCCACCAGTCGACATCGGCGGAGTGGTATTCGAGCGCCAGGAAGTTCTCGGTCGCGGTGGCGACGTGCGCGGCGGCCATCGCGGCGATCGGACTTTCGGCCATATGGATCGCCATGGCGACACCGTGATCCTGCGCCATATCGCCGATCTTCTTGGTCTCGAGAATGCCCCCGCTGGTGAGCAGGTCCGGGTGGATGACCGAGAGGCCGCCGCTCTTGAGCAACGGCTCGAAGCCTTCCTTGAGGTAGATGTCCTCGCCGGTGCAGATCGGCACCGTGGTAGCCTGCTGCAATTGCCGGTACTGCTCGGTGTATTGCCAGGGGATCACGTCCTCCAGCCAGGCCGGAACGTATTTCTCGATACGGCGCGACAGACGTATGCCATCCTGCAGCGAAATGTGGCCGACATGGTCGATGGCGAGCGGGATCTCGTATCCGATCACCTCGCGAACCTCGTGGATGTACTGTTCGAGCAGATCGATCCCCTTTTCGGTGAAATGCAGGCCCGTGAACGGGTGCTGCACGTTCTGCGCATCGTAGGCGAGATTGCGGGCCTTGCGTTCCTCGAGCGTGCCGCCACGGCCGCGCGGATTGGCATGAAACCCTTCGAGCGCGCCGGCCGGCGCGGCCACGGCGCCCGGGACATGGGCGATCTGCATCAAGCCCAGGTCCATCTTGAGGAAGGTGAAACCCCGGTCCATGCGCTGCTTGAGGCGCTTGCCGGTTTCGGTGCCGCTCGGTTTCTCGGCGTCGGTATCGCAATAGACCCGCACCTTGTCGCGGAACCGTCCTCCAAGCATCTGGTAGATGGGGACGCCATAGGCCTTGCCGGCGAGATCCCAGAGGGCGATCTCGACCGCCGAAACGCCGCCGCCTTGCCGGCCGTGCCCACCGAACTGCTTGATCCGGCGAAACAGGCGGTCGATGTCGCAAGGGTTCTCGCCAAGCAGCCGGCTCTTCAGCATCAGTGCGTAGGTGGCGCTTGCGCCATCGCGCACCTCGCCAAGCCCGACGATGCCCTGGTTGGTGTAGATCTTGAGCAGCGCCGAGGTGAACGGCGCGCCGACGATTTCGGCCACCCGCATGTCGGTGATGCGAAGCTCGGACGGCTTCGAGTTGGTGCTGACCCGGTTGAGGGCCTCGTCGGCTCCATCCGTCTTTGGCATGATTGATCCTCGTTCTGGTCGGCGGACCTGTCGCCCGCATACTGCCGATGATGCTGCTAGCCCAGTTCGATCTCATGGGCTTGCAGGTAATCGCGGTTCATCTCGATGCCGAGACCCGGCCTCGACGACAGCTTCAGGCTGCCGTTCGAAACGTCGAGCGGCCTGTCGATAAGATGATCGTACTTGCCCAAATTCCACTCCGACGTTTCGAGCTTGTAGAAGTTGGGAACGGTCATCATCACCTGTGCTCCCGCAACCACGTTTATCGGCCCTGCGGCATCATGGGGTGAGACCGGGATGTAGTAAGCTTCGCACAGAGCGGAAATCTTCTTGAGTTCGGTGATCCCGCCGGTCCAGGTGACGTCGGGCATGATGTAGTCGGCGAGCTTGTTCTCGAGGACCGGCACGAAATCCCACTTCGTGTGGCCGCGCTCGCCCCACGAGATAGCGGCACTGACCTTCTCGCGCACCTGCTTGAGGGCGTTGAGGCTCTCTGGCGGGCAGGGCTCCTCGAACCAGTCGATCTGGCCGGCTTCCTCGAGGCCGCGACAGAGCCGAATGGCTGTGGGCACGTCGAAACGGCCATGCGCGTCGATGAGGATGTCGACATCCGGGCCCGCCGTTTCGCGGATCAGAGCCGTGAGTTCGGCCGCCTCGCGCTCGTCCTTGCGGGCCATGCCGCCCTCGAGATAGCCGTCCCGCTGTTCACGCGACACGCCGTCGGCGTAGCGACCCTGGTGGGGAAAAGGATCGAACTTGAGCGCGGTGTGTCCGGACTCGACGATGTCCAGGATTTCGCGCACCACAGCCTCCTTGCTGGTGAATTTGGCCTGGTTGGGGTGGGTATAGAGCGCGATTTCATCGCGGACCGGCCCGCCCAACAGCTCGTGGATCGGCTTGCCGAGGACTTTGCCCCTGATGTCCCAGAGGGCTATGTCGATCGCGCTCACGCATTCGACCGCGGCGCCACGACTGCCCATATAGGTGAAGCCGCGGAAGATCTTGTGCCAGAGATACTCGATGCGCGCCGGATCCTCGCCTGTCACCGCAGCTCCGATCTGCCGAAGGATCGTGCAGAGGGCGCGGTTGGCGAGCTTGGTGGTCGTGGTGATCTCCCCCCAGCCGCTCACGCCTTCGTCGGTCGTCACCTCGACGAACAGGAATTCCCCCCAGTACGAAGCACCGGACTTGATCAGCCACGGCCGAACGCTCGTGATTTTCATCTCAACTCCTTTGTCTGGAATGGGCGGGCCATTCTGACTGGGCCCGTCTTATCCGGCCCGAGCGGCGTTGCGCACGCATCTGTTCGAGAACATGCCGGCCGGAACCCTCGACATGGCGGGCAATGAGTTCGGCCGCCTTGTCCGCCTCCCCCGCTTTGATAAGCGCGATGAGTTCGCGGTGCTCGCGAATGATCGCGGCACGCCGCGCCAGCGTGAAATTGAAACGCCGGCTCACCGCCCGCAGCACTTCGCGATGCTTCCACCAGAGCTCGGCGGCATGGCGGTTATAATGCCGCTGGTACATCACGGTGTGAAAAGCGGTATCCAACTCGCTGTGCCTGAGCGTGTCGGCGAAATTGTTCTCTTCAATCAGGCCTTGGATACGTTCCAGTTCGGCGATGTCCTCGCCGGTAGCCATACCCACGAACCATCGCGTCAGAGCCGGCTCGATCAGAACGCCGATCTCGTAGATATCGCGGACGAAATCCTGATCGATGGGTCTCACGCGCGCGCCGCGGTTGGGCGAGAAGATGACGAACCCCTCGCCCCGCAACAGCTGGAGGGCCTCGCGCACGGGGTTGGTCGAAGTGCCGTGGCGGCGGGCGAGATCGGTGACGACAAGCCGTTCATTGGCGGCGAGCCGTCCCTCGATGATGTCTTCCCTTATCAGTTCGTAAAGGGAGGCGCCCTCGCTCGAGGCTCCGATAGCGTCGATCCCCGCAGGTGGTTTTGCCTTGAAATCGTCTGTTTCGGCCAAGGCCGGGCTCCCCAAATTGACACACAGTCTGCCCGATATCACGCATGGTTTCCATAAACAATGTACGATCTGGTGCGTTGACAGGCAATCCATGTTCTGAAAACGTACTAAATGATCGGGAGGATACACTATGCTGAAAGAACCGCCCTCGCGATCGCGGGGCGGAGAACCAGGGAGGATACCTATGACGAGGATCATGCTCGGCAGTGCGGTCCTGCGCGGCACTGTGGTCGGTATTTTGACGACATCGCTTATGTCCACATCCGCGCTGGGTGCGCCACCGGTCGACCTGAGCAAGTGGTCGCCCGAATATGTGCGCTCCATCGCCGGAACTCAGGATTTCGATACGGCCGGCGATTGCGCCAAGGTCACCCCGCTGGATTACAAGGGGCGACTGACCTTCTGGTATCAGGGCGTGTTCGAGGGCGATCCCGACCTCCTGCGCCAATACCACAAGGATTTCTTCGAGACTTTCCGCAAGACCTATCCAAACATCCAGCTCGAGGAACAGGCCCTCACCTATAACGACCTTCTCGACAAATTCCGCACGGCACTCCTGGGCAATGCCGCGCCGATGGCGGTGCGTCTGCAAATCCTGGGCGGTACCGAATTTGCCTCGAAGGGCTATCTGCAGCCGCTCAAGCCGGAGGATGTTGGCTATTCGACCGAGGATTTCTGGCCCGGCGCCATGAAGGCCGTGACCTGGGATGGAGTTACCTACGGCGTACCGACGAACAACGAGACGATGGCGTTCATCTGGAATGCCGACATCTTCAAGCGTGCGGGTCTCGATCCGGACAAGGCTCCGGCAACCTGGGACGACGTCGTCAAATATTCCAAGCAGATCCACGACAAGCTCGGCATTGCCGGTTACGGTCTCGTGGCTCGCAAGAATGCCGGCAACACGCCCTATCGCTTCATGCCGCAGCTGTGGGCCTATGGCGGCGGCGTCTTCGACGAAGCCACGGCGAATCCGACTTACAAGGAGGTGGAGCTCGACAGCCCGCAGAGCAAGGCGGCGCTGCAAGCCTCCTACGATATGTATGTCCGCGACAAGTCGGTCCCGGTCTCGGCACTTACCAACCAGCAGGCCGACAACCAGCCTCTGTTCGTCGCCGGCCAGTTGGGCATGATGGTCTCGCACCCGTCCGACTACAACGTCATGCTCGACCTGCAGGCGAAGGCGACCGGCACCGACAAGGAAAAGGCGCAGACCGTCATCGACAACATGCGCTACGGCCTGATCCCGACTGGCCCCGACGGCAAGCGCGCCGTCGTGTTCGGCGGCTCGAACATTCACATCCTGAAGCCAGAATATGTCGAGGGCGGAAAAGTGGACGAGCCGGCCGCGAAGGCGATGATCTGCATGTGGGCGAGTCCGGAATGGTCGCTGAAGATGGCCTATGCCGGCTCGAACCCGGGCAACCTCAACGGCTTCAAGACCAAATGGATGAAGGAACGTCTGGAGCATATCAAGTTCCTCGACGTCACGACCTCCATGCTTCCGTACGGCATCCCGTTCCCGGCGCTGCCGGAGTCCCCCGAGATCATGAACATCATCGTCCCGGACATGCTGCAGAATGCCCTGACCGGAGCGATGACGGTCGATCAGGCAGCGGACGACGCGGCCAAGAAGGTGAAAGACCTGATGGGCGGACTCTAGTCCGGACCTGACCTCCGATCTGGCCGGCCGCGCCGAGAGCGCGGCCGGTTCGTTCCGAAGAACAAGGGCACGCCACAGTGACGATCGTGACCGGCAAGACCGAGGCTCGCCGAAAATTACAACCCGTCAGATCCGGTGCGTTGCGGAATATCTGGGCGCATCGCGCCGACTACGCATACGTGCTCCCGGCGATCGCCGTGATGCTCGTCGTCATCGCCTATCCGATCTACTACACGATCGAGCTGTCGTTCTATAAGACGCCGCCCGGCCTGCAGCTCCGCGACAAGACCTTCATCGGCTTCGACAATTACACCACCATCCTGACCAGCGAGGTGTTCTGGAAAGTCACCTGGAACACTTTGATCTGGACATTCGGGTCCACCTTCATCTCCTTTGTCCTGGGGTTTGCCACGGCGCTGGCGCTGCACCGGGACTTTGTCGGCCGAGGCGTCCTGCGCGCCATCCTGATCATTCCCTGGGTGATCAGCGCGGTCGCCGCCTCCTATATCTGGAAGTGGATCTACCATTCGGATTTCGGCATCATCGGCGCGGTGCTGGTCGGCCTCGGATTGACCGACCGGCCGCCCAATTTCATCGACAACGTCAGCACGGTGCTGCCCTCCCTGATCGTCGTCAACATCTGGCGCGAATTCCCGTTTGCCATGATCATGATGATGGCCGGCCTCCAGACAGTCCCCGAGCAGTTGTTGCGCGCCGCCAAGGTCGACGGGGCCAACGCATGGCAGCGCTTCTGGCACGTCACCTTCCCGCACTTGCGCAACGTCTCGGTGGTCACGATCCTGTTGCTTGCGGTGGCCAACTTCAATTCCTTCATCATCCCCTGGATCATGACCGCGGGCGGGCCGTCGAACGCATCGCATATCTGGATAACCCACATTTACGAGCTTGCCTTCGGCCGGCAGCGCTGGGGCGTGGCGTCGGCCTATTCGGTGCTCCTGTTCCTCATCCTGATGGCGCTGGGCTACTTCTACGTCCGTGCACTGAGCGGCAACGAGCGGAAAGAGGGGAGCGCATGAGCACGATCGCCGAGGCCACCGCTCGGGGCCAGACCCGTCGCCGTATGCGCATCGACGGATGGCGGTGGGCGGGGCGGATCTTCCTCTTGTTCATGCTGCTCTACACCGCCGTGCCAATGATCTGGATGCTGATCACCTCGATCAAGTCCGGCTTCGCGGCGACGCAATTCCCGCCGCAATGGTGGCCGGACGAGCCTACGCTTGCCAGCTACCAGAAGCTGCTGGATCCGCAGAACAGCGTCGGCCAGGACTTCCTGCGCTTCTTCTGGAACAGCCTTTTCGTGTCGACCGTCACGACGATCCTTTCCGTGATCGTGGCTGTCCCCGCGGCCTACGCATTTTCGCGCTTCACGTTCCCGGGACGCAACTTCCTGTTCTTCGCCGTGCTGCTGCGCAACATGTTCCCGGCGGTGATCTTTCTCGTACCGCTCTTCATCCTGATGCGCGCGATCGGGCTGGTGAACACGCATGGCTCGCTGATCCTGACCTATCTCAC
The DNA here is from genome assembly GCF_020164775.1 of Mesorhizobium sp. ES1-6. Lineage (NCBI taxonomy): Bacteria > Pseudomonadati > Pseudomonadota > Alphaproteobacteria > Hyphomicrobiales > Phyllobacteriaceae > Mesorhizobium > Mesorhizobium sp. ES1-6. Next base: position 504,581 of record NZ_JAIUGU010000004.1, read on the forward strand.
CTTCGGCCTGCCGCTGGCGATCTGGCTGCTCAAGGGGTTTTACGACAACATCCCGGTGCAGCTCGAGCAGGCGGCGCGCATCGACGGGGCAACACGGTTCCAGGCATTCATCATGATCGTGATGCCGCTTTCGACGCCGGGGATCATCGCCACCGCGATCTATTCCTTCATCGGCGCGTGGAACGAGTACATCTACGCCTACACCTTCCTCTCAAAGAACGAGCAGCTGACGCTGCCGGTCGGCATCCAGCGCTTCTTCTCGGAAAATACGACGGACTTTCCAGGCCTGATGGCGGCGAGCTTCATGATGAGCGTGCCCGTCGTGGTGCTTTTCCTCGTCCTGCAACGATACTTCGTACGCGCCCTGACAGAAGGCGCGGTCAAGCATTAGGGAGTTGCCAATGGCCCACGTGGTCCTCAAAGATCTCGTCAAGACCTACGGCAGCTTCAAGGCCGTCAACGACGTTTCGCTGACGGTCAACGACGGCGAGTTCGTTGCGCTCGTCGGCCCGTCGGGCTGCGGCAAGACAACCACGCTCAATCTTGTCGCGGGGCTGACCTCGATCACCTCGGGCGACATCGTCATCGGCGACCGGGTGGTCAACGACCTCGATCCCAAGGACCGCGACATCGCAATGGTGTTCCAGAACTATGCGCTCTATCCGCAAAAGTCGGTTTACATGAACCTGGCGTTCCCGCTGCAGATGCGCAAACTGCCGAGGGACGAGATCGACAAGAAGGTCAAGGAGGCGGCGCGGGTGCTCGACATGACGCACCTGCTCGAGCGCAAGCCTCGCGAACTTTCGGGTGGCCAGCAGCAGCGTGTGGCCCTGGGCCGCGCCCTCGTGCGCGACCCAGCCGTGTTCCTCATGGACGAGCCGCTCTCCAACCTCGACGCCAAACTGCGCGTACAGATGCGGTCGGAGATCAAGCGCTTCCACCAGGACCTCAAGGCGACGATCATCTATGTGACGCACGACCAGCTCGAAGCCGTGACGATGGCCGACAAGATGGCGGTGATGAACGGTGGCTTCCTGCAGCAATACGACTCGCCTGCTCAGGTCTTTGCCCATCCGGTGAACATGTTCGTCGCCAGTTTCATCGGCAGCCCGGCAATGAGCCTCATTCCGCTGGAAACATCGACGGCAAACGGCGGCACCGCGTTGACCAGCGCGGAGGGCTGGAGCCTCGGGCTCTCGCCGCGCAACGTCCAGAAGGTCACGAAGGCAGCGACCAAAAAGGTCGTGCTCGGCGCACGCCACTCGACGATCAAGCTGCACAAGAGCGCGGTGCCAGGCAGCATCCCGGCCAAGGTCTACACGGTGGAGCCAACCGGAGACGTCACCTTCGTGCAGGCGTTCCTGTCCGGTGCCATCGTCAATGTCAGCGTGCCGCCGAACATTGCCGTGGCGCCCGACGAGCGGATCTGGCTCGAGTTCGACCAGGAGCGGATGCATCTGTTCGACGGTGAAACCGAAATGGCCCTCGAGGCCGACTGAGACAGGGCGGACGCTTGTGGGACGTGGGCGTGGATGACTACGAAGCTTAAGATCACCGCGATCAAGCCCTATCCGGTGTGGGTGGGAACGCGCAACCAGATGCTGGTCAAGATCGAGACCGACCAGGGCATCTCTGGTTGGGGCGAGAGCGGCTTGAGCGGTCGCGAGAAGGCCGTGGCTGGCGCGGTCGAGCACTATCGCGAGTTTCTCATCGGCCGCGACCCGATGCAGACCGGGCGGATCTGGCAGGAGGTTTATCGCAGCCAGTATTTCGAGGGCGGACGCGTTCTCCAGGCGGCGATATCGGCCATCGACATCGCCCTTCACGACATCAAGGGCAAGGCGCTGGGGGTGCCGGTCTACGAGCTGCTCGGTGGCAAGCAGCGTGACCGAATCCCCACCTTCGCCTCGACGGGAGACGAGGCCGAGGGCGACGTGGCCGTCGAACGGGCCCGCGAATTGCGCGCGCAGGGCTGGCAGGCGATCCGCTTCTTTCCCGTTGGGCAAGACAGCAAGGACATCTTCGAGCCCCGCGAGTCGATCGGCCCTACGGCGACGATGCTGAACAAGGCGCGCCGGGCGCTCGGCGACGACGTCGTGCTCGGCATCGACTATCATCATCGGCTGTCGGTGGCGGAGGCGGCGAGCTTCTGCAACAAGCTCGACCGCGGCGTGCTCGACTTCCTCGAGGAGCCGATACGCGACGAGACGCCGGAAGCCTACGAGGCCCTGCGCAAGATGATCGACATCCCCTTTGCCATCGGCGAGGAGTTTGCCAGCAAGTGGCAGTTCCTGCCCTATATCGAGCGCGGCATCCACCAGTTCAACCGGCTCGACATCTGCAATGTCGGCGGCTTCACCGAAGCGATGAAAGTCGCCGGCTGGAGCGAAGCGCACTATGTGGACCTGATGCCGCACAATCCGCTCGGTCCGGTGTGCACGGCCGCGACCGTGCATCTGGCCGCCGCGGTACCCAATTTCGCGTGGCTGGAGACCAGGGCGCCCGAAACAAAGCTGGGCTTCGACAATTCCGAATTCTTTCCGGTGCAACCACGGCTCGACGGCCCCGATTATCCCGTTACCGATCTGCCGGGGCTCGGCGTCGAGGTCAACGAAGAGGCGGTCCAGGCGCAGAGCTTCCGTTTCTGGGAAGCGCCCCACCTCAAGCGCCGCGATGGTTCTGTCACGAACTGGTAGTTTCCTTTCAATCGGAGTCCACAATGACCCATACTTCCGACATCACGCGGCCGCCCAAGGACCTGATCGACGCGCTAAGCGAGATCGGCGCCGCGACGGTTGCCGGCACGCTTGGCCATATGGGCTTCCGCAATCCGCACATGGTCGGCCCGGTGGCGCAGAACCACGGCAAGTCGATCGTGGGGCCGGCGCTGACGCTGCAGTTCCTGCCGCAGCGGCCCGACCTTTTCAACGAGGGAGAATATGCCGATCCGGAGACACAGTTGCACCGGCACGTGCTCTACCATGCGCAGGAGGGCGATGTGGTCGTGGTCGACGCGCGCGGCGACATGAGTTCGGGCGTCTTCGGCGACATGATGTCGACCTACTTCAAGGGCAGAGGCGGCGCGGGGATCGTCATCGACGGGTGCATGCGCGACCGGCCCAATGTCGAAAAGCTCGATCTGGCCCTCTGGCTGCGCGGCTGGACGCCCAACTACCATGTGCAAACCAGCATCTATCCCAACGCCGTCAACGTTCCCATTGCCTGCGGCGGTGTCACGGTGATCCCCGGCGACATCATCGTCGCCGACGACGACGGGGTGGTGGTGCTTCCCGTCGCAATGGCCGCGAAGGTGATCGAGGAATCCCGGAAGCATCACGATTGGGAGGAATTCTCGCGCGCGAAGCTCATGGAAGGCGGGTCGTTGCAACGCTATTATCCGCTGCACCCAAGTGCCAATGACGAGTATGAGGCTTGGCGGAAAGCCAACCCGAAATTTTGATTGACGGACGAGCTCTCTCCCTCGTTCAGCAAGGGCTCACTCGACGCAAATCCCCGCATTTGCTTGCTCGGTTCCGCAACCGGCGTCGCCTGTGACCCGCTAGAGCGGTTCAGCGTCTGATGGAATCGCCGACCCGCTCTAACTCTTTGTTTTCACGCAATTCCCAAGGGGAAGCGCTACGCGCTTCTCCCGGGAAAACCGTACACACTTTTCCTGGAATTGCTCCAGGCGTCAGTCGCGCGACATGGACAGCCCGGCGAGAAGCGGAGCGTGCGCGGCGAGCCTGCGGGATACGAACTCGGTGAAGAGCCGCACGCGCTTCGTCTTGCGCGTCTCCCCTTGCGTGAGAAGCCAGAGTGTCCCATGCATGGGCAGATTGGTGCCCGGCACTCTCACCAGCAGGGGGTCGGTATCTCCGACGAAGCACGGCAGTTTCGTCATCCCGATCCCTTGCTGTGCCGCGATGATCTGCGTCTCGGCGTCCGGCGTCCTGAACGGAGCTCCCGTGGTGTGAACTTCTCCGTCACGCGCCCAGTCCGGAATTCCATGACTGTCTATGACGATCCAACGGATGGGATCAGGCGTGCCCGCACGCAATGCGACTAGTCGATCGCGAGACATGTAGACGCCGCTGAACAACTGCGGTCCCTTTAGGGCGTGAAGATTGAGCGGCAGGGTTTTGCGGTCGGCGACAATGCGGATCGCGACGTCGGCCTCTCGGTTGGTCAGATTCGCCACCTCGCCGGACGTCAAGATTTCCATCTCGATGTCCGGATGCAAACGCGCGAAGTCGGCAAGATCCGGCATGAGCAAGTGTGTGGCGAGGAACGGTGGAAGCGTCACCCGCAAAAGCCCGCGCGCGCTCTGGTCGCGACCGAAGACGCGCGTCTCCAGCAAGTGCGACGACGCTTCCATCTGGTGCGCGAGATCGAGGACCTCCTCGCCCGCAGCCGTCAGGCGGTAGCCCGAAGGCAGCTTTTCGAACATCTGCGCCCCGAGGCGTTCCTCGAGATGAGCGATGCGTCGCAGCACGGTCGCGTGGTTCACACCGAGCCGCTTGGCGGCAGCCCGCACCGAGCCTCCGCGTGCGGCGGCAAGAAAGTAGCGAACGTCATCCCAGTCGATCATGGTGCAATCCGGCACCGCGCGGTGCGCCTTTCAAAGCCCTTATCCAGCCCATCGTACAGCAGTACGGCCGTCATCATAGCCTTGTCGACGAGCGCGGCCCAATTTCGAACGGCAGAAACCGATCGCCGCGGCTGGCGTCAGTCGGTCACCCGGATCGATTTTGCACCACCGATGTGCGTGCTTGCGCACTCAACAACTGATGCCGCCGGACCCATTTCGAGGGTCTCGGGCCAGATGCGGTCCCGACCCACGACAAGAGAAGGCATGGGAAAGCTTGAGGGCAAGCATTTCTCCGGTTTCTGAGCAAGTCCACGAAGGATGCATGACATGAACAGACTGAATGGAAAGACCGCCGTGATCACCGGCGGCGCTACCGGCATCGGCCTCGCCGCTGCAAAGCGCTTCATCGCGGAGGGCGCCTTCGTCTTCATCTTCGGTCGTCGGCAGGAAGCGCTTGACGCCGCTGTGGCCGACCTCGGGTCCAATTCCCGCGCGGTGAACGGCTCTGTGTCCGATCTGGCCGACCTCGACAGGCTCTACACGGCGGTGAAGGCCGAGCGCGGAACCCTCGACATCGTCTTCGCCAATGCCGGGACGGGAAGCCCGCTTGCGCTCGGCAAGATCACCCCCGAGCACATTGACGAAACTTTCGACACCAATGTGAAGGGTACGATCTTCACGGTCCAGAAGGCGCTGCCGCTGATGGGCAAGGGCGGTTCGATCATCCTGACCGGATCGAGCGCCGGCACGACGGGCGCGCCCGCATTCACCGCATACAGCGCGAGCAAGGCGGCGGTGCGCAATCTCGCGCGGACCTGGGCAGAGGACCTGAAGGGAACCGGCATCCGTGTAAACGTGCTGTCGCCCGGGGCGACGGCGACCGAACTCGCGAAGGAAGCGCTGGGCGAGGAGGGCCAGAAGGCCTTCGCCTCGATGACTCCGCTCCAGCGCATGGCGGATCCGGCGGAGATTGGGGCCGTGGCCGCCTTTCTCGCATCGTCGGACAGCAGCTTCATGACCGCCAGCGAAGTCGCCGTCGACGGCGGCCTGGCGCAGCTCTGACCCCCTCTTGGTCCCAAGCCCGGCACACGCACAACGAAGGATAAACATCATGGAAAGACTTGCAGGTAAGATCGCAGTCATCACCGGCGGCAGCAGCGGGATCGGGTTGGCCACGGCCAAGCGCTTCGTGGAAGAAGGCGCGCACGTCGTGATCACCGGCCGACGCGAGAAAGAGCTGAAGGAGGCCGCCGCCGCCATCAAAGAAAACGTTACGGCGGTCGTCGGCGACGTGGCGCGCCTGGACGATCTGGACCGGCTCTACGCCGTCGTGAAAGAGAAACATGGTCACATCGACGTTCTCTTCGCGAACGCGGGCGCGGGGACAATCGCTCCGCTCGCTGCGGCGACGGAGGCGCATTTCGACCAGACCTTCGATGTGAACGTGAAGGGGCTATTCTTTACGGTGCAGAAAGCCCTTCCCCTCTTCCGGGACGGCGGTTCGATTATCCTGACCTCTTCGGTTTCGAACGTGATGGGGCTGCCCGGGTTCAGCGTTTACGCCGCGACCAAGGCGGCTGTGCGCAACTTCGCGCGCGCTTGGACACTGGAGCTGAAGGACCGCAAGATCAGGGTGAATACGATGAGCCCGGGACCGATCGAGACCCCCGCCCTGGCGACAACGACGGGCCTTACGCCTGAGCAAGCTGAGCAGGCGGCCGCCCAATTCGCCTCGCAGGTCCCCATGGGCCGCAGGGGCCAGCCAGAGGAAATCGCGGCTGCTGTCACGTTCCTCGCCTCCAATGAAAGTTCTTACATCACCGGCGTGGATCTCGCCGTCGACGGAGGGCTGGCGCAAGTCTGACCCCTGGCATCACACACGATCGGAGAAACATCATGAGCTACGCAATCATCGGCTTCGGCAATATCGGCAAGGCCCTGGCCAAGGCGTTTGCCCGCAACGGCATCGAAGTATCCGTGGCAACCACGCGCGACCCCGAAAGCTTTGCATCCGCGGCCGCCGCGATCGGACCCACGATCATTCCCAAAACACTGGCGGAAGCCGTCAAGGCGGACATCATCTTTTTGGCAGTTCGTTTCGAGTCGCATCCGGACGTCGCGAAGGCGCTGCCCACCTGGCAGGGGAAGACCATCGTCGATGTAACCAATGCCTATGGCGTGCCCCCTGAGCAACTGGGAGGACAGCCTTCTTCCAAGTTCATCGCGCAGGCATTCTCTGGTGCAAGGCTGGTCAAAGGCTTCAACCATTTGATCGCTGCCACCCTCGACCAAGCCCCGGCCGTGCATGGTGGCAGGAGAGTGGTGTTCCTGGCGAGCGACGATGACGCTGCCGCGGCGGAGATTGGTGCGCTCGCGGAAAATCTCGGCTTCTCGCCGATCAAACTTGGCGGGCTGTCGGAAGGTGGGCTGCTGGTCCAGGCCCGCGGAAACAGCTGGGGCCATCTGATCTTCAAGGATCTGATCAAGTTTGACTGAGGAAGGACGCACGGATCGGATCGCGCGCGATCCGATCCGTGGGAAATGGAGAATCTCCATGGGTAGCGAAAAGAACGTCCAGACCGAAAGGAGATCCCGATGTACGACCCATCCAAGCTATCCGAGTTGATCCGGTTCGCACGCATCGATGCGGGCTCCACCGTCATTGACGTCTATCCAGGCGACGGCGACTGGACCCGTCTCTTCTCGGACATCGTGGGCCCCCAAGGACGAGTCTACAGCTTCGTGCCGGCCGAAGTCGCTCATTTCAAGAACGATCCGGTTGGCCGCATGCGGACGCTGGCGAAGGAGCCGGGCCGAGAGAACGTCGAAGCCGTCTCGGCGGACCTTGTGGCGATGCCGGATGTCACGCAGCCAGCGGATGTCCTGTGGCTGCACCTGTTCTACCACGATCTCCACACCGCACTGATCCAGGCCAGGGGTGCTACGGCGGCCGACTTCAATCGAGCCGTCCATCAGCGGCTCAAGCCCGGCGGGTCCTACGTCATCGTGGATCACGCCGCCGCCCTAGGGGCCGGCACGAGCGACGCCCAGTCGTTGCATCGGATTGAGCCTGCATCCGTTCGCGAGGAGGTGGAGGCGGCCGGCTTCGTATTGGACGCGGAAAGCACCATGCTCGCGAACAAGGACGATCCGCACTCGATCAAGGTGTTCGATCCCTCGATCAAGGGCGAGACCGATCGCCTCGTCTATCGGTTCGTGAGGCTCTGACGGTCAGCCATCCGCCCTACAGTGAGCGTGGTTTCCGCAAGCGTGAGAGCGTTGGTGCTTGGACACGACGGACTTTGGCTGTCCGTTCGTGAGCAAAGGTGCGGGGCCATATCTCCTCTCGATTGAACGCCGTGAAGTCGGGACCTTGACGAGCGCGTGGCCCATACCCGAAATCCTGGTCCGTGGCTCGCAGGCGTTGGAAGTCTGGCTGGCGGCGATCCCCGACCCCGGTCATGCCGGCGCACGTCCAGAGCCCGGCCGGCGCATTTGGTATGAATGGCCGCATTCAGGCTGCCCATAATCTCCGCGTGGACGTCGGCGGGCGATCGACGGCCCCAGGCATGTCGCGACGTGACCCAAGCCGATCAGCCGAGCGAGAGTTCCTTCGTCTGGTGTCTCAGGACGAGGCCGACCGCGCCCAGCAATGCATCGTTCTCGGTGTGCTTGCCAACGATTATGCGCGTGCGAAGCGCCGGAGCGATATCGCGGGACTTGATGAGCGTGTGGCGTTCATAGGAAGCGATCAGCGGCGTCAACAGAATGTCGCCCGCCAACGCCATCTGGCCCCCGATGATGATGAGCGGCGGATTGAGCACCGAGCCGATCAAGCCGAGACCCCGGCCGGCGATCTCGGCGGTGTCCTCGATCATCCGCAACGCCCTGACGTCGCCCTCCCTGGCCATCATGATGACATCGTCCATGGTGACCTGCCGCCGCACAACACGCGAAATCTGCTCCAGCGGCCGGGCAAAACTCGCATAGAGTTCCAGGCATCCGCGATTGCCGCACCGACAAAGATCGCCGCCAGGATCGATGCTGATGTGCCCGAATTCGCCGGCGCCGCCGGCAATGCCCGTGACCAGCCGGCCATTCTGGACAATGGCGCCACCGACCCCCAGATCGATCTTGAACAGCACGAAATCGTCATGGCCGACTGCCGCACCCCACATCAGTTCCGCAATGGCCGAGCAATTGCTCTCGTTGTCGGCGAAGATGGGCTGCTCCAAGATGGGTCCGAACACATCTGGTATGTTGACGCCGGCCCATGTTGGAACGATGCTCGCGCGCAGGACCATTCCATCGCGACTGACAGGACCAGAGACGGAAATCCCAACCCCCAGGAGCCCCGCCACCGGCAGACCATTTTCCTCGTAAGATTGCGCAATTGCCGATTTGGCCATCTGGGCCGCCTGTTGCGGTTGGTAGTCCAGTGCCATGGGGATAGTTTGTTCGACGATGACGGAATGCGAGACATCGGCAACGATCAGCCGCATCTCGTGAAGTCCCAGGTGAATTCCGACGCAGGTACCCGCCGTCGGATTGAGCGTCACGGCCGCGGCTGGCCTCCCGATAGCCCTGATCCCCTCGCGACTGGTCGGGGTGTCGATCACCATGCCCGATTTTCTCAAGCCATTGAGCGCGGTTGAGACCGTCGAGCGCGCCAGGCCGGTGACGCGTGCGATCTGCGACGCCGAGAGGGCGCCGCGCTCGCTCAGGCAGCGCACGATCATGCTCTCCGGCGATGCGGACGGCCTGTCGATCAGCCAGGCTCTAAGCGAGGGTTTTGTCATGGACCAACATAAACATCGTTGACTGATAGCTCCAATATGTCATGTTGGAAAGAACTCGAGATTAACGCATCTCGCCGGCGGCGGCCTCAAACCGCGGCCATAAGCGGTCGATACGAACCGTGCAACACCATATGGGAGTGAAACTATGAAATGCGTCATGACCGCCCTCGCGGCCGCTCTTGCATGCACCTTTGCCGCCGGGGCAGCCTTCGCCGAGCCCAAGACGAACCTGCTGCACCAATGGGCGACTGGATCGGACGCCCAGGCGATCGCCAAGCTCGGCGAGATGTTCACCGCCAAGGGCGGCAAGTGGGAACAGACCTCGATCGCCGGTCACACAGCCAATACGCTGGCCAAGCTGCGCGCCGACGTGATCGCCGGCAATGCCCCACCCGCCGTGCAGTTGAAAGGTCCGGAAATCGCCGAGTGGAACAAGACCGGCATGACCGCTGATCTCGACGAGCTGGCGGCTTCGGAAGGATGGGAGAAAGTGGTCGCGCCGGAATTGCTTCCGGTGATGAAGCCGACAGGCAAATGGGTCGCCGCCCCCATGAACATCCACCGCATCAACTGGCTCTGGGCCTCGCCGAAGGTCATGCAGGCCGCCGGTGTGAAGGAAATGCCCAAGACCTGGGCCGAATTCAATGCAGCCTGCGACAAGATCGTCGCCTCCGGCAAGATCTGCATCTCGCATTCGACCGCCGACTGGACGGATTCGACGGTGTTCGAGGTCGTGCTCTACGGCCAGGACATCGATCTCTATCGCAAGGCCTTCGTCGAGGGCGACGTCGAATCCATGCGCAGCCCCGGGATGGTCAAGGCTTTCCAGCAGATGCGCCTGATGACAACCAAGTACATGGATCCGGGCATGGTTGGCCGCGACTGGGATTCTATGTCGGCGCTCGTGGGCAAGGGCGACGCGGCCTTCCACATCATGGGCGACTGGACGATCGGCCTGCTGACCGCCGCCGGCTTCAAGGAAGGCACGGACTATGTCTGCGCCCAGGCACCGACCGATTGGGGCAAACCCGGCTTCATCCTCAACTCGGACTCGGTCGTGTTCTTCAAGCAAAAGGACCAGGAGTACATCGACGGCCAGAAGCTGCTTGCCAGCCTGATTCTGTCGCCGGACTTCCAGACGGTCTTCAACCAGGCCAAGGGCTCGATCCCCGCGCGACTTGATATCGATCTTTCGAACGGATTCAATCCGTGCCAGCAGCTCTCGCAGAAGGATCTGCAGGCCTCGATCAAGGACGGCACGCTGGTCCGCTCGATGGCGCACAATATGACCATCCCGCAGAAGATGCGCGGCGCGATCATGGACGCCATCACGGAGTTCGTGGCGACTCCCGACATGTCACCCGAGGACGGCGCCAATGCGATGGCCGACGCGGCCGAAGCACAGAAGTAGACGGGAACGGCCGGGCGCAAATTCTATCCGCGCCCGGCCATCCTCGATCCCAGTCCCGCGCCGCAAATGTCAAATCACGACCTGATCCTATCGACCCCGGCGCCCGCCCGCCCCTGGCGAGAGCGGCTGGGCTCGGCGATGCCATTGCTGGTGCTCGGCCCCTCGCTTGTGGCGAGCTTCGTCTACGTCTTCGTATTCACGGGCTGGACGCTCTACATCTCCCTCTCGGACTCCTCGCTACTCCCGACCTACGGCTTCGTCGGCCTGGACAACTACGCGTCCCTGTGGGCGAACCGGCGCTGGAACATCGCTTACAACAACCTCTTTCTCTTCAGCGGTTTCTACATTGTCGGCTCGATGGCGGTGGGACTGCTGCTGGCGATCCTGATCGACCAGCGTGTGCGCGCAGAAGCGGTCTGGCGCACGATCTTTCTCTATCCGCTGGCCGTCTCCTTCATCGTCACCGGCACGGTCTGGAGTTGGCTCTACAACCCGACCGACGGTATCCAGGCGATGGTGCGCGGATTGGGCTGGACGAATTTCAGTTTCGCACTCGCCAGCGACCGACACTATGCAATCTATGCGGTGATCATCACCGGTGTCTGGCAGTCGTCGGGCTTTGCCATGGCGCTCTTCCTGGCGGGGCTGCGCTCGGTGGATTCGGACCTCGTCAAGGCCGCGCAGATCGACGGCGCATCGACCTTCCGCATCTATCGCAAAGTGCTTCTGCCGACGATTGCGCCGATCTTCCTGGCGGTCGCCGTCATCCAGATCCAATTCGCCATCAAGACTTTCGACCTCGTGGCGGCCCTCACCAAAGGGGGGCCGGGTATCTCGACCACCTTCCCCGCCATTTACGTCTATGACCTGATGTTCCAACGCGGCCAGATCGGCGAAGGCGCCGCGGCGGCCATCATGATGCTTGCCGCTCTTGCCGTGGTGCTTGTGCCCTATTCGTTCTGGGTGGTCTGGCGCCGGCGCAAGGAAGCCGGCCATGGCTGACGTTTCGCTGGACCAGGCGCAGGACCATCACGCTGCCACAGTCGCGGCACGCAGGCACTTCCTCACCCGCTTCGTCATCTATGGGATGCTGGTAATCTTCGCGGCGATCTACCTGATCCCGTTGTTGGTCGTGGTGCTGAATTCATTCCGCGATCAGCAAGAGATAGCGCGCAACGGGCTGATCTCGCTGCCACGCAGCTTCCGCCTCGAAGCCTGGGGCCAGGCCTGGAGCACCTATTGCATCGGCGGCACCTGCGAGGGCATGCAGCGCAACTTCTATAATTCCCTGAAAATGACGATCCCGGCGACGATCATCTCGACGGTGGTCGGTGCGATGAACGGCTATATCTTGTCGAAATGGCGCTTCAAGGGTTCGGAAGCGTTGTTCACCTGCATGCTGCTCGGCGTCTTCATCCCGGGCCAGATTTCGTTGATGCCCTGGGCGTTCATCCTCGGCAATCTGGGCCTCAGCAATTCGACCTACGGGCTCATCGTCATTCACGTCATCCAGGGCATTTCGTTCACCACCCTGTTCTGCCGCAACTACTACGTCAGCATCCCCGACGATCTGATCAAGGCGGCACGCATCGACGGCGCGGGCTTCTGGCGCATCTTCCGCAAGATCATTCTCCCGCTCTCCTCACCGATCCTGATCGTCACGGTGATCTGGCAGTTCACCGGCATCTGGAACGAATATCTGTTCGGTGTCGTCTTCACCTCCGGGCAGCAACAGCCGATCACGGCCGCACTCGTCGCGCTGACGGCAAGCGGCACGAATGTACGCGCCTACGATGTCATGAGCGCCGCGGTGCTGATCGGCGCGCTGCCACCGCTGCTGATCTATCTTTTCGGCGGCAAGTATTTCGTCCGCGGCCTGACCCAGGGTGCGATCAAGTGAGGTGCGATCAAGTGAGCGCAGCCTGTCGCATGTCGCCGATCGCCCCGACCGCCAAGAAAGGCATCGCATGTCGACATTGACCATCCGATCCCTGCGCAAGAACTACGGCGCGGTCGAGGTGCTGAAGGGCATCGATCTCGAGGCGCAGAACGGTGAGTTCATCGCGCTGGTAGGACCGTCCGGCTGCGGCAAGTCGACCTTGCTCGCGATGATCGCCGGGCTGGAATCTGTCACCTCCGGCGAGATCCGCATCGACGGCCGGCTGGTCAATTCGGTTGCTCCGAAGGACCGCGACATCGCCATGGTGTTCCAGTCCTACGCACTTTACCCGACGATGACGGTGCGCGAGAACATCACCTTCGGCATGGAAAGCCGCCGCGTACCGAAGTCGCAGCAGGACGAGGCCGTCAAGCGGGTTGCAGCTTTCCTGCAGATCGAACCGCTGCTTGGGCGCAAGCCCGGACAACTTTCGGGCGGCCAGCGCCAGCGCGTCGCGATGGGCCGGGCGCTGGTGCGTGATCCGAAACTGTTCCTGTTCGACGAGCCGCTTTCCAATCTCGACGCCAAGCTGCGCGTCGACATGCGCACCGAAATCAAGAAGCTGCATCACCGCGTCGGAAAGACGACGGTTTACGTCACCCACGACCAGGTCGAGGCGATGACACTGGCTTCACGCATCGCCGTGATGAACCAGGGCTCGGTCCAGCAATTCGACGAGCCGGCCACGATCTACAACCGTCCGGCCAACATGTTCGTCGCGGGCTTCATGGGCTCGCCGGCGATGAATTTTTTGCCGGCCGAACTGGGCGAACAAGACGGGCGCCCCTCCGTCGCCTTGCAGGCCGCCGACGGCAAGACGGCCAGCCTGCCGATCGTCCAGACGCTTGCCTCCGATTCGCCGCGACAGCTCTTGCTCGGCATACGGCCGGAGCACATCTACCGGTTTGATCCCGATCTTCAGCGTCGCAAGCCAAGCATCGCTCAAATCAATGCCGTGGTCGAACTGGTCGAACCGACGGGTGCGGAGACCATGGCCGTTCTGCGCCTGGGCGCCAAGGAAATCACCGGTCGTTTCGACCCCGACGGCACGCCCCGGATGGGTGAGACGGTGACACTCGGCATCGACATGGCGCGTGCGTGCCTGTTCGACCCGACAACCCAACGCCTGATCTGACCCAACCCCTGATCTGACCCAACCCCTGATCTGAAGAGAGTTCCGAATTTGCCCTTTGCCACCTATCCGAGCCTGGCCGACCGCGTGGTGCTGATTACCGGCGGCGCGTCTGGCATCGGCGCCGACACGGTTCGCGCCTTCGCCGCCAATGGCGCACGCGTCGCGTTTCTCGATCTGCGGCAGGAGGCCGGCGAAGAACTCGCACGAGAAGTCGGCGCCACGGCAGCGCACAAGCCGTTATTCATCCGCTGCGACGTGACCGATATTCCCGCGCTCCAGGCGGCGATCGGCACGGTGCGCGACCGCCTCGGATCCGTCGCGGTTCTGGTCAACAACGCCGGCGACGACAATCGCCACCCAGTCGCCGGCGTGACGCAGGAGTACTGGGACCATGCCCAGGACGTGAACCTCCGGCACCACTTCTTTGCCGCCCAGGCCGTGCATCCGCACATGAAGGAGTTGGGCTTTGGTTCGATCGTCAATTTTTCCTCGATCGCCTGGCGCTTCGGCGCGGCCGAGATGGCGCCCTATGCGACGGCCAAGGCTGCGGTGGTCGGGTTGACATTCGCGTTGGCGCGGGCGTTTGGCCCTGACAACATCCGCGTCAACGCCATCGAGCCGGGCGCTGTCATCACCGACCGGCAGAGGCAGCTCTGGTACAAGACGGAGGCGTCGGTCGACCAGGTCGTGCAGCGCCAGTTGATCCGCCAAGTTCTGCTGGGCGACGAGATCGCCCGGACGGTGCTGTTCCTCGCCGCCGACGACAGCCGCATGATCACCAAGCAGTCGATCACCGTGGATGCCGGCCTGCGATGACCGCAAAACTCCCTTCAAAGGATCGCCCCATGATCGAGGTCGGCCTCAACCCCTACGGTCTGACCTATCATCTCGGCCTGCAGGGCCGCGGCACGCCACGCGCCAATCCGAGGCCGGCGGGGCTCGAAGGGTTCATCGCGCTGGCGACCGAACTCGGCGCGCGGGTTCTCGAGATCTGGGTGCCGTGGCTGACCGAGCTTTCCGACGACGCGGTGATCGAACTGGGCGAAAAGCTCGCCGGCCTCGGCATCACACCGATCGTCAGCGGCGGTCTTTTGGTGGGCGAACCGCTCGACGAGGCATTCCGGGCCGCACGCCTGCTGCGGGCCAAAGTCATCCGAACCGCGCTGACGCCGGTTCTGTGTGGCGACCGTAATGCCGCTGGCGAGAAATGGGGCGAGTTCGTCGGTATTATTCGAGACAGATTGAGAGAATGGGGTCCCCGCGCGATGGCCGAGGGCCATGTCCTTGCGATCGAAAACCACCAGGACTTCACCAGCCAAGAACTCGCCGATTTCTGCGCGCTCGGCGGCGAAGGCGTCGGCGTCACCTTCGACACCGGCAACACATTCCCGGTCGGCGAAGCACCGCTCGATTTTGTCAGGCGGATCGCACCTTATGTCCGCCATATCCACCTGAAGGATTACCGCGTGCAGTTCACGGCCGAAGGCTACCGGCTGATCCGTTGTGCCGTCGGCGATGGAGCAGTGCCGTTTGCCGAGCTGTTGGCAATTCTTGCTGAACACCACGATCGCATGACCGCCGTCCTGGAACCGGGCGCGTTGGAGGCGAGGCATGTCCGCTTTCTCAGCGACGAATGGTGGCACGGCTATCCGCCGAAGACGGCACGCGACTTTGCCGCCTGCCTGCGCGCCGCGCAGCGCAATCGGCTGCCCGACGATGCGGACTACCGCACTCCTTGGGAGCGCGAAGACGACGGTTCCCTGGTTTCCTATGAGCTCGACATGATCCGGCGCAGCGCCGCCAACATGCGCAATCTGATTTGATGAAAGTGGAGAAGATCTGGTGACGACACGTGAACTCGATGGATTGACCGCCTTCGTAACCGGCTCCGGCCGTGGCTTGGGTCGCGTGATGGCCGAGCGCCTGGCGGAACTCGGCGCCAATGTCGCGATCCACGACATGGACGAAACAGCGCCGGCCAAATATGGAGAGTTCGCCAATCTCGGCGAGGTGGTCGAGCGCCTGAAGCGTCATGGGACGAAGGTCACGTCGGTGACCGGCAACATTGGCGACCAGAAGGCGGTAGCCGAGATGAAGCGCAAGATCGAGGCCGATCTCGGTGAGGTGCATGTGCTGGTCAATTGTGCCGGCGGCGACATCGGCGCCAAGGGCGGCAAGCCGAACCCGAACAACGCCCTCGACATCGAACTCGAGGACATCCGCGTGCTCACCGAGAACAATTTGATCGGCACGATGCTGGTCTGCCAGGCCTTCGTGCCGCCAATGAAGCAGCGCGGGGGCGGCTCCGTCATCAACATCGCGTCGGCGGCGGCACATCTCGGCTGCTCGCCCGAGGTCGTCTACTCGACGTTGAAGGCCGCGGTCGTGCACTACACGCGCTGCCTCGCCAAGGAACTGATCGACGACGGCGTGCGCATCAATGCGGTCAGCCCCGGCGCCACCAAGACGGCCCGGTTCCAGGCGACCCGAGTGGTCGATCCGAAGCGCATGGATTCGAGCAGCAAATCGCTTAACCGCTATGCGGAGCCGGAAGAGATCGCCGAGGCGGTGGCCTTTCTCGCCGGTCCGCGCGCGCGCTTCATCAACGGTCAGGTCATCCGCGTCGATGGTGGTTTCACGATCTTTCCAGGTTGAAAGGCCGCGCAAAGCCGCCGTTCGCTTCAGGATCGAAAGCCGGCGTCGGCTTGCAGACCGCGCGAGAAAGCGGACAACGCGGCCGGCGCCACTTTCACGCTGCCGCGCGCGTGTTGTCGCCATGGGACGGGCAGTCGCTGAACATTCTGGCTTGCCGCCAAAACCACCGTCAACTTGAGCGGGTCACATCTGCTGGAGCGGACTATGCACAATATCCGAGATGCCTGCTTTCAGGCGGTAAAACCCCGATTTCGATGACTGAGATCGGACGCCAAGCCGTTACGCGAAGTCTATCCAAGACCGCTCCCTCCCCCGCTTTGAGGTCTCATTGTCCGCGATGTAGACTGCTCACATGACCTTCAGGCTCATCTTCCTCGGGACCTCGGCCAGCGTGCCCTCGGCCGAGCGCAATCATCCGGCGCTGCTCGTTGAAGCCGGTAGTCAACGGGTGCTGGTCGATTGCGGGGAAGGCACCCAGCGTCAGCTTCTGCGCGGTGGTGCCGGATTCAGGCGACTTGATCGGCTGCTCCTCACCCACGCGCATTTCGACCACGTGCTCGGGATTCCGGGCTTGTTCTCGACGCTTCGGCTCCGGCAGAGCGAGGACCTTGTAACCGTTCATGGCAGCGCAGACACGCTCGACGTCGTCGCCCGCATGCTCGCTGGCCTTTGGGGTGAAGGACGCGCGCCGATCCCGCTGCAACTCGTGCCGCTTGTCCCCGGACGCGTGTTCGAGGTGGATGAGTTCACGGTCGATTGCTTTCAAGTTCGCCATCGCGACACCGACAGCTATGGCTTCGTCTTCGAGACGCCGGCGCGTCGTCACCTCCGTTCGGACCGCTTGGTAGCTCTCGGTGTGCCAGACGGTCCGATCCGGAGGGACTTGGCCGAAGGACGTTCAATTTCTCTCCCAGACGGCAGGACGATTGCTCCCGAAGCAGTCCTCGGACCACCCGAAGCCGGCAAGAAGCTGGTCATTGTAGGCGACACCGAAACCACCGATGGATTGGCCGACAAGGTGGGCGGCGCCGACCTGCTTGTCATCGAAGCCACATTCCTGGAACGAGATGCGACCATGGCGCGCGACTATGGACATCTGACGGCTGCGGAGGCGGCATCGCTGGCAGCCACCAGTGATGTAAAGCAACTCGTTCTTACGCACATCTCCGGCCGCTATTCTGACGAAGAAATTCTCGCGGAAGCGGTCCGGACGTTTACGAACAGCCTTATCGCAACGGATTTGTCCACCCTCACCGTCTGATGGCAGAGCTATGACATTCAGGATTGGTGTCATCTCGGACACGCACGGCTTGCTGAGGCCGGAGGCAGTGCGCTGCCTAGCCGGGGTCGACCACATCATTCATGGAGGAGATATCGGTCGCCCTGAGATCATCGCAGCGCTTCGCGGTATCGCACCGGTTACCGCAATCAGAGGAAACGTGGACACCGGTGGGTGGGCAGTGGAATACGCGGAAACCGAGCTCGTCCGCCTCGCTGGACGAGCAATCTACGTGCTTCATGATCTCAAGACGCTGCAGATCAACCCGGTTGTCCAGGGCATCGATTTGATCGTGTCCGGTCACTCGCACGTGCCAAGGATGGAGACAGTGGATGGCGTGCTCTATTTGAATCCGGGCAGCGCTGGCCCACGACGGTTTAAGCTGCCTGTCACCCTTGCGACCATCGACATCACTCGCGACAGCATGCAGCCCTCGATGTGGAGCTTGGTAAGCGGCTGAACCAATTCAGCACACCCCTTAACATACGTCCACGCCCATATCCAACGGTCTCCTGGATTTTTCATGGCCAGGAGCGCCGCAATGCGGAGGGAAGGATATTCACGACTGGTTAGCTGGAGTTATCGGCGCGTGCGTGTTGGATTTCCGTCACTTCTGGCGAAACGCTGAGTGGAACGATACAACCAGCGGGCCTAAAATGTAGTCGAGTGCCGTGCGTTGCTCGGTAACGATCATGACCGACGCCGGCATGCCCGGATAAAGCGCGATTTGCGGGGCCGCTGCCAATTCCACCGGATCGACCGCTACGTCCGCGAGATAATAGGGAAAGCCGGTCTTGGTATCGGTAATGCGATCCGCCGAAATGCGGGTGACGCGTCCATGAATTATGGGTATCGAACGCTGCTTGTATGA
The DNA here is from genome assembly GCF_020164775.1 of Mesorhizobium sp. ES1-6. Classification (NCBI taxonomy): domain Bacteria; kingdom Pseudomonadati; phylum Pseudomonadota; class Alphaproteobacteria; order Hyphomicrobiales; family Phyllobacteriaceae; genus Mesorhizobium; species Mesorhizobium sp. ES1-6. The sequence goes on from NZ_JAIUGU010000004.1 coordinate 523,258, forward strand.
TGTGAAACGCACTTCGGCGGCCATGTCGGGACGCAGGTTCGATATGTCCTCGACGCGAACCTGCGCCTGGACGATCAGCGAATTCTCGGTCGGCACGATGTCGAGGATGGTCTGGCCCGGCGCCACGATCGCACCGATCGAGAAGACGCTCAAATCCATCACTTGGCCGTCATAGGGCGCACGCACTTCGGCCCGATCCATGGCAGCCTGGGCGGCGAACATCTTGGGTATGAGATCGGACAGGTTCGATTGCGTATCGATCAGCATGGCCGACAATTTGGTCCGGCGCTCGTTGGTCAATTGTGCGATCTGGCTCTCAAGTTCGGCTTTGCTCTGTTGGCTGCCGCCGATGGCGCCGAGATTATCGTCGATCAAGCCCTGCAAATCCGAGGCCGACCTTTCCAGTTCCAGGATGCGTGGGCGAGTCGTCAAACCGGCCTTGAGCAGCTTCGACAGGCTGGCCTTCTCCTCGATCGTCGATTTAAGCTGAGCCTGGTAGGATTCGACCCGAGACTGCTTGCCCCGCATCTGCTCCTCGAGCTCGGCAATGCGCCGCTCGAGAATCTGCCTGGCGCCGGCCATCGAGGCGCGTTGGCTTTCCAGGTCGGCGATCTGGTTTGCCATTGCGTCCTTGAGGTAGTCCTCGTGCTCTTTGAGGATGTCCTTGGGAAAGGCGACAGCCTCGCTGCCGTCCAGTTCGGCACGGATCCTGGCATCGGTTGCGCGCAACAGCGCGTATTGCTGGGCATAGAGATTGAACTCGGACCGAATCCTGGTGTCGTCCAGCTTCAGCATTATGTCGCCCTTCCTGACGACGTCGCCATCCTTTACCCGGATCTCCTTCACTGTACCGCCGTCGAAGTGCTGGACGCTCTTGCGATTGCCTTCCACCTTGACGATGGCGTCGGCGAGCACGGCGCCGTTCAGAGGGGCAAAGGCCGCCCAGCCGCCGAAAATGCCGAAAAAGCCCATTATGATCAGCAGGCCGATATAGGCGGGCACGCGGATTGAATCCGGAGCCACGAGGCCGACCTCGCCGGGCAGGCTATGGTAAGTGAGGGCGCTGTCGCTCATCGATCTCTCCGACCACAGCTCATTGCGTTGCCACCGCCATTGGAGCCGCGCGCTGATTGAGCAGCGCCACGATCTCGTTTCTCATGCCGAACGCCTCGACGGCGCCATCGCGCAACAGCAGGATCTTGTCGACATTCGCCAAGGTCGAGGGCCTATGCGAGACGATGATAACCGTGCTGCCGCGGCGCTTGAGCTCGATCGCGCAGTCGCTCAGCGCGCGGTCGCCGTCGGCGTCGAGATTGGAGCTCGGCTCGTCAAGAATGATCAGCTTCGGCGTTCCAAACACCGCCCGGGCAAGAGCAATCCGCTGCCGATATCCTCCTGACAGCACGGCGCCGCCCTCGCCGATCTGAGTCTCGTAGCCCTGCGGCAGGCGAATGATCATCTCGTGCACGCCGGCAAGCCGCGCGGCCTCGATAACCTCCTGGTCGACATTGGTCTTGAAGCGCCCAATATTGGCGGCGACGGTATCGGAGAAGAGTTCGATATCCTGCGGCAGGTAACCGATGTGATCACCTAATGCGTCGTGCCCCCATTGCGACAGGTCGGCGCCATCCAGCCTGACTGTGCCGCGACTGGGTTGCATGACGCCGGCAAGGTGGCGCGCCAGGGTCGACTTGCCGGCGCCGGAGGGGCCAACGATTCCGAGCGCCTCGCCAGCCTCCAGCCGAAACGACACTTCCCGCAGAAGCACCTTTTGCTGGCTGAGAATTGCAAAGCTTACCTGCTCGACGGAGATCGTGCCGCTGGGCTTGGGCAGGTTGAACGCTCTTTCGTTCCGCGCGCCCCCGTCGACCAGCTTCTCCACTCTTGCCAACGCTGCCCGCGCCAGGATCAGGCTGCGCCAGAGGCCGACGATCTGCTCGACAGGCTGCAGCCCCCTGCCCAGCAGGAGACTCGCCGCGAACATGGTGCCGCCGGTAATCTGCCGTTCGATGACCAGATAGGCGCCGAGGCCGAGGATCAGCGATTGCATGGTCAGCCGCAGAAACCGGATAAGGCCCGACATCAGGGCGGCACGGTCGCTTGCCTCCGCCTGGCGCCGCAGCGCCAGGTTTCGGTCGCGCCCCCAGCGACGGATGAGACCGTCAATCATCCCCATGGCGCGAACAACTTCCGAGTTCCTGAGGCTCATCTCGGTGAAGTTATAGTTGTTCGTCGCCAGCTCGTTGGCCTGTTTCAGCGGCGAGCGCACGAGATACTCGTTGAGCACGGCCATGCCGATCAAGAGCAGCGAGCAGCCCAATGCGAAGAAGCCGAGCCAAGGATGCAGCAGAAAGATGATGCCGATGTAGATGGGCGACCACGGCAGGTCGAACAGGGCGTGGATGCCGCTGCCGGTGATGACCTGCCTGAACGTATCGAAGTCGCGGATCGGCTGGCTCGGCGAGGAGCCGGGCGACGGGGTTTCGACAGACGCGGCGAGGATCCTTGCCGAGAGCAACCGGTCGAGCCGGGCGCTGGCACGCGTCAGGATCCAGGCGCGGACCAGGTCGAGACCCGCCAGCGAAAGGAAGGCCGCCAGCAACACCAGGGTCAGCATCACCAGCGTGGTTTCGCTGCCACTGGTGACAACCCGGTCGTAGATCTGCAGCATGTAGAGTGGGGAGGCGAGGTAAAGCAGGTTGATCGCCAGGCTGAATGCCGCCGCAAGCAGGAAATAGCGGCGGCATGCCCGGAGCGCATCCTTTACAATTCGAGACTTGCTATCCACTTCCAGAACCCCACTCGATACTCGTCAGGTCAGGGAGCGCCACAGCCGGCGGCCGTTTTCGCTCACACCACGAAGTCGCTTGAAATCGCCCCATTGCCGATGCCGGTCAGCGTGAATTCCGCCGGATTATACGAAACGACGGTATGGCCCTGGCCGTCATCGGCAAGCTTGAAGGCGTTCGCATCATAGCTGCCGACCAGATGCAACGCGGTGCCATGGGTGCCATCCGAAACGGTCAGCGTTCCGCCGCTGCCATCCTGGTTTGCCTGATAGACGGCCGTCGTTCCCGCACCGAACAGGATGTCCCTGAGGTCCAGTCTGTCATCATTGGTGATGCCGCCGATCCGTCCGCTGTAATCGAAAGAATCGTCGAGTTGCAGCGTGCCGGCAGCGTCGTGTCCGAAGGTGACATCCGTCGATGAGGCGCCGCCGAACTCGAGCTTCGACAGATTGCCGATCGTGGCATCGCCGTCGCCGGTAACCTGGCCGTGGATGACGATGTTGCCGCCATTGGCCCAGAGCATGCCTGAATTCGCCAGGCCGCCGGTGATCGTCAGACCGCCAGAACCCGTTGCTTCCAGCGTTCCGGAGTTGACGACGACGCTGCCACCGGTGTCGATGACCAGCGCGTTCGAGCCCGAGGCGATGATTGTCCCCCTGTTGTCGAGGCTCAGCATCCCGCCGCCCAATTGGCCAGCGCCGGAGATCGTGTTGTCGACATTGACCAGACTGACGTCCGGCCCGGTGCCGGAGATCATGTTGGCGGCGCTATCGGACAGCAGGATCTGCCCGCCGCCCTGCAAGGTCACGCCGTGCTGAACGACCTGCAGCAGCGTATCGCCGCCGGTCGAGTCGAGCGAGATGAGGCAGCTGTTGTTGATAATGCCGCTGAGCGGCAGCAACGCGCCGTCGCCGATCGTCATGGTGCCTGAATTGGCGACCACAGGCGTCTGATCGAAGACGAAATTGCCAGCGCCAAGCGTTGAGGAATGCACGCCTTCCAACGTGATCGACTGCCCGTCGCCGAGCGCGATCACCGCATTGCCGTTGGCGTCGTCGGCGATATGCGACTGGAGGTCGGCAAAGTCTGCCAACCCGTTATAGCCGATGAGGTCGATCTGGTCGGCTGCCGCGTCGAAATTGTGCACCGTGTCGGCGCCGATCGGTTGCGAAAAGACGAAGAGATCGTTGCCGTGCGAGCCGGTCAGCACGTCGTCACTGGACCAGGCAAAGATCGGCGATCCCGGAGCGTAGGCCTCGACATTGTCGGCGATCGATGCGCTGCCCAAGGTGCCGTCGGCATTGATCCAGGTCAATTGCACGTCGAGCACTGCGGCGCCCACGAAATTGGCCGGCGTTGTCACCGTCAGTTCGTGGATGGCGCTGGACTGAACCGTCCAGGATCCATCGGCGTTGTGCGTCGCGCCGTCGATCGTCCAGCCGGTAGGCACGTCCTTCACGGTGACGGTGATGAGCGCGTCCTCGTGCGAGGGGTCGGTCAAGGCGAGATTGATGGGCTCGCCGGAGGTGCCAGCGGGCTTGAGGCCGCCTTGGGTCGCGGCTGCGTTTGTATGACCTGCATTATCCGAGAACGCTCCAGCATCGATAGTAACGCTGTAAGTTGATCCGTTGTTGCCAGAACCCTTATTTACGTCAAACGAATACGTTTGTGTCGCCGCGTCAAAATGGCCGCTGCCAGCAACTATGAACGCGTCATTGGTCGCATTCGACACATGGATTGCCGATGTGATGTCGACGAAGTTTGCATGTATGCTCGTGGTATTGAAAGTTATTTGAGCTGTGCTTGGACTGTTATTGCTTGATTGCTTGCTCGCAGCGACCGTACTGATAAGCGTGTTGCTCGCCTCGTCCGTGCCGTTGACGGTGACGGTGACGGTCTGGGTATCCGACGCACCGTTATTGTCGGTGCTTTGGACAGTATAGGTGAGCGTCAGGGACTGACCGGCAGCAAGGTAATCGAATGCCTGCGTGCCGGAGTTGAAGGTCCAGTTAAGGTTGTGGGTGTCCGCAGGATTGGCGGCCAAGCCCGATATCGGCGAAACAGCCATCATGGCAAGAAGTTGGGCCGCGTTTGAAGTGAGACCAGCCGTCGTTCCTGACGCCACGACAGCTGTGACCGTGGAACTGACAGTGTCGGCAACATCGGCATCGGTCACCGTCAGCGTGCCCGATCTCGACAGGCCGGCATTGGTCTCTGTCAGGGTCGCGGACGCTGTGTCCGGCGTCCCTGTCGCCACAAGATGTATATCTGGAGCATCATTGGTGCCGTTGATGGTCACCGTCAGGTTGGCGCTCGAAGAGCCGCCATGGTTGTCTGAGTTGGTGTAGCTGAAGACGTCGGTGGCTGTGGCACCTTGAGCCAGTGCCTGCACCGAGGCCAGGGCGTTGTTGAGCGTGTAGGTGTAGGTGCCATCGCTGTTGAGATGCAGCGTGCCGTAAGTGCCGACTAGGTTGGCACCGACATTGGCGGCCGAACCATTGACGGCGGTGACGCTGCGGGTATCGCCAGTGTCGACATCGCTGTCGTTGCTCAGCACATTGCCGCTGACCGGATTGGGCGCTGTGTCCTCTTTCACCGAAGCGGTGTCGGCAACCACGATCGGGGCATCATTGGTGCCGTTGATGGTCACCGTCAGGCTGGAACTCGATGAGCCGCCATGGTTGTCGGCGTTGGTGTAGGTGAAGACGTCGGTGGCTGTGGCACCTGCTGCCAGAGCCTGCACCGAGGCCAGGGCGTTGTTGAGCGTGTAGGTGTAGGTGCCATCGCTGTTGAGATGCAGCGTGCCGTAAGTGCCGACTAGGTTGGCACCGACATTGCCGGCCGAACCGTTGACGGCGGTGACGCTGCGGGTATCGCCAGTGTCGACATCGCTGTCGTTGGTCAGCACATTGCCGCTGACCGGATTGGGCGCTGTGTCCTCTTTCACCGAAGCGGTGTCGGCCACCGCGACCGGTGCGTCGTTGACGCCGTTGACGGTGATGGTGAGCGAGGCGACCGAGGTTGCGCCATGTTCGTCGGTGACGGTGTAGCTGGCCACGACATCGGTGGAGGCGCCGGCCGCCAGGTGCTGGTAGGCGGCATTGCTGGCGTCGAGGCTGTAGCTGCCATCGGGATTGAGGGTCAGGCCGGCGATCGGCGCATTGAGGCTGTAGCTGAGGACGGCGCCGTCATCGACATCGCTGTCGTTGGTGGCGACGCTGCCGGTGATGGTGGTGTCCTCGAGGCCGGAATTGGTGTCGGCCACCGCGACCGGTGCGTCGTTGACGCCGTTGACGGTGATGGTGAGCGAGGCGACCGAGGTTGCGCCAT